>JAZOVT010000001.1:0-9794 GCA_045658845.1 Alistipes sp.
GACCCTTATGGAAGTGGCGGGGGTCTTGTAGTTCAGTTTTCCGCCAATATAAATGCGTTCGTCACTCACGGGAATGGTCGGGACTCCCTGTAGGAACTTGAAGTGCGGGTTCCCCGAAGCGTTCTTCATCAAACTCGCTCCGATGGCGAAGAGAACCTGCTGAAGATTATCTCTCACAGAAGCGATAGGCAGATACCCATACAAGGGAACGGAAGCCACATCGTTGTCTATCGTGTACGGAAAACCTGTCAGCAAATCTGCTATCACGCTCCCCGCCGTGTCCCCGTCATATATCCCGCCGAAGTGCTGAATGCTTGCCCACATTCCCACCGCAGAAAACGCTTTCAAGCGGAAGTGGTCAACCGAAAGTCTGTCCACGGAACGGATATAATACTTCCCCTGTAGCACTCCATCGTAGTAGTAAAGCACAGGGTCGCCGTAGGTGAAGTTCCGCAGGTCGTTCGTCATTAAGACATACCCTCGGTTGTCTACGGTCGTGTACCAATCCCTGTCAACGGTCAAGAGTTTCCGCTTGCCTGTGTCGTTGGATATGACTTCCACTTCAAGTTCATCGGGATTGAGCGTGTCAAACATTAGGGCGTTTGACATCGCTACAGTTCCGCTCACGATGGCACTATCATCAAAGTTGTATGGTGCGTAATCTATAACATTCATCGCTCAACGATTGGGAATGATAACTTCACAAGTGGGTAGTTGCCTTTGTTTATCACATAGGTCTTGTTCACATTGTTGGAGTAGACCGTATAGACCGTGTTCACATTCGGCGTGTAATAGTCCGTTCGGATTCGGAAAAATTCGGGCATAAGTAACTGTTCTATTGCCGTTGCCTGTGCCAAGGTGATGGGTTTCGTGGTGATGTTCCACTTCCTCTTGTACGCAAGCAGGTCACGGGTCATCAAGGCATCCTGTATGACTCTGCCCGCATTGCTCCCGTCAACCGAATTGAGTGACCCGTCTAAACCTTGGTAGGCAACCGCCCACAGTATGTCCACCCATTGCGAGGTGGCTTGGTTGAAAATGTCAAATGTCATTCTACTAAACTCGCCCCCGCTAAACGCTTACCTCTGTCATATGCTTCGACTACATCCCTATCTCCGATGCTGACGATTGCCGTCATATCCTTATTCTGTATTGCGGAGATAAGAGCCTGTGCCGCTTGTAGGATTACTGTGTTCGTGTTGTCCATTATGGATTCCATACCCGCCGAGAACTGGTCGTGGGTCGTTACTGTGGTGCGACCGCCGACCTGTCCGACAAGTTCCGCGCCCGATTCACCAGCCCAGAATAGAGACCCACTTTCGGGCTGACCTCCAGAGGCGTAATACTTCGGTGTATTCTGTCCATTCTGCATTGAGGGAGTCAGAGTCCAAGAACCGCCTTTGTTGGTGAGGAAGTCGGACATCCCCTTGAGCATACTCTTGAACCACGCCACTTTTTCTGTTATCCACGTCTTGACGTCAGTCCATTTCAGTTTCAAGCCATCAAGGAAATTCTTGATAACATCTTCGCCAGCCTTTTCTGTCGCTCCGCCCTCTTCATCAAGACCGAAACCATTTTTGCCACGAAGCGCGTTGAAGAACGGGGTCACGATGTTGTCATAAATCCACGTCGCGATTCCGACCATACCGTTCCAGAGTCCGACAAGCCATTTCCCGACGACCTCTACTCCGCTGTCTTCCGCTTCTACACCACAATATTCGTCCCACTTCTGGAAGACTCCTTCCAGAAAACCTTCAATAACGTGGAACAAATTGAGAAGCGTAGTACCAAGAAGCGTAAAGAAACTGGTGGCGATTTCTCCGAAATTTATGTTTGTTACAAAGTCGTATACTTTCTGGAAGAACGTCACGCCTACTCCTACCCAGTCAACGCTGTTAATCCAATCCGTGATGTGGTCAAAACAACTGACAAATACGGTTTTTATAGCCTCTGCCCAACTGCCTACATCTGCCTCTTCCAGAACCCCGATTCCGAAGTCTATCGCGCCCGTGAATATTCGTCCGATAATTACGCCGACTTCATCCCACTTGACATTGCCAACGATGTTGTTTACGGTCTCTGACAGTTTGTTCCCAGCCTGTCTGAAATTGAATGTGGCGAGCAAGCCGAACGCAGTACCGACAGCGGACTGTAATCCCTTTCCGATTTTTGTGCCGACGCCTTTTGCGTCAAATTTCGCAACGAGGTCGTTTAACTTTTTCCCGAACAACTCACCTAACTGTTCCCATTCGGCGGACATTGCGAGGTCGCGAATCTGCTGGAACGTATCGGAAACCTTCGCTTCTTCAAACATCTGCGAATAGTCCAGTCCGCTCCCGCCGCCGCCACCGCCTTTGGACGGTTCATTGAAGATGTTAAGTTCGTCAAACCCGAAAACCTGTTTCTTGAGTTCCTTGGCTGACCCGCTTGCTTTATCCAGCCCGTCCGCATAATCCACGGCGTATTTCTTTGCCTTGGTAAATACTGATTCGCCTTTTAGCGCGTGGAAGAACTGGTTTACGGCATTCGCCGCAGTAGCGAAAGCATCCGCAATGGCATTTACGACAGGGACTAACGACTGCAATACAGGCATCACCATCGCGCCTAAACTGTTTTTGATATACAACAGGTTGGTCGCGAACTCGTTCATCGTGGCGTTTGCGCTGGCGCTGTCCAAATTGTTTAATGCTCTGCTGTATAAAACAACGTGCTGTACGCCCTCGCGGAAACTCTGGGTCACATTCCGCATCGCGGTACGGATGGCACGATAGAACATAATGCGCCCGATTGCTTTGCCCAACTTTGAAAATGCCCCCGTCTGGTTGTTGACGGCTTTCGTGACACGGGTAATCGGCGCGGTCAGTTTGTCTATCGTACCCCGCAACTTGTCTATAGTCGCTGTTAACTTGTCTACCTGTTCGCTATGAACAGAAAATGTTACTGCAAGGCTATTTGCCATTGAATTTCTCCGCAAAAGCGGAAAGCGTTTTGTACAACTGTTCCGCTTCTTTTTCTTGTTGTTTTTCTATTTCCTCTTGCGTGGGCGGGAATATCTTGATTGGCTCACTCATATACTCCGCTTTCCCGCCAAAGGCATTAGAAAGGGCTACATTCAGCGCGTGGTAGAAATATAGCCCCTGTATCCAGCATTCCCAGTTTCGTTCTTCCTTCCGTAATTTGTATGCCGCCCTGTATGCTTGGGTCAGTTCTGGAGACCCGTGCCAGTATTCATCTGGCGTCATACCTATCGCAAGGTAAAAGTGGAACGCGCTATCTAAAGTTAATCCACTTTCACGAAAGGGGTTACTTCATCCTCACTTTCAATGAACGCTTCATACGGCTTTGCGTATAAAGACAAAAGCCTTTCCATAAAGTCTTCTGGGAGCGTCCCGATTCCTTCAAGAAGTTGTCTCGCTTTAAGGATGTCTACTTTCTTGTGATTCTTGCGGAACGCATACCAGAACAGTTCTTCGGTCTTGGAAATCGGAAACTTCGCAACATCTTCAATGTTGAATCCCCTACTCTCCGCATACCGCACACTCTCTTTGTCAAACTCAAGTGTGTAGACCATTCCAGTATTAGTGTCAGTAATCTTCATCGGCTTAACATCATTCATCTTCTCTTCTCCTTCGTTAAAAGCGGGCATTATAGCCCGCTATTCATTAAGACCCAGAGGTCGGCTTTGCCGCCCAGCCCTCAACCTTGCCAGCGATAACATTTGCCGTCGCGTTGAGTGCGCTGTTTACGTCAGCAGAACTGAATCCAAGCGCAACAGGTTCTCCGTTGAAATAAAATGCAGTTGTCAACTGCGGGTGCTGGATGCAGAACCAAGTCGCCTTGTTAGACGCAATGCCCGTGGCATACGCGCTTACAAGCGTAGACCAAGACGTCTGGAACTCGTTCGTGTTGTTTGCGGTGAACGCAACTGTTCCGCCCGTGTCCTTGAGACCCGCCACGTACTGCATAAAGTTCAGTTCTTCAAGGGGCGTGACATCAATGGCACTTGCTTCTTCACCAATGGAAGGGATATTCTTGATTCCCTTAATCTGGGTGTAAGCAGACCCAGCGGTAGGTCTCGTCCCCGCCGTGGACTCCACGGCGTAAGAGACAGTCATACCAATCGTAGAATTGCCTACTGTTGCCATAATTTCTCCTTTTAACTACGATACATCTGGTAGGTCGTAAAGTTGTTGGATGTAACGCCCTCTGCGACTACTGCTGTGTATCTCATTGTGATACGGTAAATGGTTCTGTCCACGTTTGGCGTCTGACCCATAAAGGTTCTGGTGAAGAGGTTGTTCAGCTTTTCTGCGTCAACCACTCCCACTATCTTTTTAGCCGTGGACTTCTTTTTTACGTCATTTGCGTAAACGTTGATTTCAAACGCAACGTTCGCCGCGTGGTCTTTCAACTCTGCGTCCTGTGTCGCAAGGTGCGTATAGTTGTCAGACTGAACCACGCTCACAAGCGGGAATTTCTCGTTCATTTCCACGTAGTCCGAAACTACTGTGAGGTCTGGATAAACCCCCGCCAATGCGGTAAGGGCTGTATTAACTTTGTCAATTATCAAACTTTCAATGTCAATCACGACCCGAATACCTCATTTGCTATCTGCTGTAATTGCGTTTCAACTTCTTTAACTGCGTGGTACATTCCCATTGTCGGGACTGTCATAAAGTATTTCACGCCGTCATAGAACCAATATCCTCTTTCGGCGGTTTTAGAATCTTTACCAGCCCAAGACCAAGGTTCAATGCTTACGGGTGGTGCAATAACCGAAGTGTCATACCCTTGCCCCGCCGCCGTTCCTGTACCGAACTCAAGGAAGTATACGTCCTCGCCGTCTGCCCTTAACACGAATCCGTGTTCTATCGGTTCAATGGATACGGTCACATCTGTGTTCCCGTCCATCACTCCTTCTGCGTATCGGCTTATAGCAGTCGCCCTCGCTAACTCCGAAAGACGGCTCATCAGTTCGTCTACTTTTTTCTTGAACTCTTCCGAATACGCGGTCAGTTCTTTTTCTGCATCCTTGATGCTCTTTACGTCAAAGATGTCAATGTGAATATGTGTCATTAGGGCTGTGCGGGCGTGTTGCTCACGCTGACCTCTGTTACGCCATACGTGATGGAATTAAGGCTCTTTGCCACCCTGTTCACCACATAGTTGTGCGGGTTGTTGGTGGCATCAATCCCTATCCACAGAACGGTGTCTTCCGCTATCGGACAATTCATATCATCCGTCACCAATACTTTGTCGTAGTTGGTGGCGATTCCGAACGCTTCCAACGCCGCCCGACCATTCGCGGGGGAAATATTCATCTTGGCTTCAACAGGCGTTGAATACCCTTCTTCATACTCTCCCGTAAACAGCCCGTCGGCATCATATACGGCGGTCTTCCCCGTATACAGGGCGTACCACAAAGTCTGTTTGTTTCTCGCTAATGCTTTCATATCAACTTCGCGAACGGGGTAATCTCCATCAGCAAATCTTCGTCGTTGACCGAACCATAAATCCTGTCAATCCCGTTTTCATTGTGATGGCTTTCTCCCTCTGCCCCTCTACGCAAGAAATACCTTACTGCCAGTTTTACCTGTAACATTTCATATCGCGGTTCAACTTCGGTCTCCCTGTAGGGGTTGCCGAACGGATAACGTCTCCGAAGTATCGCCGCCTTTGCATCGTTAAGGTACACAGCAACGAGAGCATCCGTCGCTTCGCTATCCCCGATTAGGGTCTGTGCCATTGTGATTTTTTCGGTGTCTGTCATTGTGTACCTCTTTGATTACTTTTTCTTGGTTGTCTTTTTCTTCGGCTTCTCTGCCGTTTCGGGCTTTTCAACAGGCTCTTCAGCCTGTACTACAGCCACGTCTTCCAGAATGCCAACGGTCTCGCTACCATCTGGGTTGATTCGCTTCCACTCTTTCATCGCTGCCCCACATAACTGTTTAATCTCTCAACGTCACTTACACGAAGACGGACATTGCAACCGTGGTCTGCCTGTGCATCGGAGTGGGAATAAATCTTCCCGCCCATCATACGCCAGCGTTTGCACATCGCCATATCCTCGCCCATCCCGTCAAAAGGTTCAAAACAGGTTAGGAACTGACGATGCACTTGCGCTAACACATTTGTCTCCATCAGCACTACGCCGAACCCGCATCCGTCCACCTCAAACAACCCTTCGGGCAGTTCGGGGACTCTCGTCCCAGCCGTGAGATTGTCAAAGAGACAAATCGCATACGGCGGGCGACGGCTACGGTATACACAGGTCACAAACGGTTGCCCCATATCTCGCAGTATGTAATACAGGTCTGGCGTGAATGCCATATCGCTGTCTAACCACAAGATATGGGTAAACTGTTCGTCAATGGCGGCTACTGCTAACTGTTCCCGCGCCATATAGACAGCAGAACCTTCGTGAAACCTTATCTCAAACTCTACTCCATCTTCTGCGAGACGCTTGCACAGTTTGGCAAGGCTCTCACAAAACTCCCATCTTACTCTGTCTCCCGTAGGAATCGCTATCATTAGCCGCATATCGCTCTCCTAATTAGGTAGAGGCATTCGCCTTTTTATGTACGTAGATGCCGTAGGTCTTGTTCGCCAGCACCCAGCAATCGTGGTACACACGATAGTTGATTTTCCAAGCGTCTGCTTCCTGATTGACTTCGGGGGAGAACACTCTGGGAATCTGGTGCTTGATGACCTGCAATACTGCGGACGGGTGCATAATCATAAAGTTGATGTCTACACCAGAGGTGGAGAAACCACCCGTATCGCTACTGCTGGACGGATTCGCCAGCGTTACAGCGGTGTTGAATCTGCCAGAGGGGACTCTGATGACTCTCATTCCGTCGTACATTTCAACGGTCTTGTTGATGTCGGTGACCTCGTTGGTGACATATCTGGTGATGTCATCCTTGAGATAGCCGTATACCGTCGGGGAGACGAACAGGATTCTGCCCTCATAGGGGACTTCTGCATCGTCCATAGCCGCCTGTGCGGTGCTGATAAGTGCGGGAATGTCGTCACTACCAGCCAGCGTTGCAGTCACGGTCGTGCCAGCGTTGGTCGCATATTTGGCGAATCTGTAAGCGTCAATTTCGGGAATGACCTGTACTCTCTCAAATTCACCGAGCGTGGAAGCCATCGCCATTCCAAGGGTCTCGTCGTTGTCCATCGTATCGATGGTGAAGGAACGACCTCTGTCCTTTTCAATGGTGAGGGTCTCCCAAGTGCCATCAGTAGAACCCGCTACGAAGCCAGCATTTCTGCTGTAGTTGCCAAGTCCGTCAACATCAACCTTGAAGACCTTCGCGGTCTGTGCGCCAATCCAGTTCACTCTATCGTTGGCGGTATCAAGGATAGCCGTGAGGCTCTGTCTCTTATACACTTCGTCCAGATAGGGAAGGAATTTGGTTGCAAGAGCAATGCTGTTGTTGACAGGCATAGTCATAGTTGTTGCCATAATCTCTCTCCTTGTTTACAGCCCATAAACCCAGCGTCTAATCTTTTCATCTTCGTCTGGCTTCGGGGAAGACGGGGCTTCACCTACGCTCAACGACGGCTGGCTGTTTATGGCGTTCGTCTTTGCTAACTGTTTCTGGGACTCAAGAAAACTCTTCTGCTGATTGAAGAAATCATCTGAAATGCCCTCTGGGAGATTCGCCGCCATACTTGATGCGGTCTGCGCGTCGTACCCCACTTCCAGCAGTTTCGCTGTGTATGTGGAAATGCGCTTTTCAGTCTTGAGAGCGTTCAGTTCGTCTCTCATAGCCTGTTCCGCTTCGGCTCTCTCCGCTTCTTTGCGCGACGCTTCGTCCAGCGTGGAATGGTACTTTTTCTTCCATTCGCTTGCGTCTGCGCTTGCGTTGCTCTGGGCGGCTTTCAACTTCTCACCGTCCTTCTTGAGCGTTTCGTTTTCCGCCTTTAGTTCGGAAATCTGCTTCTGCAATTCCTCTAAAGTCGGGGTCTTGGTCTCTTCAACCTTCACATCGGGTTTCTTCTCGTCCATATTTCTCCTTGCGTTTTAACGACTTCTCTGTCACTTTGCGGTTAGGCTTCTCTGCCATTTGTGCGATTTTCGGCTTCTCTGCCGTATATAAGTGGCTTTCGCTCTACTTAACTGTTATCCAACATCTGCACCCTACGTCTTCCGCCGCGTCACCGAACTGCGACGGGGCTTGCGCTTTCGCGCCTGTGTAGGTGTAGAAGTATCCGTCTATTGGGACTGTTACTCCGTCTAACAAAACGTGTGTGTCTCTTACGCGGTTGTCTTCCATCGTCCGCCACGTTTTCTCTTTAGCCCCGTTTGCTTTCGCCGTGTCCAACTTCGCTTCGTTATATATCCTCACGGAATCGGTTTCGGCTACTCTGGCTATCGCTTCGGCGGGAGTGCCAGTTGTCTCTCCCATATTTCCCGAAAGATAGTCTCTTACTCTGTCTCTGAATGTCTTCCCCTCTATGGGACGGTTGATAGTGTTTTCGGCGTCCCTTACGGACGGCTCAACATCCACCATCAGTTCCTTGCCCGCGTCGTTAGACCCTTCGTAAAAAGCCAGCAAATAAAGGTCTAATAGTTCGTCAATGATGTCTTCTTCCTCTCGCACGCTTTTCGCCTCGCTATCGGCTAAATTTCGCGTTCTAAAGGCAACTAAAAACTCATCTAATTCATCAAAGAACATCGCCTATTCCCGCTTCTGGAGTTTTCTCTACGATTTCGGTGTCTGGCTGTGCGGAAGGCAGTTCGGGGTCGCCCCATCTTAATCTCATATAACCCTTGGACGATTCGTAATCGCTTACGGGGTCGGCGGACAGTCCGCTCTTCGCAAGTGCGATAATCGGGTGCAGACCGCTCTGGAGCAGAGTATTCAATGCCTGTGCCTTGCTCTGGACTCCCTGTACTTCGTTTCTGGTGAAGTTCAGTTCAAAGTCGTTCACAAAAATGTCTAACAGACCTTTGCCTTTCAAGAGATTCACCACGATGCGGTCAAACTCTTTGTTGGACTTCTTGAACAGGTCTTCGCAATTCCTCGCGTGAGTCGCCGCGATAGCCCAGCCGTCTCTCAACTCCACCGCCAGACCCGTATCAGACGTGGAAGACCCGCCCTTCGTGGTGTCTGGCATTCCGCAGATTCTTAATGCCTGTATGTACAGGTCATCCACTAAAACCTGTGTCTGGCTCTGGTCTAATACAGAGGACAGTTCCTTTACGTCCGCCTTGTTTTCTCCGATGGACTTGAGGAACAACGCTCCCGCTTCTCTCACGTACTGCGTGGTGATGGCGTCGCCGTTTTCGTCTTCCCCTAACTCGCAGTTGTAGAAGATTAAAAGGCTCTGAACGAACTGGTCTATAGAATCCAGTCTCCCGCTCTGGATGTCGTTGATGGCGTCCAACAAAGGAATGACACTCTCCGCCGCGCTCATACCGATTGAGTTGTAGTAATACTCAATGATGGGGACTGCGCCTAACGGGTTCGGCTGGACATCAATCACGCGGGACGCTGTGCAGATGTAGTCTGGCGTCGGCGTGGCTAATCTTCCCGTTACCGTTCCGTAGAGTTTGTAGACATACTTCTCGTCCCAGACGTCTAAATACAGATTCCCGTCTTTCGTGACACAATGGACGCCATATACCACGGGATTGCCCGCTTTAAGGCTTCTCACCACGAATGCGGTTCTGGGGTCTAACGAATAGGCTTTATAAGGAACATCGGGGTCATCATTCGCCTGTACGAACAAGTCCGCCTTGCCTACTGTGTGAAACCAGTCAACAAGTTCGTTGTCCGCCT
>JAZOVT010000002.1:0-12269 GCA_045658845.1 Alistipes sp.
AACAATCGGCAGAATACCCAATATTAGGAGGTTTTTATTATAAATAAAAGGGGATTAAATCACGAATGATAGTATACCAACCACAATATAAGGCGCATTTATAGCATTATAAAATTTTATAATCATCAAACTATTGACACAAAATAAACTTTTACTATATTTGCAATAGGAAAACAGAAAATTATTTACAACTTATAACAAACCAAATAGAGACAATTATGAAAAGTTTGAAAGGCACATTGACAGAGCAGAACTTGCTTAAGTCATTCGCAGGTGAGAGCCAGGCTCGCAACCGTTACACATTCTTCGCAAGCGTAGCAAAGAAGGAGGGTTATGAGCAGATTTCAGGTGTATTTATGGAGACTGCCGAGCAGGAGAAGGAGCACGCAAAGAAGTTCTTCAAGTATTTGGAGGGCGGCGATGTGGAGATTACCGCTACATACCCCGCAGGCAAGATTGGCACAACAGCCGAGAACTTGTTGGCTGCCGCTCAGGGCGAGCACGAGGAGTGGGATGTACTCTACGCCGAGTTTGCAAAGGTTGCTGACGAGGAGGGTTTTGCCGAGATAGCAGAGACTTTCCGTCAGATTGCAATCGTTGAGGCAGAGCACGAGAGACGCTACTTGAAGTTGTTAAGCCGCATTTCAGATGGCAACTTCTTCGTACGCGACGGTGAGATTTGGTGGCAGTGCCGTAACTGCGGTTACCCCATCAAGGCAAAGGAGGCTCCTTTGAAGTGCCCCGCTTGCGCTCATCCCCAGGCTTACTTCGAGCCCAAGAAGGAGAACTATTAATATACTCAAACGGTATAACAGCAAAAGGCCAACCTCAAAGAAGGTTGGCTTTTTTGCATTTATAAGTTTACAGATTTAAGCGGGTGCGAGCATCTCGCATAAAACGATTATAGCGGAAACGCGAATCGGGCGTCATCGGGAGAGTGTCGCCGATTTCGGGTGGCAGGATAGCATAGTCGGGCAGATGCACCCAGACAGGCGTAAGGCGCAACGCATAATTTGTGTGGCTATTAATCGTCTGCCCCTCTTTAGAGAGGCTATCAACAATCTCAATATCGATAGTCGCAACAAGGCCTCCGTCGCGCGGGGTAGTTCTTTGGTTTGAAACAAAATTGCCCAACGAATAGAGCGTGACGCCATCCGCCGTACACTCGGCGGGTTGCACAACGTGAGGATGGCTACCAATAATTATATCGACACCATTACGGTGCATAAATTCAGCCAAGCGGCGTTGCTCGCGGTTGGGCTTGAGTTCGTATTCGTTGCCCCAATGTACAACGGCTATTACACAATCAACCTCATCGTGATTAATTGCTGACAAATCGCGGGCCATAACAACCGTATCGAGAAGATTTACAACCGTACCACGAGGGATGGGGATTCCGTTGGTGCCATAGGTATAGTTCACGATAGCGAAACGGATGTTACGGCGATTGAGATAAAGGATATTACGAGCCGTATAATCGAGTGTATCGGGATAGACTCCCACACGCAAGATTTTTGCAGAATCGAGGATTGCCGTTGTCGAGCGGATACCGCGCAGTCCCTTATCGCAGCAATGATTATTGGCCAGGGCAGCAACATCGACACCCATATCATACATAGCATCGACCAATGATGCAGGTGAGCGGAAAGCAGGGTAGCCCGTAAAAGGGCCTTCGTAGGAGAGCGTGGTTTCGAGATTGACAATCGCGAGGTCGGACTTGCGGAAATAGGGTACTATATAGCGAAACGAGGGCGCGAAATCATACGTCACGCTATCGGCAAGGCGAGCAGCATATAATTGCGGTTGGTGTTGCATCAAATCGCCTGCCGCAACAATACGGGCACGTCGCACCCTGCATTTAGCAGGAGCAGAGTGCAGAACATCGCTTACGGGCCGCATAAACACAAACGGCACAAAAGCGACAACGCACATCAAGAGTATCGAAAGCAGATGTTTCACTTTTATCCTCTATTTACCAAAGACAAATATAGGAAGGGGAATTCAAAATTCAAAATTCAAAATTCAAAATTCAAAATCACTTTAGCAGAAAGAATAGATTCTCAAAAAAAGCGCAGGCCTGTATGGCCTGCGCAGAAGCGGTAAGAAAATTAATTATGAAAAAGATTGTTATTTATTAGAGGTTTGTCTAATCTCCTTTATTCCATCATTTGGCAGGATAACCCTTACGCCCGAAGGTTCGGCATTGACTGGGGTGTTATTTGTTTTAAAAGAGTACACCATACTTGCTCGGTTTGTTCCACCGCCGCTTTTGACAGGGATACGAGAGTAATTATAAACCGCACCACCCTGTGCCGAATTAACATTCGGGCCTCCAAATGATGTATAATATATCAGCCTGCCACTCTGTTCGCGGGTTTGTGTAATTTCCGCATCACCGTATGTAACAGCAGTGAGCGCTATATCATTTCCGTTAAACACTACGGCCTCATATAGAGAACTGACCGTTGGCGCAACGCGTCCCATATCGGTGTTGATAATTTGCTCTGTGCGAGTTATAAATGCAACATAATTGTACTCGATTATATCACCCACTTTGGCATCCGACAAATCGATTTTTGCAATTGCAGTCAAATTGTCAGAGTGCTCAATTTCTATATTGTCATTAGAAAACACCTTATGTACAACTTTATTATTGTCGAGCGTATATCTTTGTGCATAAAATTCTGAAATTCCTATACCACCCGCTTCGTCAGTCTCAAATTGAATATTGAATTTTAATTGATTAAGGCCTTCATCGGATAGTATCTTTATTCTGCGAGCGACAATATGCTGGCGAAACACGCCATACTCCATTCGCACGTTGTGATAGAAAAATCCATCTTGAATATACTCATCCAAAACCACTGCGTCGGCATCTGCCGCGATAGGATAATCAGTCTTTAGCAAGTCGGCTTTTGTGACTTTGCCAAACTTGAAACTCTCTTGCGCCTCAGCGGTAAAGGTTGCCGCCACGATAGAAAGCAATAAAAAAAGTCGTTTCATTATATCTTAAGTTTTAAGGTTTTCAAATTATTTTGGTCCACGCAGAAGCGGGAAGGTAAATTAATTATGAAAAAGATTTTATTTAGTTACGTGTGCCTTTTACTACCACGATTGCCGCAATATCGTCTGCCGATATCGCAGGAGTAATGGCTGGCAGGTTATAAGCAGCAAAACAATATCCTCTTGAGGGCTCGGGCATATCTACATAACCATTACTATATGTTTGAATCACAGAGTATTTACCTGTGTTTAATCCATTGCGAAAGCGTAGGTATTCTTCCCATTGTAATGTAACAATGTCTATTTTACCCTGTTTTACATAAATGTTTTGGTGAGCCAGATTGTCGCGCCCTGCATCTTGGAAATATATAACGCTACTTAATTTAGGAAGTTCGCCTTGCATTGTAATCTTATAACGGTCAGCATCGTATGCATACTCTTGCACGCTATATGTGTACTCTATTATTGAGCCCGCTTTCACATTTGGTATAGTAAATTCAAATCTTACCTCCCCGTTATCAGCACGGGTTTGCTTGATATCACGAGCCGAAAGTTGAGTCTTAACAATCTTATCACCCTCCAAATTATAACAGGTGGCGGTGATATATTTCTTGCTAACTATATCATTGCTGAAACCGTCAAGTTCATACGACGAGAACGATATGGTTGCATATCTGCAACCTGCATCATTCAATATCTTCACCCTGCGAGAAATCGTTTGACGAGCCAAATTCAATGCCTTTGTTTCACCAGCAGGTTGGTAACCCATTCCCACGCCTGCATCAATAACCTCCGCCAACACTACAGCATCAAAGCCTGTAGCAATTGTAAACGATGTCTGTTTCAGGTTTCTAAGCAATTCCGCTTGTTGCTCTTTCTTGTTCTGTGCCTCGGCGGTAAGGGTCGCCGCCACGATAGCAAGTAATAATAAAATTCGTTTCATCGTATCTTAAGTTTTATGGTTTTCAAATCATTTCGGCCCGCGCAGAAGCGGGGTGGTAAATTAATTATGAAAAAGATTTTTATTTATCCTCGAATAATATCACTTTTATCGCTGCCACATCATCCTTGATTGCATTAACTGGAACGGCTGGAAGATTTTCCGAACTAAAGTGAAACATTTTACAGTCACTTTTTATTCTATCTATGCTACCCATACCTATCTCAATCTTTTGATAAATATGAGTAGATGCAGGACGAGGTTGGTAAATATATACACCATCGGTTTGGGTCGTGTTGATAAGATTATTACCCGATTTAACAATACCATACCAATTATCTTCGCGCATCTTAACTGATGATATAGATTTATCAACCGCAACCACACATTGACTACTCAACACAGGAATATCGTGTTGCATCGGAAAATCAATACAATATGTACGCACAGATTGCTTCAAGAGTGAGTATTCATACTCTATAATACTTCCGTTACACACATTGGGAATAGTAAACTCCACTCTTGCAGTTGTATCGTTCAATATTGTAGCCTTGACATCCTTATCATTCAATTTTGACTTAACCACCTCGCCATTCCTCAATGTATAAGAGTAGGCCTCTATTGCACTTATAGACTCAACCGTATGCATCGGGTAATATTCTTTGTCAGAATAATAGCAATCAACATAAACTTTTGCGTGACGACTACCTTCGGGATGAAGAATCTTTAGTTTGCGACTGATAGTAGTGTATGAAACAGACATATGGCCATCCTCTTTGAACAACCAATTTCTATCGTGACTAGTTCTGTAAAATATTGTCTGTTGCAGTTCATCCAATACAACAGCATCTGCTCCTGCCGCGATAGGATAATCAGTCTTTAGCAAGTCAGTCTTTGTGACTTTGCCAAACTTAAAACTCTCTTCCGCCCGCGCAGTAAGGGCCACCGCCCCGATAGAAAGCAATAAAAAAATTCGTTTCATTATATCTTAAGTTTTAAGGTTTTCAAATTATTTTGGTCCACGCAGAAGCGGTAAGGTAAATTAATTATGAAAAAGACTTTATTTGTCGGTTTTAATAGTTACAGTCACACCTGCTCCAGATTCAATAGCATTAAAACTTGATGCATTGTATGTTTTCGTGATAAATTTATCGTTATGCGTCTGGCGCTTTTCACCTCGAGGCCCACTCCAACCAGACGATGAACGTTTGCGTAAAACCGCTCGTTCAGCATCTGCGCCATAAGACTGCTGGTAATCGAAACTTATTTTGTCGTTAGCAACATTGGTTGTATTATTCAGGGTTTCTATTTCAAACCAATCAGAGTGCTGTGCATTCAAAACAACCATATATCGACTATTTAACTTTGGCAGATTTTCCTTCATTGTGCGTTCATAACACAGATTAGGGGTTATTATGGCTTTTGTATAACCATATTCGATGATACTTCCCTTTTCAACATTAGGAATTTCAAATTCCAAGCAAGCCGAACCATCAGCAAATTCACGACGAGTAATATTGCTGGGTTTTAACACCTTTCTTACTACTTTATTATTTTTCAGTGTGTAGGAATATGCTCTAACCGAATATGTTTCGCTATTTTCACAATCGGTTGAAGAGTTATACTTCAAAGGAATAGTAATTTTCCTGTTTTCAACACCTTTTTCGGTGAGAACTTTGACCTTACGGGCGATTACCTCGCGTATAATCATCGGACTTAATCGACCTCTGTTGATATACGCTTCGATGTCGAGCATTGAAGGCATTATCCTTATATATTCATCCAATACGACGGCATCCGATACCGTAGGTAGTGCATAGTCTGACTTTAGCAAATCCTCTTTTGACACTTTCCCAAATGTATAGTCATCCGATTTTGAAAACGAAAAACTCTCCTGTGCCTCGGCGGTAAGGGTCACCGCCACGATAGCAAGTAATAATAAAATTCGTTTCATTATATCTTAAGTTTTAATGGTTTCAAACATTTCGGCCGCGCAGAAGCGGTAAGGTAAATTAATTATGAAAAAGATTATTACTTAGTTAGAATTATTGTAGGGCTTTGTAATCATATATACACCCTCATTTTGATGCAACTCGATATGTACTCCTGTTGCATCGGTAGTCAATGTAGGAATGTTTTTAGCGTTATATATCGTCATATCACAATACATACTGCCTATACCCCTGCCAACATATTTAACTTTAGCCCCACGCAAAGTGTGAGGTTCTCTTGTTGATGGTGTCATTCTGGTTTTAGCTGCCTCAACCGTCTTCCGATACTCACCTTCTTTTTTAATCAAAGGATGTGACCCATAGTGCTCTACAATAAAAAACTTATCAGTTACATCACTCAAAAAATGAGAGCGGCGAGACACCTGACAATAACTATTCAACACAGGTATATCATACTGCATATTGACATCAAATGCAAACGATTTGAGCGAGGTATGCCACTCACAATATTTATACTCTATGATGCTACCCACTTGAACATTCGGAATGGTAAATTTTACTTGTGCGACACTGTCGTTCAGTTGCTTAATCTCAATATCCTTGTAAAGCAACTTTGTTTTATGCATTTTACCATTTTCCATAGTATATGAGTAAGCCTCAATATCATATATTTGTGTATTATGGTTTATGGGCTTATCCCTAAAGTCATATTGCAATGTTACATTTGCATAACGAAGGCCATCGGAATTCAAAATCTTGATTTTACGACTAATCTTATTGTCTGCAATCAAATAATCTGCCACTTTACCATAATTGGCATCATAACAATTATTGAAGTATAATAAAATATCTTTCAACTCATATAATACCACAGCATCAGCATCGCTCACATCCATCGAATAATCGTTGTGCAAGAGTTCCGTTTGAGAGACTTTTCCCATTTTGTAGAATATCTCCTTTATATCGTTAGAATCAGGAGTTATTTTGCTCGTCGCGTTAATCAACGGCGCACATACAAACAAACATAGAACAATAAATAAAATCTTTTTCATAATGGTCTGTTTTTAGGTTAAATTTTCTATTTTGAGCAAAGCATATTTTGCTCCTTTACAAAGTTACAAAAAATTTTCGGGGGGGGGCAAATATTTTAGCCTAAAAAAACAAAAAAATCATTTACTTCATTACAGAAAAGGCGGGTCGTCACAGAAGACAACCCGCCAAACAGACGATGCGGAAAGCGTTAGAAATTGTACTGAACCATCAGACTCAAACGGTTGGCCTCGCCCTTGGTGGTATCCATATCGGTACGCGAACCGTGCAAATACTCTAAAGCCAAGCGGCAGTTGTCGGTAGCCTGATAGAATACATTTCCGAAGATGTAGGTGCCGCGTTTGTACTCGTTCTCGGCATAATAGCCGTGGTTCTTATTGACGCGAACGGTTGAATAACCTCCTGATGCAAATAGTTTTGAGGGTATGATATTCACCTGACCTGTAACCTGCCAAGACCACATCGGCATAGTTTGTATTTGATAAGCATTTTCGGGGTTGGGCGTAAAGTCGAGTCCGCTACCCGTCAAATCCTGAATATATGGGGTGATGCCCTTGCCATAAACACCATTGAAGAACATCGTAAAATAGTCACACGTCACTACGCGACCACTCGCCTGAACACCCCAACCAAAGAGGCTTGTATTACGGCCCGTATCGACATTGTGGAGATACATATTACGCAAGACGGCAGAGGCACGGAAGTGGCTTTGGCGATTGGCTCCCCACGCATACTGAACATACATAGGGAAGTCGGGAACACGCTGCGAGACGGGTGCGAAATAGTCGCCATAGGTACCGCTCACGACGGGCATCTCAGCAGCGACACCAAGTTTCAGGTGATTATCCACTAGATTGGCCTCATAACGCAACAAGGTGGCGAAATTGAAATTATAGGCATTGGGACCCTGGAAATCGACGGTGAGGGGAGCGGCCTCCAAGTCGCAGAATGTAGTCACGTCACGACCTGCCGTAAAGCCTAACATAGAGATATAAGCCGAGCGCAAACGCGGGGTATAACTAAACTCCTCACCGCCACGAAAGTCCATATCGACAAAGGCTACAACCTGGCCCAAAGTAGGCGAGTTGATGACGGCTTTGGTGAAGAGGCGCGAGGTGGTGGCATCCATCATTATGCGCTGACGATTGGCATAGGTCGCCTCCATAGGAATGTCATAAGGCACAAAATCGATGTTATCAACCGCACCCTTCATATCGTAACTCGTACGAAGATTGATATAACCACCGATACCCAACGAGAAACGGTTGTTACGAGTAGAGAAGATAAACTGTGGTGGATGTACCTGCTGGAAACCTTGACGGAAGGTACTTTCGAAATCATCCTGCGCATACTCGGCTGCGACACTATTTAGTGCCACAATCTCGCCGACGCTACGATAATAGGGGCTTTCGGATGCATCAACCGTAACCATATATATGGCTGGCTGCCCAGCATCATCGGCCGACTGGGTCTGAGCCGAAACACTGTCCGCAAAGATTACAATGGCCAAAATGGCGACTAAATGTCTAATTGTTTTCATAGTAAAGTCGTTTTAATTAAAATAACTATCTTTGCCAAAGTAAAAGCAACTCCTATGCCAAAGAGCGGCGTGGAGTAGGCGGGATAAAATATAGAAGAGATGATTTGGGTGATTGCATTTTGCTCGGCCGTGATGGTCGGACTTGACTACAAGGTAACACAGATATTTTTCGGACGAGAGTTGAGGCGTTCGGCCAAATGGTATTTAGGCCTTATGTGGGCTACGGATTTGATGCCGCTGTTTATGGCGTTGATAGGTCTGCTGATAAAAGATAACCTAACGCCGTGGGTGATGGTGTCGATGTGGGTTAATTTCGCTTATATGGTAACTGCAATTGCAAGGCAACCATTTAACATTGCGGTTATTTTAAGCAAAAAGGGCTGGATTAGGTTTGCGGGGGCTATGGCAAGTCTGTTGGCTATAGGAATATTCTTCTATGGGATGGCTATCACACGAACAGATTACACGATAGAACAGATAGAATTAACTTCGGAGCGACTGCCAAAAGAGTTTGACGGATATAGAATCACACACATTACCGACTTACACATAGGCTCGATGGTAAATCCGCAAGAGGAGTTGGCCCGCATTGCAGAGTTGTGCAACGGCTTACAAAGCGATGCCATTATGTTTACGGGAGATTTAATCAACATACGACAAGAGGAGATTACACCCGATTTGGAGGATATTTTACGAAGTTTCAAGGCGCGTGATGGCGTATTCTCGGTGATGGGCAATCACGACATAGGTATATGCATAAAAGACTCTATAACGCACATTCCAGAGGTGAATGCGCAACAATTAATCGACAAAGAGCGACGCTGCGGATGGCAAGTGCTGGATGATAAAACCGCTTACATAAGACGTGGCGTGGACTCCATAGCCGTAACGGGCATCTCATTCAAGAAGGAGTTGCACGAAGAGCGTCATTCGGCCAAAATACCCGACACAGACATTATGAAGGCTTACAAAAATGTTCCGACCGAATTGTTCAACATTACGCTTGCACATATTCCGCAACATTGGAACGAGATATTAGATGCAAAAAAAGCCGACCTTACACTCTCGGGGCACGTTCACGCTATGCAGATGAAATTTCCGTTAGGCAAGCGCGGAGTATCGCCCTCGCGGATTCTGTACAAACGCTGGAGTGGGCTATACGAAGAGCAGGGTAGATGGCTCAACATAAACGATGGGGTAGGATGCATTATGTATCCTATGCGAATAGGTACTCCGCCGACAATCACGCAAATTACACTACACTGCAGATAACTGCTTTGAATTACCGCAATCGTACAACCGCATCACGCAACTGCTCCAAAGCCTGTTGCAAAACAGAGCGTTGCGTTGCTACATTCATTCGCATAAACTGCTCACCTTGCGCGCCAAACATCGCACCATCATTCATAGCCAATCGGGCCTGATTGACAACCAAGTCGTTCAATGCATCGTGGCTCAAACCCAAAGCCGAAAAATCTAACCACGCAAGGAATGAGGCTTGAGGTTTGAGGAGTTTTATCATCGGAAGGTTTTGGCGCAGATAATCATCTACAAAATCGATATTTTGTTCGATATATGCAAGCATTTGACGGCGCCACGACTCACCATTACGAAAAGCCGCCTCGGTAGCGACCATAGCAAATATTGCCGGAGCATCCATCTCGCAAGCCGACAACCACGAATAGAATCGTTCACGCAACGAGGCATCGGGAACAATGGCATAAGAAGAGACAATACCTGCGATATTAAAGGTCTTGGAGGGTGCTCCAAAGGTTATTGAACAACGCGCAGCGGCCTCGCTCACCGTAGCAAACGGAGTATGGCAATGACCGTAAAGCGTCATATCGCAGTGAATCTCATCAGAGATGACTACCAGATTATGTTTATCGGCAATCTCGGCCAAACGAATAAGCGTTTCACGACTCCAAACTATACCCGCAGGGTTGTGAGGATTGGACAAAATCAAAATCTTGCAACGCGAGTCGATGATGCTCTCCAGATGGTCGAAATCCATCTCATAACCACCATCAGCCAAACGGCGCAAAGGATTAAACACCACTTCACGGCCACAATGTTCGGGAACTAATCGGAACGGATGATATACGGGAGGCTGAATGATTACCTTATCGCCTTTTTCGGTCAAGGCATTAATGACCATACCAATACCCTTAACAATACCTGGGATATAACGCATCCATTCGCGCTCAACGTGCCAAGAGTGACGAGCCAAGAGCCAGTCCTGGATGCTTTGCCAATAGGAGTCATAGGCCACCGTATAGCCGAAAACGGGATGCTCCAATCGCTCGCGCATAGCATCGACAACAAAATCGGGAGTCTCGAAATCCATATCGGCAACCCACAACGAAATCAAATCTTCGCGACCATACATTTCGCCCAAAGCATCGTGCTTTACACAATGAGTACCGCGACGGCAAACCGCCTTATCAAAATCGTAAATCTTCTCCATATATCACTCTCCGATTAAAAATTTCATTACATCGACGCCATCAGCATAGTCGTCAAGCGCAGGGTATTGCGCACGGCCAAACGGCACCGCTCGCGGATGCTTGATACAATGCGACACAATACACTGCAACGACTCATCGTGCTCGGCAAGCCACGCTTCGACTTCAGCCAAGTCATCATAAAAAGCATAATTTATGCAACTTATGGCGTTGGAATATTCTCTACTCTCTTTGGTCAGGCAAAAGCCCCAATCGCGCACCTTAACGCCCGACATAAGCAACAAGGCACGTTGCGAAAGATAGTTGCCACGATACATAGCGCTTATATTGCTGGGCTTTAAGAGTTGCAACTCCGTACTGCGAGGCAAAAACACTAACGACACATTACGACAGCCAAGACCGTTGTAAGAGAAAATATCTCGTTGCAAACCCTCAATCTCGGTAGCAGATTCTTTTCCATCAAGGACTGCAACAGAGTGACGGCTACCACGAATAAGCGTTGGCAAGTCGGCGTATGATTTGCGGAAATGAGCCGCAGCCGAATCTCCGCCCGTAGCAATCACCATATCGACCTGCTCGGTGGGAACATAGTCATAAATAGGGATATCGGGGGCAATGGACTTTAGTTCGGAGATAATATAGTTAATAAGTACCGAATCTTTATGCGATGGTTTGACATACGCTGCGTGGCCACACATCAACACACACATAAGGTCGAAAAAACCGACAAGAGGAATATTTCCCGCCATAATGATTGCGACCTTACGGGGTGGGGTAGTAGATATGTTATATTTCCCCACCCACTGCTGAAGTTTTTCTCGAGAAAGAAACTCTTGGCATATAGCATCTATAGCCATACGAATATCATCTTCAGAGAACCACTCATTGGCCGTAATTGCCTGATTTATAATATGCGCAGAGCGGTCATCGGCACCGAAATCACGGAGTCGAGAGCCAAGAGTAGAAAATATATCTATCATACGCATCTATCAGCAAAAATATTTTTTCGACCTCAAAGATACAAAAAAAATTTGGAGTTTAAGATTTTTTATATACCTTTGCACTCGCAATCGAAACAAAACGATGCACGTTCATAGTATTTTGCGGAAATAGCTCAGTTGGTAGAGCACAACCTTGCCAAGGTTGGGGTCGCGAGTTCGAGTCTCGTTTTCCGCTCAAAGAGTCCAAAATAAAAAGGACAAAGTAATGCAAAACCTCTTTGAAACGCTGTTTCAGAGAGGTTTTATTGTTTTCTGTCCGTAAGTTAAATCCCTCGAAAATACCTATTTCCGCTGTACATTTCGTTACGAAGTGTTACG
>JAZOVT010000003.1:0-47633 GCA_045658845.1 Alistipes sp.
GTAAAGCAAACTTTACAAAATAGCAAGTGTTTTTGACAAAATTTTTCACGCACAAAAAATTAGGGGACTATATAGTCCCCTAAAAAATTATCTACACCTTCGCATAAAACTCTGATGAGATAATATCAAAGCAGATGCTCAGAGTAGTGGTCTATACAAGTCTAAAGTGAATAATCACATTGAAAAATAGATTATATTGGCTCAAAATTTTGAGAATGAGATTTTTATGTCTATATTTACTATATTTAGTATTAAAAAAATCTTGAGATGAAACGATTATTTACCCTTATATTTTGTATTTGTACCTTCTCTTTGGCTGTGGCTGGTGAGTCTTTTCCTGACGGCACTCCTATCGGAGAGTGGTTCTATGCCTCAAAGCCTATGAATGTGAATAAATTAGGTAAGAAATTTATTGTCACGGAATATGGCGTAAAACTTGATAGTACAATCCTACAAACCAAAGCATTGCAAGCGGTTATTGATATTGCAGCAAAAGAGGGCGGTGTAGTGGTGATTCCGAAAGGCACTTTTTTAAGTGGCTCTCTATTTTTTACACAAAACACTCATCTACATCTGCAAGAGGGTGCCATACTAAAAGGCAGCGATGATATAGCCGACTTCGACATCGTAAAAACCCGCATCGAGGGACAAACACTGGATTATTTTGCAGCCCTGATTAATGCCGACAATGTAGATGGATTTACCATATCGGGTAAAGGCATAATTGATGGAAATGGATTGAGGTATTGGCGTTCATTTTGGCTACGTCGCAGAGTAAACCCCAATTGCACTAATATGGACGAGATGCGTCCACGTTTGGTATATATCTCAAATGCCAAAAATGTTAGATTAGAAGGCGTAACTCTCCGCAATTCACCATTTTGGACTTGCCATATCTATCGTTCGGAGCGAGTACAAATCGATGGGGTAAGATTCTTCGCTCCATCATCACCTGTTCCTGCACCGAGTTCGGATGCGATTGACTTGGATGCCTGCCACGATGTTTTGGTCAGAAAATGCTACCTCTCGGTCAACGATGATGCTATCGCGCTAAAGGGTGGAAAAGGCCCTTGGGCCGATGAAGACCCTAATAATGGGGATAATCAAAGAATTATCATAGAAGATTGCGTGTTTGGTTTTTGTCATAGTTGCCTTACTTGTGGTTCGGAGTCAATACACAATCGGAACATAATATTAAGGCGAATCAAGGTTGATAAAGCTGCGTGCCTACTGCGTATGAAAATGCGCCCTGACACACCTCAAAATTATGAATACATCTTAGTTGAGCAAATTACAGGAAATGTCGGTTCATTCTTGCATATACATCCTTGGACTCAATTCTATGACTTAAAAGACCGTCAGGATATTCCAAAGTCGTATGGTAGAAATATCACAATGCGTGATATTGATGTGGAGTGTAATACTTTTTTCGATGTACGTCAGGCCAATGACCAATATCATCTCTCCAATTTCACCTTTGAAAATTTAACTATCAAGGCTAAAAATGGCTCCTATGACCGTAGCATAATTGATGGTTTTGAATTGAATAATGTAAATGTTAATCCATAATCAAATGCTTCAGAGAACTTTGAATAATTATCTGCAGATTTTTTAATTAATAACACCATAGGCCGTTTGGTCACCCGATATTTGCAAGTTTCTAAAAAATGATGTTTCTTTACACAAGAAACGGTTGATATGTCGCGCATAAAGATGGGAATAAGTACTATAACCGCATTCGCATATTAATAAAGGGAATATTGAAGAGAAGTTGTCATTGCGAACGAACGTTAGTGAGTGTGGCAATCTCCTTCATTGAGGAACGTGGGAGATTACCACGTCGGACAAAAGTCCTCCTCGTAATGACACACACCACTTAAATAGATAATCCCGATAAATTAAGGAATGAGAGATTCGTGAAGAGTCTTCCAGACTAATAAATATATTACTGATTCGTAGAACTCCCCTAAAACTACTACAATGAAGTCCAATAAGTTTCATTTCATTACGGCTGGTGTATGCTTGATGCTCTTGCTTGCCTGTGGCCCTAAGAAAAATCAGCCCTCACAGAATAGAGTAGCCATAATCCCGACTCCAGTCGAACTTACAGTAAGTTCTGGAAGCATATGCTCCAATAAGTTGGCCGACTTACCCCAAAAGGTCAAAATTTCGGAGAAGGCGCTCTTAAATAGGCTTAATGGCCAGGAACTCACCGATTGGCAACTAAAATCGGCCTATTGGATGGAGATTAGCGAGAGAAAGATAAAGATTGAAGCAGCCGACGAGGAGGGGCTATTCTATGCTCGTCAGTCGCTTAAGATGATGGCCGCATTGGATAGCGTCGTAACCTGCTGCACAATACTCGATTGGCCCAGATTCCAGTACCGTGGCATTATGCTGGACGAGAGCCGACACTATCAGGGCAAGGCATTTGTGCTGAAGCAGTTGGAGATGATGGCTCTGCTCAAACTTAACCGCTTCCACTTCCACTTGGTGGATAATCCTGGCTGGCGTATGCAGATTGATGCCTACCCCCGCCTTACCCAACAGACAGCCTTGCGTCCAGTGCCCTATTTTTGGGATTGGGAGGTAAATGCCATTGGAGGTGACTTTGTGGAAGAGGGAACGCCCAATGCCTATGGTGGCTACTACACGAAGCAGAATATTGCCGAGATTTTGGCGTTTGCAAACGAAAGACACATAGAGGTGATTCCCGAGATAGAGATGCCTGGACACAACTACGAGACTCGCGCCGCCTATCCCGAACTTGCTTGCAGCCTCCCCGATGGCGGGCCAAGCAAGCGTGAACTATGCCCCGGCAAGGAGAGTACTTATACATTCCTGGAAAATGTCCTGCTGGAAGTCTTTGATGTATTTCCCAGCAAATATATCCATATAGGTGGTGACGAAGCCAACAAGAAGAGTTGGGAAATCTGCCCCGATTGCCAAGCCCGAATGAAGGCCGAGGGGCTCAAAGATGTGAAAGAACTTCAGAGTTATATGATACGCCGTATGGAACGATTTGCTAACGACCACGGAAAGCGTATCATCGGATGGGACGAGATACTCGAAGGTGGATTGGCCCCGGATGCTACCGTGATGTCGTGGCGAGGAACCGAGGGCGGACTAAAGGCTATTGCTGAGGGCCACGATGTTATCTTTACCCCTAATCATTTCTGCTATTTCGACACCCATCAGGACCCCGCACAATACCGTCCTATAAATCGTCATCTGCCCCTGGAAAAGGTCTACTCCTTCGACCCAATGGTGGAGGGAATCTCCGAGGAGAATGCACATCATATTTTAGGTCTTCAGGGTAGCCTCTGGACTGAGTGGATTATGGAGCCAGAGTACGCAGAATTGATGCTCTACCCCAGAGCATACGCCATTGCCGAGACAGGCTGGACTCCACGCGAAAAAAAGGATTGGCCCGACTTTGAGCAACGTGCATCTGCCCTCTCTAAGGTGGCACGAGATTGGGGCTACAATGTATTCGTAAAGCCTATGACAAATGTCAATCCAAAGCCCTAAAATATTAACTGATAATTTTTGCAAATTATTCACGCACAAAAAAATAGGGGACCAAAAGTCCCCTAATTTTTTATTCATTCTCTCGCAGTAAAAGTTATCTCATCTATGGTTGGGAATATTATCCTGCTATGGGCGAACGCCGAAGCCGAATTGCTTAAAGTTAACATTTTTTGTCGTTAATCCCTCGATGTGCTGTGCGCTGTTGAGTGTGTCAGCAACCACATTGACCTGAATATTCTCCAACATAACGTCACGTATGGGCATACGCTTATCACCTCGAAACTTATAGATAGTCTTGGCCGAATCGCAACGGATATTTGTTAGGCAAATATTGCTTATGCGGGTGAGTGAATCCTTATAGGTCGGCACCAAGTCGCGCCACTGATAGAGCACGTCGGTGTCAATCTCGGCTACGCTCGATGTGCGGCCCGTATGGATGCTATCCATAAAGATATTCTCCACAACGCCTCCTCGGCGATGGTTGGTCTTGATGAAAAATAGACGGTTGACCGATTGCGGTGCTACGCAGTGGTGCATATAGATGTTGCGCACGCCTCCCGATAACTCGCTACCAATCCCCAATAGAGTGTGTCCCGCTTTGACGGTGCAGTTGCGCACAACGATATTTTCGCACGGGGAGCCCAGTCGCCAAGCATCGTGGTTGCGGCCCGATTTGATGACTACGGCATCGTCGCCCTGGTCAAAGGTGCAGCCCTCGACAAGGAAGTTGCGCGACATCTCTAAATCGATACCATCGTTGTTATGGCCGTGAGCCTTGACATTCAAGTTACGAACAACACCTTCATCGCACATATAAAGATGAATTGTCCAGAATGGGCTGTTCTCGATACTGAAACCATCGAGCAATACGTGCGAGCAACGATTTAGGTGTATGAGATGAGGTCGGAAGTTATTTTCCCCCACTGCCATTTGACGCTCCTCGACGGGTACGCCATTCGACATCTTGTGATAGAGCCCCGCTAAAGCATCCATATGAGCCTTGGGGCGGCTGAACCACTCGCTCCATAAATCCATACGCGGATAGAGTTTGCCCGAGCCTGTGATGGCGATGTTCTCGCACTCGTAGGCGTAGATAAGAGGAGAGTAGTTGTAGCACTCCATACCCTCCCACGATGTAGCCACCGCAGGCAGGTAGTCGTCGGGATTATCCGTAAAACGTACTACGGCCCCTTCGGCGAGGTGCAGGTTTACGTTGCTCTTGAAGTGTATAGGCCCTGTGAGCCACTCGCCCGCAGGGATTACTACTCGCCCGCCACCCGCTTTGTGGCAGTCGGCTATAGCCGCAGCGATAGCGTCAGTGCAATCCTCATCGGCCGAGGGCACTGCGCCATAATCCGTAATGTCGAAATCACGTTCGGGGTATATAGGGATGCATATATCAGGCATATCAAACGGTGCCTTCGTGCGGATAGTTTCGTATGTTATTTGGTGTCGGCAACCTGCGATGGCAACAAGCGCCACAGATGCCACTATGTAGTAGATAAGGTTTCGGTGTTTCATAGTGTAAGAGTACTATTTTTAGTTGAACGGGTTATACTCTAACAAATATAGCGATTTTTTTGCAAAACCCTTTGACTCAATCAAAAATACCTATTATAAATGAAAAACCTGCCATACATTACTCTGTATAGCAGGTTTTATTGTGTATAGTAATTTCCGATTAAAACTCCGATGTGAAGTGGAAACGTATATCCTTAAAATTCTCTTGCGCCAATGCCAAAGCGTAACTTGTATCGGCCAGGAATACATCACGTCCGTGCTTGTCAACGGCCATATTAGCGTGCTTGCGGCGTTTGAAATCGGCTAACTGTTCAGCGTTGTCGCTCTCAATCCAGCAGGCCTTGTGAATCGAGATAGGCTCCCAGCGGCACTTTGCGCCATACTCGTGCTCCAGACGATATTGGATAACCTCAAACTGCAACTGACCTACCGTACCGATAATCTTGCGGCCATTGAGCGACGAGGTGAACAACTGCGCCACGCCCTCATCCATCAATTGGTCCACTCCCTTTGCCAACTGCTTGAACTTCATCGGGTCGGCATTCTCGATGTAGCGGAATAACTCAGGCGAGAACGAAGGAATACCCGTAAATTTGAGTTTTTCTCCCTCAGAGAATGTGTCGCCAATCTTGAATGTTCCCGTATCGTGCAGACCTACGATGTCGCCAGGATATGCGAAATCGATAACCGACTTCTTCTCGGCCATAAATGCCGTAGGTGACGAGAACTTGAGTTGTTTGCCACTACGAACGTGGAGGTAGTTCTTGTTGCGCTCGAACGTACCCGAACATATCTTCATAAAGGCCAGACGGTCACGGTGGTTGGGGTCCATATTGGCGTGAATCTTAAAGATAAAGCCTGTCATCTTCTGCTCCGATGGCTCGATGTTGCGAGTCTCTGTTGTCGAAGGACGTGGCGAGGGTGCAATACGGATAAAGCACTCCAACAACTCTCTTACACCAAAGTTGTTGACAGCCGAACCGAAGAATACGGGGGCAAGTGTACCCTGAAGGTAGGCCTCGCGGTCGAAGTCGTCGTAAATACCCTCTACCAACTCCAAATCCTCACGCAACTGCGTAGCAAACTTGGGGGTAATGTAGTTGTCCAATTCGGGAGAGGTGATATCGCTGAAATCTACAGTCTCGGCATCAGCCGTCTGACGCTCATCGGTTGTAAAGAGCGAGAGATTCTTCTCATAGATGTTGTACACACCCTTGAACGTATCGCCGCTCGAGATGGGGAATGCCAGCGGACGTACACGAATCTGCAACTCGCGCTCAACCTCGTCTAACAAATCGAATGGGTCCTTACACGGACGGTCCAACTTATTGATAAATACCATTACGGGGGTATTGCGCATACGGCATACGTTCATCAACTTACGAGTTTGCGCCTCGACACCCTTTGCACCGTCAATCACGATGATAACCGAATCGACGGCCGTCAGCGTACGATAGGTATCCTCGGCAAAATCCTCGTGGCCAGGGGTATCGAGGATGTTGATTTTCACATCCTTATAGTTGAATCCCATAACCGACGTAGCAACCGAGATACCGCGCTGGCGCTCGATTTCCATAAAGTCGGATGTGGTACTCTTCTTAATCTTGTTGCTCTTTACGGCACCCGCAACGTGGATGGCACCTCCGAAGAGGAGCAACTTCTCGGTAAGAGTGGTCTTACCGGCATCGGGGTGTGCGATAACGGCAAATGTTCTGCGCTTGGTTATTTCGTCAATTAAAGCCATCTTATTATATCTTTCTTTTTGGCGACCTGTCCAGGTCTTGATTCTGTCGGCAAAGATACGATAAATTATCTTATTACGTATTGTTTTTTCTTCCGTTGTGGGTTGGCGGTTATGGGTGGGGCTACAAGTCGAGCAATCCCTCGGGTAGCACCATTTTGATATGCCCGTTTTCGAAATCAATATGTGCAATGAACTCCTCGGCAGCGGGAATTAGTTTCTCGCCATCGCCAAAATCGACACCAAAGAGAGGATTGATATCGCTCTCGTAGTAATCCACAATCTCACCTTGTAAGCCGCTGGCCTCGACGCCGAAACCGATAAGGTCCTCCATATAGAACTCATCGCTCTCCTCCTCATCCTGTGCTATGATGTATAACTCCTTGCCCAGCAACTCCTCGGCACGACGTGGAGTATCGAAATCGGCAAAGTGCACAGTCGCACCACGCTGTCCACGACGCTCGAAACTCTCGCACCACAGCGGAACGTCCAGCGAGTCAATCTCTACGAACAGAGGCTCTGCGGCAAAGTCGAACTCATCGTCAAACTGCTCATACAGAGTGAGCGTTACTCCTCCCGAGCGGGCCTCTCCAAAGAGTTTGCCCACACGCGCTACGGCTATACGATTTTCGTTGGTCATCTTACAAAACAATATATAAAGGGGAATCTTTATCCAAAAAATAAGGACTGCCTAAAATCATATAGACAGTCCTGTGCTTAAAAGAAGTTTGGGGCAGGAATTACTCTGCAACCTCCTCTGTAGCCTCTGCGCTCTCCTCAGCAGCAGCCTCGGCAGCCTCAGCAGCGGCAGCAGCCTTCTTCTCTGCGATAGCAGCAGCACGCTCCTCCTTAACCTTAGTCTCGGCAGCGAGTGCAGCCTTCTCAGCAGACTTGGCGTCAGTAGCAAGCTTGTTTACCTTAGCGGCAATCTTGCTCTCCTTCTCACCCAACCACTTGTTGAACTTAGCCTCAGCATCGCTCTCTGTGAACGCGCCCTTGGCAACACCGCCCAACAGGTGCTTCTTGTATAATACGCCCTTGTACGAGAGAATTGCTCGACAAGTATCGGTAGGTTGTGCGCCCTTGAGTAACCAATCCAAAGCTCTATCGAACTTCAAATCAATTGTAGCAGGATTCGTGTTGGGATTGTAAACACCCAATTTCTCGATAAATCTACCATCACGTGGCGCTCTGCTATCTGCGGCAACGATGTGGTAAATAGGAGCACCCTTCTTACCGTGACGTGCGAAACGGATTTTAACAGCCATATGCTATAAAATTTAATTAGTTAATAATAAACGCAAACCCTACACTTTGGGTTTTGTGGCGCAAAGGTAAGAAAAATAAATTCAAAATTCAAAATTCAAAATTCAAAATTGTTGATTTTGAGCGAAAAAAGATGGAGATAGATAGGTTAATGTTGTAAATGACGTCACTCCACCGAGACGCAAGGCGAGGATTGGAGTCTCTAACCTCAAGTCCCTGATAGTAGAGATTCCAATCATCACTCACTAAAGTTCGTGATGTGGAATGACGTAAAACAAAATACAACACGCAAGTATATAGTTGCAAAACACTCTATGTAACGAATTAAAAAAAGCAACTATTCGTGAGTGAATAGTTGCTTTTTATTGAGTGAATTTAATTTCTATCGCAATGCTACGTCGGCCTCGCCGATAAGTTTGCCGTCGGTATAAATCTCAACGTGATAAGTACCAGCCGTAAAGCCGCTACCGTCAACGAAGATGTGTACGGGCAGGTCATCACCCTTGTACTCAACCTCACGCACGTTAGAGAATACCTTCTGCTCGCCCTCGAACTCGAATGTTGCGGCATCGGGACGTGAAAGCACATAACCCTCGGGCGACTTCACGCAAACGTAGATTGCCTTTGCACCTGGCTCTGCCAACTCGTTGCCAGCCAAATAGCACTCGATACGCAGACGTGCTGCACTCTTCACGCGAGTAATCTCCTTACTCTTGGCATTAAGCGGTGTGATGTTGATAGCACGAGCGCGGATAACAGAACCCACACGCACCTTGTTGTTGAGTTCCTCGGCACGCTCCTCGGCCATCTCGGCACGCAACTTTGCCGATGAAATCTCCTTACGGTATGAGATATTCTCCTTGGTAAGTTTCTGGTTAATATTATTGAGCGAGTCAATCTGACGCAAGTAGCCCTGCATTACAGTCTTAAGCGTACCTACCTCCTTCTCGTATGCACGAATCTTGGCGTAGTTCAAACGGCGCTCATTCTTGAGTTGCTCCATAATCTTGTTAGCCTCCTCGAGGTTAGCCGTTATAGAGTCGTTCTGGATTTGAAGGTCGTCAAACGAAACAATCAAACTATCCAAATCGCCCTGAATCTTTGTTCTATCCTCCTCCAAAAGTGCATACTCGGCCTGCTGCTGGCGGTGCATATTGAAATAAACAACCGACAACGCAACCAAGATTACTGCCAAGATGATGATTACAATACGGTAACCGCGTACGGCCTTATTATCGACCTGTTCTTCATAGCCATACTCGTCATCGTAACGAGTATCGTCATAATCATTATATTCTTCTCTCATAACAAGTGAGGGTTTTTATTAATTTGCTATTCTAAAAATACTGCTGTAATTAAGCGAGTTTCAATTTCGCACTGCAAATATAAGTTATTTTTTTATAAAACAATCCAATGGATAGCGTAAACCTTCATAACTTGATAAATAAGCGCATACGCTACCGACCTTGATGGGCGATTCGATATAGAGTGGAATTTTGTTCCTATCGTCCGAAATCCAAACCATAAACTCCGTACCGTCGGTAAATGAAAAACCGTCGGATGTGGCTATCTTGCAACGGAATTTTATGGTATTGAACTTGCCTAATCCCTTGACTTTCTTGATTTCACGGCCATCGTAGCGAAAACTCAAATAACGTACCGTATCCTCCAGCACCATCTCCAAGTCGCGGGCAAATCCCTCCTTGATAATCGAGTCGGGTACGGTTCGCAGATTATAATACAGCGATACGGCATCCATTCCCGCGGGCGATATGTTCATTGTCTTATGTTTTTCGGGGCGGTTGCGGCTCGACCAGCGGGTGTGCACCTTCAGATTCTCCCAATCGAACACAAATGCACTCTTGAATGTATAGTCGCCTTCGTGGATGTCGGCCTCAAAACGCTTTGTGCGTAATGTCTTGGGGTCCACCCATACCATATATGTATCTTTGACGGGCAGAATCCAACTAAAGGCTTTGGCTGTTTCGCCGTGACCGTGAACTTTGTATGCAGGTTGCCCATCGAGTGTAGTCTCTGTGGTGCGCATCGTAACCTTGGCGACTTCGGTATTCGGAAATAGTTTCGCGCGATAACTCATACGGTAATTCAAAGTCTCACCAGGAACATATAATTGCGCGTTTGCCGAAATCGTGGCCAGTAGTAGTGTTGTCGCTATCAGAAAAAATCGTCTCATCATTCTCGTGTTTTTCCGTTTTCAGGTTTGACCTAAACTTAAAACGTCTGTTTACTTTAGTTTATTATATTACTAATGTTTGTCAGATTGATTATTAGGCGGGGTAAATACTATGAAATCATAGAGAAATCATATCGCTGACCTCCTGCGTGGCGGGCTCGCAAAAGACGCAGGGCATAGTTCTCGGGCTTCTCTAATTTCGCATCCTGCTCTAAAATCGTAATTGCGGCCTCACGCGCGCTCTGCAAAAGTGTGGAGTCCAATGTCGGGTTGGCAATCTTCAAATCAAAAGCCATACCACTCTGTTGTGTACCGTTTATATCGCCCGCACCGCGCAACTTCATATCCAATTCCGCCAAACGGAATCCATCGGTTGTCTGACACATTGCCTGCAGACGCTGTCGTGCTTCGCGAGAGAGTTTCTCGCCCGACATCAATATACAGAACGACTCTCCTCCTCCTCGGCCTACACGACCACGTAACTGATGAAGTTGCGAAAGGCCAAAACGCTCGGCGGATTCTATGACCATAACCGTAGCATTAGGTACATCAACACCGACCTCTATCACGGATGTCGCAACCAATATATCGGCCTCGTGCTCCTTGAACTGGCGCATCGACTCCTCCTTGTCCTGCGGTTTCATCTTGCCGTGACATACCGACACGCGATAATCGGGCAGAGGGAAATCGCGTGTGATAGATTCAAATCCGTCCTCCAAATCCTTGTAATCCATCGACTCCGATTCCTTGATGAGTGGATAGACCACATATACCTGTCGCCCCAAGGCAATCTGCTGACGCAGGAATCCCCACAACTTGAGTCGTGCGGCATCGGTATAGTGATACGTGCGGATAGGCTGACGGCCAGGGGGTAACTCGTCAATTACCGACACATCCAAATCGCCATACAGCGTCATAGCCAACGTACGGGGTATGGGTGTTGCCGTCATAACGAGGATATGTGGCGGTTGCTGATTTTTGGTCCACAACCTTGCACGTTGCTCCACACCGAAACGGTGCTGCTCGTCGATTACCACAAAACCGAGATTCATAAATTGTACGCTATCCTCAATCAATGCGTGCGTACCGATTAATATATCTATCTCGCCCGATGCGATACCCTCCAAGGCCTTACGGCGCTCGGCCGCCTTTGATGCGCCTGTGAGTATTGCCACACGCAGATTCATACCTTCGGTCTGGCGACTTATGGTAGCAAAGTGCTGACGCGCAAGAATCTCGGTCGGGGCCATCATACAGGCTTGAAAACCATTATCTACGGCCAACAGCATCGACATCAAGGCAACCATCGTCTTACCGCTACCCACATCACCTTGTAGCAGGCGGTTCATCTGAAAACCCGAAACCGTATCCTGACGAATCTCCTTTATTACTCGTTTCTGTGCAGATGTAAGGCTGAACGGCAATCGTTCGTTGAAGAATGAGTTGAACAGTTCGCCCACTTTGGGAAATGTGAAGCCATCCTTTCGAGTCATTCGCTCCGTGCGACGCGACTGTATGGCGAGTTGGACTCCCAAAAACTCATCAAATTTCAGGCGTCGCTCTGCGGCGTGTAGTTTTTCGGCCGACTGCGGGAAATGTATGTTATAGACCGCCTCTCGCAGTGGCATAAGGTCGTATGCCGTGCGTAACCATTGAGGCATATATTCATTGATATACTCCTCTGCCACGCTCCACGCATTGCATATTATTTTATAAAATCCCTTTGCACCAAGTGCCGAGCCAATCTTCTCTGTTGAGGGGTAGATGCCCTGCATACCGCTATGGAATTTGCTGTTTGCTGCCTTTTCGACGAGGTCCAATTCGGGGTGAGCCATACGCAACTCACCACGATAGAACATCGGGCGTCCGAAAATAATATATTCACGCCCGACCTCAACACTCTTTTCAATCCATTTTATACCTTGAAACCAGGTGAGTTCTGCCGAGCCTGAAGAGTCCGACACATAGGCGGTAAAGCGTTGCTTGCGACCTGTTCCTGCGTATGCGACACCCGTCACACGGGCGCGAATCTGCACGAGCGAAGAGGCCATCTGTTCGCCTACTTCGGCAATGCGGTAAATCTTCGTGCGGTCGATATATCGGAATGGGTAATGGCGCAGAAGGTCGCCAATGGTAATGATGCCCAACTCCTTTTCGAGAAGTTTTGCACGAGCCTCACCGACTCCCGCTATATACTTTACACTATTATTGAGCACATTTCCCATAATACAAAGATAAAAATAAAACGGCACAAACCAAAATCGGTTGTGCCGTTTTATATCGTGTTGTAAAAAATATTACTTCAAGTCGATAGAGTTAAGCATCTCCAATCGGCCATCGTTAATCTGCTTTACGATAAGTTCGCCGAAGAGAGTGTTCTGCCAAGCAAACCACTTACGAGTAAAGTGTGATGCGTCCTTAACATCGAAAGACTCGTGCATAAAGCCTGTACCAGCATCGGTCTTCATCAAAAGTTCGATACACCACTTAATCTCCTCCTCATTGTCGCTCGTAAAGGCCTTCATCATAATACTCATAGGCCAAGCCATATCGTAGCCGATGTGCGGGCCACCGATACCCTCACCAGCCTTACCACGGAAGAAGTAGGGGTTATCTTCGCTCCATACATAGCGACGAGTGTTCTGGTAAATCTGCTCGTCGATAACCTCGGGGTTGAGGTACTTCATAGCCAAAAGGCTGGGAACGTTAGCGTCATCCATCATATACTGGTTGCCGAAACCATCAACCTCGAATGCGTAAATCTCGCCATACTTGGGGTGGTTGTATGTAGCATAATCCTTAAGTGCAGTCTCAACCTCAGCAGCCAAATCCAAGCACTCCTTTGCCAACTCCTCGTTCTTGTTAACCTTTGTCAAAACGTCAGCAGCCTTGCGCAAAACCGATACTGCAAAGAAGTTTGAGGGGATAAGGAACTGCAAAACAGTAGCATCGTCAGAGGGACGGAAACTTGAAACAATCAAGCCAACGGGATTTACGGGAGCACCCAAACCATCGTTTGAGAGAGTATCGAACTGACGGTCGGTCTTACGACGGAACTTGTAAGGGCCTACACCATCCTTACGCTGCTGCTCCTTGAAAGTCTTGAGTACGTTGGTAATAGCCTGCAACCACTCGTCACCGAAGATAGAAGCATCACCTGTTACCAACCAATAGTAGTAAGCCAAGCGGATAGGGTAGCACAATGAGTCAATCTCATACTTACGCTCGTGCAACTCCAACTTCATATCAGTGTGGTCTGACTGCCAATGGCCACCTGTGGGGCCATCGTTGAATGCGTTTGCATAGGGGTCGATGTTGATAGAGAGGAACTGACGGTTGATAACGCCAGCCAACATAGCCTGCAATTTGGGGTCCTGGTTAGCATACTGAACATAAGGCCATACCTGTGCACCTGAGTCACGCAACCACATAGCGTGGATATCGCCTGTGTAAACAAATGTATCGTCCTTACCATCCTTCTCACGGTAGTGAACTGTTGTATCCAAAGTGTTGGGGAAACAGTTTGAGAACATCCAAGCCAAACGCTCGTTGGTAAGCATCGAGCATACCTTCTTAATCTCGGCCTCGATAGCCTCTGATGTAAACAAACGCTCCTCCTCGGCGGGACGCTGGCAAACGAACTTACCGTCCTGCATAGGTGCCTCGGCGGGCTGCAATGCCGAATAATCGGTCAAAGGCTCCTCAGCACAAGTCTGGGTTGAAGATGTGTTGTCACACGCTGCGACAAAAGCAACAATGGCAATCGCCATCAAAAGTTTAATGATATTTTTCATCGTCAAAATATTGGTGTTAGTTAATATTTTCTGCGACAAAGGTACACCTTTTTTGTAAATGGAAAGACTTAAAAGTAAATATTTTAGCCGTAAGGTGCCAAAAATCGATGTGTAATTTGTATATTTGCATAAATTATAGGCCTCAGAATGCAGTTATTTATACATTTTCGGCCGTTGAAACTAAAAAATATGAATTTGAAAACCTATTCGCGTCGCGTGGCGCACGAAGTAAATGTGGGCGGAGTCAAGATAGGCTCATCTCACCCGATTCAGATACAGTCAATGACTAACACTCCGACGGCTGACACTGCAAGCAGTGTCGAGCAGGTAAAGCGTATTGCCGATGCAGGTGCGCCTATCGTGCGCCTGACGGCTCAAGGACGTAAGGAGGGTGAAAATCTCGAGAACATAGTGGCCCGATTGCGCGAGGATGGTTATCCGACGGCTATCGTTGCCGACATACACTTTGTGCCCGAGGTGGCATCGATTGCAGCGCGTTATGTCGATAAGGTGCGTATCAATCCTGGCAACTACCGCACATCGAATGGCGAGTTGGAGGCCCTGATAGCACAATGCCGCGAGCGAGGCGTTGCGTTGCGTATAGGTGTAAATCACGGCTCATTGGCCAAACGTATATTTGACGAGTGGGGCGACACTCCGCAGGGTATGGTTGTCTCGGCTATGGAGTTTTTGAGAGTCTGCCGTCGCGAGGAGTTCGACCAGGTGGTTGTATCGATGAAGTCGAGCAATACGCGAGTTATGGTACACGCCTATCGTCTGTTGGTCGAGGCTATGCGCGAGGAGGGTATGACCTACCCTATCCACTTGGGCGTTACGGAGGCAGGCAATGGCATCGAGGGCCGTATCAAGAGTGCTGTCGGCATTGGTGCATTGTTGGCGGACGGTATTGGCGACACGATTCGTGTTTCTCTCACCGAGGCCCCCGAAAACGAAGTGCCCGTAGCGAAGATGTTGGTGGATTATTACGCCGAGCGAGGTGGTGAGTTCGAGGTTAATCACCCCGAAAAATACCACCCCACAGAGTATGTTCGCCGCAGCGATATGACTACACCTTTGACTCACGCCGAGTTTGCAGAGGATATGCGCATTGTAGAGGCCACGAGCAATAATCCCACAGCCGAATTGCGAGCCGCAATACTCAATATGGATGATGCGGAGCCCGTTGCCGTAAAGTGCCGTTATGAGGATGCCGATGCCGAGACTGTGGCCGTTAAGGCGGCTGCCGATTTGGGTGTATTGTTCCTCGACGGTTTGGCCGATGGCGTATGGGTTGATGCTCCAGCGTTGAGTGAGGATGAAGTGCACGAAATTGAACTTATGATTTTGCAGGCCGCGCGTGTCCGCTTCTCTCATACCGAATATATTGCTTGCCCAAGTTGTGGCCGCACGTTGTACGATATCGAAAAGACACTTGCCGACATCAAGGCACGCACATCACATCTTAAGAACCTGAAGATTGGCATTATGGGTTGCATCGTAAATGGCCCTGGCGAGATGGCCGATGCCGATTATGGTTATGTAGGTGCAGCGGCTGGTCGTATCACATTATACAAAGGTCGTGAGATTGTTGAGCGCAATATTCCCCAGGAGGAGGCTATCGACCGCTTGATAGAGTTAATCAAAGCCAACGGCGATTGGCAGGAGCCCGCATAACAAAAGAGGATGGGAATAGGAACGCTGAAGCGATACACCTCGCGCGGAGTGGTGCTTAACACCTTGAAGTATGGCGAAAACGGTATGGTGGTGCAGATGCTCACATCAGCTTTTGGCCGCCAGAGTTATATGGTGCAGGGGGTAGGCTCTTCGCGTGGCCGTTCATCAAAGAGGGCACTCTTTCAGCCGATGTTTGCGTTGGAGTTTGAGGGGGTAGAGTCCTCGCGCCAGCAACTCCATCGCTTTGGCGAAGTGCATAGTGGGCTTGTGCTGCAATCCATCCCGTTTGACGTACGAAAATCGACTATCTCTCTATTTATGGCCGAGGTGTTGTACCGTCTGGTCAAGGAGAGTGAGCCCAATCAACTGCTCTTCGATTTTGTGTGGGGCTCGGTCGAGGCGTTAGATGCTGCGCAGGAGGGAGTGGCCAATTTTCATCTTTGGTTTCTATCGCATCTTTGTCGTTTCTTGGGTTTCTCGCCAGGAAACGAGTATCGCCCCGATTGCTGGTTTAACATAGCCGAAGGTATGTTTACTGCCGAACGTCCTCCACGCGAATACGCAATGTCGCAGGAGAATGCACTTATCTTGCGCGATATGCTGGAATGTGATGTGCGTTATTTGGCCGAGATAGGCCTAAATCGCCACCAGAGAGTAGATTTTCTGGAGGCTCTGCTATCCTATTACGGCTATCATCTCGATACTATCCACTCTGTACAATCTATCCGTATTCTCCGCGAATTGTTTTAGGCGGCGAAAATCTACACCATTATGGAATCTGCATATGCGTCTCCATTGTTTGGCGCAGATGCGATGAATCGAGGTGTGTATAAATCTCTGTTGTAAGTATATTTTCGTGACCGAGTAACTCCTGTACTTGGCGGATATTAGCCCCACCTTTCAGCAGGTGCGTGGCAAACGAGTGGCGGAATGTGTGGGGGCTGATGTTTTTGTTAATGCCGACACGTTGCGCCGCCTGTTTTATGATGGTGAATATCATCACGCGCGTCAGTTTCTTGCCGCGGTTGTTTAGGAAGAGTGTATCATCATTTGCCTTTTCGGGCTTACGATACTCCATATAGAGTTGTATTCTGTCGCGGGCAATACCGCTGACGGGGACCAAACGCTGCTTGTCGCCCTTACCCGTAATGCGAATGTAGCCCTCGCCAAAGAATAGGTCGCGTATTCTTAAATCACATAACTCCGATACTCGCAGTCCGCACGAATACAACACCTCCAATATGGCACAATCACGCAAGCCTTTGGGGGTGGATGTATCAATCGAACTCAACAATAGGTCAATCTCCTCGACCGACAGAGTGTCGGGTAGTGGGCGGCCCGCTTTGGGCGGTTCGATGAGTTCGGCGGGTGACGATTCGATTACCTCGCTTAACAGCAGAAAATTGAAAAAACTCTTTATGCCGCTTAAGTTTCTCGCTTGCGAACTCTTTTCGCGACCTCGCTCGTAGAGCCACGCCATATATTTTTCCACCATTTCGCGCTCTACATTTTTAGGAGCGACATCGTAACACCGTAGTATAAAATGGGCAAATTGAGCCAAGTCGCGCATATACGATTCGATAGTGTTGGTCGATAGATGCTTCTCCAATCGCATATAGGTGCGGTATCTGCGAGAAATTTCTGACCATTTTTTCGTATTGTCTGCCATATTCTTTATATCTTTGTCGTTGGCGAAGATACGAAAATTTTACATAATATGGAATATGTTGAACTAAAAATATCTGCAAAATCGGACGAGCAGGCCGAGATTTTTACAGCCTTTCTCTCTGATTTTCCGTTCGATTCATTCACCTATGAGGATGGTGCATTGCTGGCCTACGCACCTTGCGACGAGTATGAAACCTGCGCCGAGCAGGTTGATGCAATGTTGCGAGAGTGCGATGCCGAGTTCAGTTGCTCGAGGGTCGAGCAGCAGAATTGGAACGCCGAGTGGGAGGAGTCATTTGAGCCTGTCGAGGTGAAGAGCATACCCCCTATCCGCATCCGCGCGCCACATCACCCCGAGCCCACAGAGGGTGTTATCGATGTGGTCATTGCCCCTCGTATGTCGTTCGGTACGGGCCACCACAATACAACGGCTCTTATGACCGAGCATATAACTAATATAGGTGTAGAGGGTTTGTGTGGCTTGGATATGGGTTGCGGAACGGGTGTTTTGGCCATTGCGGCGTTGAAGTGCGGCGCAACGAAGATGACGGCCGTAGATATTGACGATTGGGCTTGCGATAGTTGCCGCGACAGCGTCACATTGAGCGGTGTTGCCGATAAAGTGGATGTGCGCTGTGGTTCGATTGATGTTGTTGAGGGCGAGCGATACGATTTTGTCTTGGCAAACATCAATCGCAATATATTGCTTGGTATGATGCCCTCGTTTGCCGAGGTGTTGCCGTCGGGAGGTAAACTCTTGATGAGTGGCTTTTTTATTGACGATGCCCCCGTTATCGAGGCTTCTGCTGCGGAGTATGGATTCGAGGTAGTGGCGTGTCAGGAGCGTGAGGGCTGGACGGTGCTTTATTGTGTAAAACATTAATCTTTAGAGAGTATGACTATACTGCCTATTGCATATATGCCCTCGGTGGAGTATGTGGCACGTCTGTTACGCGAGGAGTGTGTTGTGGATTTGGGTGAGAACTATATCAAACGTTCTCAACGCAATCGTGCCCAGATACTTTCTGCCAACGGCGTGATGTCGCTGACGGTAAATGTAGAAAACGCAAATCGCCCCCGCCAAAAGATTAAAGATGTTAGAATAGATTATTCGAAACGTTGGCAACATCAGCATTGGGTGTCGATACTCTCGGCCTATAAGTCGTCGCCATATTTCGACCACTATGCACATCTGCTGGAGCCTTATTACAAGCGCGAGTGGCGTTATTTGGTCGATTATAATATGGAGTATCTCTCTACGCTGTTACGTCTGTTGGGCGTAGATGACAAGATAAATATCTCGGAGAGGTATGTTGCGGCTCGCGAGGGCGATTTAGACCTCCGTCCCAAACATAATGAAGGCTCGACCTTCGTAGCCGAGCCCTATTTTCAAGTATTTTCCGACCGTATGCCTTTCGAGGCTAATCTGTCGATTCTCGACCTTCTGCTGTGCGAAGGCCCACAAGCCGTTAGCGCTGTTTTAATGCGTTGCGGATTGTGATTATCTGCTGGTCGCTCAACTCGCCAGCCTTGACCTCTACAACATTTCGGCCGTGCATAACGACAGGGTCAGAAACGTATTGGCAGGGCGCAGTCTGATTGACCTTCACTGCCTCTTTGTTTACAGTCAGTACGGGAGCATCTTTGGCCGAAGAGTAAATCTTGATTGTCTGCACAGAGTCCTGACGTATGTTGCGACGCTTCTCCGAGATGTAGAGCGTAGGACTCTTCTTGTTCCACAATGCACGATATAGGAAGTAAGCATCCTTTTGGTCCTTGCGGTCAAACGACACCATTCCCTTGCGAGAGATTCCATCGTTGTGACGTACCGAGCCGAACTCGAACATATTGTTAATCCACACACCCCAGAAGAGCGAATCTTGCGCCAGACGTTGTGCATACTGCTCGTGGAACTCGGTGTGCCATCTCTCGGGCAACCAACGCTCGTCGATTGTGGCGGGCTTCATCGCCTCGTCGGTCTGCTGGTCTATCGTGCCACTCTCGCCGTATGCTACCGATGAACGCAAGTTAGACCAATCTTTGCTCAAACCATCGCGCCATACCTTCAAGTCGTCAAATGAGCCACGCTCCCAACCCAAATCCTGCTGCCAAACGATAAGGTCCGAAACAAAGTTTATATCACCATCCTGATTACTGCACGCTACCGTCGGGCGTGAAGCATCCAACTGCTTGGCTGTCGAGTTGAGTTTCTTCACATAGTCCAAAATATTGTCGCCACGCAACCATACCAACGAATAGATACCCCACATTACAACCGACGGGTGATTGTAGTTTTGTATAATCACCTCGCGCATCTGCTGCAAGCCGTTCTGCTTGAATTTCTCGGTCGAGTAGTAGAACACATCGCTCAAATAGGGAGCGCGAGTAAATGGCGTATCAATCCATACAAGAGTACCGTTCTGGTCACAGCAATCATAGAGATATTGAGAGTGCGGAGCCGTTACCGAGCGTATGGCATTAGCACCTATGTCGCGAATCTGCGCCAAATCCTCATCGTAGTGGCGTGTACGCAATGCGCTACCTACTGCAGCACGGTCGTGATAGAGCGAAACACCGTTGACGGGTGTCACCTTGCCGTTAATCTTTAGTGCAGAAGGTGTATAATCAATCTTACGGAATCCTGTCACTACTGAAACAACATCCTCCTGACGAGGGCCGATGCCTATATTAACGGTATATAGATTAGGCTCTTCGGGACTCCACAACAAGGGCTCATCGATTCTAAAGGGAATGTTGATGGGGGTGTTAGGCTCGATACGGGCCTTCATAAAACGAGAAAATACCGTCTCGCCCGAGGGAGCCTGCACCGTGATTGTCATATCGCACGACTTATCCTCTATGGCAGTAACATATACCGCCGCAGTAGCATCTACTGCGGTGTCGGTGATATTGTTTTGGTGTACGAGAATGCCGTCAGAGCCGTAATAAAGCGGTGATACGGTAGTGCGCTCGGTTACAATGAGTTCCACATCACGATATATTCCGCCATAAAGATTTATCTCCGACGATGTGGGCAGAATGTCGTTTTGGTAAGAGTTATTTACCACTACTACCAACGAGTTGTTCTCGCCATACTTCAAATATGGTGTAATCTCAAATGTAAAAGCCGTCCAGCCACCGCGATGTTCGCCAGCGTGGTGACCATTTACAAATACGTCGGCGATGCTCTGTACGCCATAAAACTTAACGAACAGACGCTTGTTGGCCCAATCATTTGGCACAAATATATCGCGTGTATAGTTTGCTATTGTCTGCAAGTATTCACCTTTGCCCGACAGCGCATCGAGATTCCAAGTGTGGGGGAGTGATATGTGGCGAGCATAGTCGCTACTTGTCTCCAACTTGAAGAAGAACTGCCATCCGTCATTTAGCGAATATACGGTACGAGCCTCAGAACTCGCTATGCCCAAAATCATCAATAATGCAATAATGTATCGTCTCATAAAAATATGTTTTACAGTGCGGCAGGCACTATTTTCTTTATCTTAATAACGGGTTTTGCCCCCGAACTATTGCCATCGCCGCAAAAATTACTAATTGCAAAGATACAAATAATCAAAAAAATATGCTAACTTCGTGCGATATTTATGCATATATTAGACTATATGGTCTAAAATACAATACATTTTTGCGTATGAATGTTTTTGATATAATCGTATATGTGGCTTTGGCGTGGGCCGTTTTTAATGGTTGGCGACGAGGCTTCCTGTTGCAGATGATGTCGCTGGTGGCGGTCATTGCAGCGTTGTTCCTTTCGGTAAAATATTGTACTGAGGTGGGAACTTTCCTGGGTGTGGATGGCTCGATACAAAAGGTTGTAGGCTTTATCGTGATTTTTGCCGTGACGTTGATTCTACTAACCATCTTCGGCTATCTTCTCCGCAAGGTGTTCCGTTTTGCGGGCTTGGGTGTGGTGGATATTTTGCTCGGCATATTGTTCTCGGTGCTTAAAGTTGGCGTTATCGTAAGTGCGCTGTTTGCGTGGTTTGCAGCCGTAAACAAGGATTATGATTGGGCATCGAAGCAGACCATCGAGGAGTCACGTTGGTTTACCCCCATATCGGGCGTTGTGGATAAACTTACTCCCTACTTCGAGGAGTTAAAGAGCGAAATCTTAGAATAAATAAGCAGCCTATGGAGAGTTTTCTTGGAACGGTATTGCGCTCAACGGGCAGTTGGTACGAGGTTTTGCACGAGGGTGAACGCTATCAGTGTCGCATCAGAGGCAAGTTGCGCCTAAAGGGTATTCGCTCGACTAACCCTGTGGTTGTGGGCGATGTTGTACGCGTTGAGGAGGATGAACAGGGAGGTTATGTCATTTCGGCCATCGAGCCACGCCGCAACTATATCATACGTCGTGCATCCAATCTCTCCAAGGAGTCGCACATCATTGCCGCCAATATCGATATGGCATTATTGGTTGTGACTCTGTTTTCGCCCGAGACGGCGACGGAGTTTATCGACCGCTTTTTGGTGACGTGCGAAGCATATAAAGTTCCCGTTACAATTCTTTTGGCCAAGGCCGACCTCGCCCGTCAAAGACCCGATGAGGTGGCGGCTTTTCACGACATATATGAGCGCGCGGGCTATCCGATTATCGAGGTGTCGGCTCTCGAAGGCGAGGGCGTTGAGCAGGTCAGAGAGTTACTGCGTGGCAAGACTACTCTTTTGTCGGGTAATTCAGGTGTCGGCAAATCGACTTTGGTCGCGGCAGTTGAGCCAGGCTTGGATATCCGTACAGGAGAGATTTCGCAGAGCCATCACAAGGGTAAGCACACCACTACATTCTCGACTATGTATCCGCTGTCGGAAGGTGGTTACATAATCGACACCCCTGGAATCAAAGGATTCGGATTAATCGACATCGAGGAGAACGAGTTGGCGCACTACTTCCCAGAGATGATGCGCTATCTGCCCGATTGTCGTTTCTATAATTGTTCTCATACCCACGAGCCGCATTGTGCCGTTGTGGAGGCTGTCGAGCGAGGCGAAATAGCCTACTCGCGCTATGAGAGTTACCTTAAAATAATGGACGAAGATGACAAGTATCGCAAATAGACTTAAGGATTTATGTGCTGGCCACTCGGCCGAGTGGTACGACGAGCGTACGGCCTATATGTGCCAATTCCTCACAGAGGAGCGTGTTGAGGTGCTGCGCCGCACGCTGGCCTCGCGTACACGTTATATGACAATCCTTACAGAAAACACCTTTCATCCGCAGAATGCTTCGGCATTGGTGCGCCACTGCGAGGCTTTTGGTCTGCAGGATTTGCATACGGTGGAGACTCGTTGCAAGTTTAATCCCAATGTCAATATTGTACGCGGAACGGATAAATGGGTAGATATTACACGTCACGAATCTACCGAGGAGGCAATCTCGACACTCAAAGGGGCGGGTTATCGTTTGGTGGCGACAACGCCTCACCGCGAGAGTTGCACTCCCGAAACATTCGACGTAGCCAAAGGCCCCTTCTGCTTGGTTTTTGGTACGGAACACGCTGGTGTTAGTGACGAGATTATTGAAGCGGCAGACGAGTATCTGCGCATCCCGATGTGCGGTATGGTCGAGAGCCTTAATGTCTCGGCATCGGCGGCAATCCTGATTTATATGCTTTCGCAGCGTATGCGCCTTACGCCCTCGATTGATTGGGCTTTGAAGGAGGATGATGCCCGCGAGATGCTGTTCCGTTGGGTTATGTCGTCGGTTAAGGATTCTGAGCGTATTTTAGAGCGTGAGTTTGGCAAGTAGTTATGAGTGAGATATTAAGAAAACAGTTTTTGCGCCACGTTGCGCAGACATCCCCTTCGCCACAACTTATCGAGATTGCACGTGCCGAGGGTGTCTTTTTCTATACCCCCGAAGGTAAACCCTATTACGATTTGATTTCGGGAGTATCGGTTAGCAATGTCGGCCACGCTAACCCCGTAGTCGTTGAGGCTGTGCAGCGTCAGGCGGCTGAATATATGCATATTATGGTGTATGGCGAGATGGTCGAGCGCCCGCAGGTGGAGTTTGCACGTCGTTTGGCAGAGGCTCTGCCCGAGCCACTCGACAGCATCTATTTCCTAAATTCGGGGGCAGAAGCAGTGGAGGGTGCTTTGAAATTGGCCAAACGTTATACCGCCCGCACCGAAATGATATCTATGCGCAAGGCCTATCACGGCTCTACTCACGGTGCTATGAGTATGATGGGACAGCCCGAGGGCGAGGAGTGGAAGTCGGCTTTCCGCCCATTGTTGCCCGATACGAAGGCCATATGTTATAATTCGTTTGAAGATTTGTCGCAGATTACCGAGCGTACGGCTTGTGTGTTGTGTGAGCCTGTGCAGGGTGAGGCAGGTGTGCGTCTGCCTGCGGAGGGTTATTTGCAGGCTCTGCGTCAGCGTTGTAGCGAGGTGGGAGCACTGCTTATTTTTGATGAGATTCAGGTCGGTATGGGCCGTTCGGGCGAGATGTTCGCGATGCAGAAGTATGGCGTTACACCCGATATAGTCTGCCTGGCCAAGGCGTTGGGTGGAGGTATGCCTCTCGGGGCATTTGTGTCGAGTCAGGAGATTATGAGTACTTTGACGCATAACCCCGTTCTGGGCCATATCACAACCTTCGGCGGTCACCCTGTATGTTGCGCTGCGGGTTTGGCTGCGATGAAATATCTGCAGAGCAATAATATTGTTCAGGATGTCGAGCGCAAGGGCGCACTTTATGAGGAGTTGCTCGCTGACCATCCTGCCGTACAGGAAATTCGCCGCAGTGGTCTGCTTTTGGCCGTAGAGTTGGGCGAAAGCGCAAAACTCTATAAGATTATGGATTTGTTTATCGAGGAGGGTATCTTGAGCGATTGGTTCTTGTTCTGCGATACGGCATTCCGTATCTCGCCGCCGCTGGTTATTTCGGATAGTGAAATACGCGACAGTGTGAAGATTATCCGCCGCTGTCTCGATAAACTTTAAGGGGTGCTACTAATAAAACGAAAGAAAAGTCCGCTTGGAACAATCTCCAGCGGACTTTTTTCTGGCCTTATTTCTCCTCGGCAAAACTCTTTAGCAGGGCTATCTCCTCTGCCCAGCGCTCTTCGTCGGGGGTCTCCAAGATGAGCGGGATGTTGTCAAATCGGCTATCCTGCATAATGTAGCGGAATGGCGTAATGCCCAAATATCCTTCGCCCAATGGAGAGTGACGGTCCACACGACTACCCAAAGGCTTCATTGCATCGTTTAGGTGCATACCTCGCAGGTATCGGAAGCCCACCTCGCGCTCAAACTCGGCGAAAACCTCATCACAACCCTTCTCTGTTGAGAGGTCGTAGCCTGCGGCAAACGAATGGCAAGTGTCGAGGCATACGCCTACACGCGACTTATCCTCCACTCGGTCAATAATATATGCCAAATGCCAAAACGCATAACCCAAATTAGAGCCTTGCCCTGCAGTGTTCTCGATTACGGCTGTAACGCCCGATGTCTTGTCCAGAGCGATGTTTATTGATTCGGCTACCAAGCAAAGGCTCTCCTCTTCGGAAATCTTCTTTAGGTGGCTACCGGGGTGGAAATTCAGGCGGTCTAATCCCAACTGCTCACAGCGTTGCATCTCGTGCAGGAACGATGCGCGTGACTTCTCCAATGGCTCCTCCTCGGGATGGCCGAGGTTGATGAGATAACTGTCGTGTGGCAGAATCTGCGCTGCCGAGTAGCCTAATCGCTCACACTCGGTGCGAAAAGCCTCAATCTGTTGTGCGGTGAGCGGTGGTGCGGCCCATTGGCGCTGATTTTTTGTAAATAGGGCAAAAGCCGTTGCCCCTATCTCTGCGGCATTGCGAGGGGCGTTATCTACACCTCCCGATGCGCTGACGTGTGCTCCGATGTACTTCATATTGTGAAATATGTTTAATTCTCTGCAACAAATTTAGCAATTTTCTTTAATTTTCTTACCTTTGTAACTGGAATGTTTTACCATTTATGGTAAAATCAAAAAAGTTAGAGTTATGAAAAAGTTTTTTTTGCTGATTAGCCTTGTGGCTCTGTTTGGTGTGAGCGAGAGTTTTGCGCAGTTTAATGTCGAGAAGAGCAAGACTGCTAATAATGCGGACGAGGATATTCGTTTCCGAAATTCGTTCAAGGGTATGACCGTCAAGACCGACTATTATAACGAGGCGCGCGCCAAGGCCGAGCGTAAGCGTATTCGCAATGAGCGTAATTATCTTAAATTGGATTTCAACTTCCAGGGTCAGATGTTTGCTTACAACGATGCGTGGGGAGGTGAGAACTCTACATCGGTAATTGGTACATTCCACTTGACGCACACATACTCTAAGAATAGATTTAGTATAAATAATCAGGCCGATGTGCGTTATGGTTATAACCGTGCCCGTGCCGACATTACGGTGAAGGATGCAAATGGTCAGGATGTGACCGAGCGTAAAGGTATATGGTTTAAGAATACCGATGCCTTTTGGGTGCAGACGCAGCCTTCGTTGGGTATCAATGATAGATGGGCATACTCGTTTACAGGTCGTTTGAATAGTCAATTGACGCATAGTTATGCTTCTCGAGTAAAGCAGGAAGACACCGATTTGAAATCTTCGTTTTTGGCTCCAGCAACTGTGTCAGCCTCATTGGGTATGACGTATAAGATGAAGAAGATGCCATTGAATATCACTATGTCAGTATTCTCGGCGAATGGAACACTGGTATATTGTGATGAGTTGAAAAAACTTTACGAAGAGCGAGGTGCTGATAACTATTTTGGTGTAGAGATTGATAAGCACGCAACTTTTTCGGGTGGTTCCGAGATAGTGTTGTCGTTCAGTAAGACTTGGGGCAAGAAGGGCTGGCTGACTTATTGGATGAACACCGTTTCATACTATGGTTGGATTACCAATGTAATGAAGGCTCCGAAGATTCGTGACTATGAGCGTTACTTGGACCAGAAGGCTGCTTGGGAGGCAGGTGGTCAGCAGGGTGAGGCTCCTGCGGCAGTACCTTATGCTGCACGTCTGCACCCGACGGTTAATAGTCAGCACCGTTTGACTGTTAAGGTTTCAAATTTCTTGTCAACCAACTTCTATTATCAGTTGCTATATGATAAGGCGGCCAATACAGCAGTGCGTACACAGTCGCAGTGGACAGTCGGTTTGACATATAGTTGGAATAATAGAAAATAAGTAGATAAATTTTTTAGCAATAAATAGTGCTAACGGAAAGCCTGTTTTTGCAGAATATAAACGTTCTGGTATATCTCTTGCTTAATGGGAGTGGGAGGAGTTATATCAGTGAAAGGTAACTATGTATAAAAATTCAAAGCATACTATTCTTTTCCCGTTGTTGTTGGCGGCGGGTATTATTTTGGGCGTCTTTCTCGGCCAGTTAGTTGGCCGTAATCGTGCCGAATCGCAGATTCGCAATATTGTAAATCGTAGCACGCTGCAACTCAACAATAAGATTATGCAGACCTGTATGCTCGTTGAGCATCAGTTTGTCGATTCCATATCTATCGACTCTCTGTCGGAGTTGGTAATCCCGCTTATGATGAAGGAGTTGGACCCCCATTCGGTCTATATTCCTGCGCGAGAGATGCAGCAGGTAAATGAGCCTTTGGAGGGCGAGTTCGATGGTATAGGCGTGGTGTTTAATGCCGCAACCGATACCGTAATTGTGCTCAATGTCATCCCCAATGGCCCAAGTGCCAAGGCGGGTATTGTGGCTGGTGACCGCATCGTCGAGGTTAATGATACGCTGGTTGCTGGTGTCAAGATGCCGCAAGATGCCATTGTCAAGCGTCTGCGAGGCCGTCGCGGTACAGAGGTGAAACTATCGCTTAAGCGCCACGGTATTGACGAGTTGGTCGATGTGAAGGTTGTTCGAGATGCAATACCCATCAATAGTGTTGAGTCGGCATTTATGGTGAACGAGGATACAGGCTTTATTCGTCTTTCGCAATTCGCCCGTACTTCGTATGAGGAGATTATGCGCGCGATGTTCTCGTTGCGCCAGCAGGGTATGAAACGCCTTATCTTCGATTTGCGAGGTAATGCAGGTGGCTTTATGGACCAAGCAATATTGATAGCCAACGAGTTTCTGCCTGCAGGCCAATTAATCGTTTACACCGAAGACCGTAATGGAAAGCAGACCAAGCAGTTTACCGATGGTAAGGGTGGCTCTACGGATATTGCTATCGTGGTGTTGATTGATGAGGATAGTGCGTCGTCGAGCGAGATTTTGGCGGGAGCCGTTCAGGATAACGACCGAGGTACTATCGTTGGCCGTCGCTCGTTTGGTAAGGGATTGGTACAGAGTCAAATCCCGTATAACGATGGCTCGGCCTTGCGTCTGACCATTGCTCGCTACTATACTCCCACAGGCCGCTCGATTCAGAAACCATATAAGAATGGTGATGGGCAGGATTACAATATGGATATATTGCGCCGTTATCAGAATAATGAATTTTTCTCGGCCGACAGCATCCACTTTGCCGATTCGTTGCGATTCACAACGCCCAAGGGTAAGACCGTGTATGGCGGCGGTGGTATTATGCCCGATGTATTTGTGCCACTTGATACTACGCACGTCACAAAGTATTATGTCGAGGTGTCGGGCCGCAACATACTCTACCGCTATACGATAGAGTATGCCGACAAGCACCGTGAGGCTTTGAATAAGATTACGACTCTTGCCGAACTCGATTCTCTGTTTGCAGCCGATAAGACGCTTTTTGCGGATTTCGTTAATTATGCTTCGAAGCAGGGCGTAAGACCAAATTCGAAGGAGTTGGCCAAGTCGCGTGAGGTGCTCGAGGCACAACTTAGGGCTTATATTGGCCGTAATACTGTGTTGGAGGATAATGCCTTCTATTACAATATTTTCCCCATAGATAATGTGGTACATAAGGCGTTGGAGATTATCTCTGCCGAGCCTTTGGTTGCGACCGATATACAAACGGCTGAAGGGGCGTATGAAACAGCGGCTACGGCAGCCAATGTTAAGCCTGCCGAACAATAGCCCTTGGGAGGTAAGGTTGTGATTTTTAACGAATTTAGAAAGATATTATGATAAAGAAGATTATAGGTGTTTTGGCAACTCTCGCCACACTTGCCGTGATATTCTTTGCGGCCCTTAATTTTGGTAATTACACGTCGCTCTTACCCGAGGATTTGTTCTCTGGACCGACCGCTACAGATGCAGTAGAGGAGGTTGCCCCCGCAGCAGGGGATGCCGAGTCGGAGTCGGTCGATGTGTCGGGAGGTGAGGAATAGAAAGTAAAAAATTAACTAACGATAAACTACTAATTTTCTTATGAAGAGACTTTTATTAAGTTTTGCGCTTGCGATTGTTACTATTGCATCGTACGCAGCCGAAATCCCCGTACCCAAGATTCAGTGCGGACCGTGGGTTGTGGGTGTTACCGAGAATGAGATGACTATAATGTGGATTACCAACGAGCGCTCGATGGGTTGGGTGGAGTTGGCTCCCGATGATGGCACTTCGTTCTATGCCGAGGAGCGCCCTCGCTATTATGAGGATTATTTGGGTCGTCACACCGTAACCAAAGTGCATAAGGTGCGTGTTGCGGGACTTCAGGCTGGTACGACCTACCGTTATCGTATCTACCAGCAGGGTATTGACGATAGTGGTCATAACCCCGTAGCGGGCCGTATCACTGCAAGCAACGTCTATTCGGCAAAGCCCTATGCCATCAAGACGATGAATAAATCGGCCAAGGAGTGTCGTTTCTCTGTGGTGAACGATATTCACGGACGTGATTCGATGCTTATTGCCCTTACCAAGAATGTAAAGACCGACCGCCCTGATTTTATGGTTTTCAACGGCGATATGGTCGATTTTATGGGCTCGCAGAAGGATTTGGAGGATAAGTTTTTGAAGCGCTCTTCAGAGTTGTTTGCAACCGATATTCCATTGGTATATGTGCGTGGTAATCACGAGACTCGTGGCCCTGGCTTTAGCGAGTATCTTAATTTGTTCCCGACAAATACGGGTACGGCTTGTTTTACATTCCGTCAAGGTCCTTTGGCCGTTATCGTGCTGGATAGTGGTGAGGATAAGCCCGATAGCGATTTGGAGTATGGTGGCACAGCGGCCTATGACGCCTATCGTGAGCAGTTGGCCGCGTGGCTCAAGCAGGCTATCCAGAGCGAGGATATTCGCACGGCTCCCGTTAAGATTGCTTTGTTGCACGTTCCTTTCGAGAAGGGCAAAGGCTGGTATGGCAGCAACGAACTCAAGCGTCTGTTTGTGCCTATTTTGAATGAGGCGGGCGTGGATTTGATGCTTAGTGGTCATACTCACTCTTATGGTATCCGCGAGAAGGGTACTTGCGACGGCAACGAATTCCCGATTTTGGTTAATGACAACAACTCGCGTATGGATGTCGTAGCCAACGAGAAGGAGATTTCGGTAAAGGTTGTCGATGCATTAGGCAAGATTACCCACGACTTGAAGTTCAAGGTGGAGTAAGCCAAATCTTCAATATGTATAATGAAGGCCGTGAACTCATTTGTTCGCGGCCTTTATTTTATTTTATCCGTTATGTAGATATGTCTTTAGAAATATTTAATCTCCTTGCCCTCGATAGCCGATAGGATGTTGTTTGCCAACGACGATGCTCCTATGCGGAAGAGTTCGGGCGTAAGCCACTCTGCTCCCAGCGTTTGTTCTACGATGGTGTAGTAGAGTACGGCATCTGCTGCCGAACGAATACCTCCTGCGGCCTTGAATCCGACTTTGCGGCCCGTCTTTTCGTAATATGCCTTGATAGCGTGGCACATCACAACGGCGGCCTCGGGTGTAGCCGCTATGTCAATCTTGCCTGTCGATGTTTTGATAAAATCTGCTCCTGCGGCCATTGCCAACAACGATGCTTTGTAGATATTGTCGCAAGAGGCAAGTGCACCGCTCTCTATGATGACCTTTAGCGTTGCCTCCTCGGCCTCCTCGCGCAAAACCTCAATCTCGTTTGCCGCCTCGTCGTAGGCCTCGCTCAAAATCTTTCCTACGTTGAGCACTACATCCCCCCCGACGGCACCATTCTCTATAGCCATAGCCACCTCCAGCATCTTAACCTCGAGGAAAGTCTGTGATGAGGGGAATCCTCCCGCAACACTTGTAATGCGCAACGGCGTGGCATCAATCTCCAAGCCTACGGTCTCGACAAATGGGGGATATACGCATATCGATGCTACATTATTCAGGTGCGGGTATTGCGGCCCGAACTCTGCAGCGCGACGAGCAAACTCTCTGATGGACTCCTCGTTATCGTTGCACGAGAGCGATGTGAGGTCAATGGCCGCAAGGCACGATTTCCACACCTCTGGACTCATATTAGCCTCGACACCCTTTTGTGCCGCATCAACAGCCTGTGCCACCTCCTCTGCGGTAGGGGCTGCTGCGTACTCGTTAAGATGGTTTGCGTACTCCATATTATATCGGTTTATTATCCTCTATTCTCAATATTATATCAAGTGTTAATACCTGATTTTGATTACTGCCGAGCGCACAAACGTCGGTAGTGTTACCTTACTCATATTGTCGAGCCTTTGCCACTTGTCTTTCCACGGGTCGTAAAACTCCACGCCTTTGATTCGTCGCTGGCCTATAGCCTCCGAAAAATCTAGGCAGGCATTTGTAATCGGTTGGGCTGCGATGCCATTGGCTAATTCGCTCTGCCAATTACTTGCCGTATCACGACACCACGCTATGAGGGTGTTTCGGCCTCGCAGAGTGTAGACTCTCAAACCCTCTATATCATCTCGTTGTGGCTCGAACTGCTCCTTTATTGGGTCTATGCCCTCTATGGCATTGGCAAATCGGCGTATCTGAAACCAAGTGTTATGCTTTCTAATGTGGTGGTCCCAATGCCACATATGCCCTGGGCCGGCTGCTCCACAAAAGAAGGGTGCAAACAATACGTCGTGCAGTATCGTGCCTAAACTATCGCGAGGATATAACTCGCTCGGCCCTGCGTGGTTGGGCTTTACCGCACCCGACTCGGCAAGAAGCATAGGCTTACTGCCCCCTATATTGCGCAAAGCCTCTATGGCGTCGGCCGCCAATACATCGACAGGTGCTTTGCAAATATCCAAACGAGCCCCCTCGTCGAGATAGCGATGTACTTGCGAGACCTCATTGCTCGGCAAAGCGTTGGTATGGCGGTATATATCGAAAGAGTATGGATTGTCCAAAGAGCCTAAACTCTGCATAACCATATTCTTCGGGAAAATATCCTTGACGCGCGGTAATATCTGCTCCGTCCAGCGCTTGATATCCTCAATCGGTGCCGCTACGGCGTTCATCTCATTCCATAACTCCCATCCAAATATGGCAGGGTGGTCTCCGCAACACTCCTTAAGGACTTTAACTCTCCGCAAAAACTCCTCCTGGCCTCGCTCTGTCTGGATATACTCCTTTGCATCGTTGAAAGGGCCTCCATTTGAGGTATGCAGTGTTGCCTTGGTGTCCCAAAGGTTTTTGCCAGGGCGTATGTGGCGGAATGATTCGATGCAGAGTTTGAGTTTTATCCCATATCCATCGGCCACATCGAGCATTCGTTTTATGCGTCGCAGTTTCTCTTCGTCTACCTTGCCATATTCGGTCTCAATCTCAAAGGTCTCGGAGTTTAACCACACTCGTCCAAAGTTTGCTCCATTCTCGTAGAGTTTTTCAAGATAATATTCCATATCCTCTATTGAACTCACAGCCGCGATATTGCAGCCTATGGGAATGTATGGTTTGCCACCTTTTGATAGCGAGAAGTAGCGGGGATTCTCTCTGCTCACCTCGACAAAAGAACTTCGTGTGGGCGCCGATGCCGACACCCCTAACAGCACACAAATAATTATTGCTAACGCCCTTTTCACCTTACAAAGATAACAATATTATTATATAGGTATAAATTTTGGGCAAAAAAACGAACATCTTGCAATAAAAAAGTCCGATACCTATTTTCAGGCATCGGACCTATATATTTGGCTAAACCCTATTGATTAGAGTTTGAAACCACCCTCAAATACCTTTGCAAGGTTAACATCTGTAGCGGCCTTCTTTGCCAATGATGAGTCCTTAGCAACTGCGCTCTTCAACTGTGCCTTTGCAGTGTCAATGTCACCCTGCTTTGCAGCGATAACAGCACGCAAGTAATCAGCCTTTGCTGATGCGTCTGATGCGATAGCATTCTTTGCAGCAGTCAAATCGTTGTTCATAGTGTTGGCGATAGCAGCATTGTAACCCTTCAATGTAGCGGCAGCAGTGCTGTAGTTACCCTGTGCGGCAGCAATCAAAGACTTGGTCTTTGCGTCTGCAGCAGCAGCGTACTGCTGAGCCTTAACAGTGTTACCGTTAGCGAGGTTTGCAAGTGCGAGGTTGCTGTTAATCTCGTTGTTGTTGAGACCCAACTGTGCAGCCTTCTCAAATGCAGTCAAAGCCTTAGCCTTGTCGTTCAACTGTGCGTATACAACACCCAAGTTGTTGTAAGCACGAGCGTCGTTGAACTTCTTGGCAGCGTACTCCAATACCGCAGCCTTTGCCTTCTGGTCCTCCAAAACGCTCTCGGCCATATAGAGCAACTCCTCGTCTGTGAGTTCATCCAAACGGCCAGAGTTGATAAGGTCAGCCATCTCAGCATCGGTCTTACCCTTGATGTCTGTGCTGTTTACCAACTGTGCACGACGCAACTTGGGCAAAATCTCCTTCTTGAGTTCTGTAAATACAGCAGACATATTCTTAATCTCTGACTCACGCTGTGTAGAAGAGTCATAGCGACGCAATACCTGGAGGATGATGTCCTTATCTTCGATGTCTGAAGCAGCAACCAACTCCTGGAAGCCCTCCCAGTCCTCACCGTATGATGCTACGTCGAGGTCCATACCTGTATCCTTCAACAACTTCTCGGCAGTCTTGTGACCTGACTTTGAACGAGCCGCAGAGAGTTTGTCGTTCATACGCTCGGGACCATCGGGTGAAGCGTAACCGTGAACGTAGAGTTTCTGTGTAGCACGCTCGTTGCCCTGGTTGTCAACAACATTCTGCTTGAAAGCCTTCAAATCCTCGCTGTTAGCAGCAGACTTTGAAACTGTTGAAGAGTTGATAGCGTACATAATGTCAGCCTTTGTAACAACTGTTGTTACGTTCTTGTAGTTGTTGGCTGTGTTGCTCATTGCAGCAGCGTAGTCCAAGTCGTTCTGCAAAGTGTTAACACCCTTTGCTACAACCAAACCGAACTCGCGCTTGATAGCAGTAGCCTGCTCGCCACCTGCTGCCAAAGCCGCAGCCTGAGCCTTTGTAGGAAGTGCACCTGTGTTGGCATTAACCAAAGTGAAAGTCTTGCACTTTCCGCCTGGGCACTTAACCTCAACGCGCAACTGCAACTCGCTCTGTGCCATACGAGCATCGTAGGGGAACTCAACGTGCTGTGTGAACTGACCACCCATAGTGTTTACTACAGTGTAGTTGTCCTGCACCTTGCTACCCTGGAAATACTTTGTAGCGCCCTCAACCTCGCCACCAGCAAATACCATAACGGGAGTAACCTTCAAAACGGCCTTCTTGTTATAGTACTTTGCGGGGAAGGTAACAGTGATGTCAGCCTCTACCTTACCATTGTTCAATGCCAAAACGTCGGGTGTGCAAGCGATTGACACAGCATCCTGCTGCTTTGACATCTTACCGAAGCAGTTACAGCCTGTCAATGCTACAACAGATGCTACTGCTACAACGAATAACTTCAAAAAGTTTTTCATAGTTTTAGTGTGTTATTAATTTTTATTTACATCTATTATTTCTTGTTGTCGTGACGCTCCTTGCGCTCGCCTCGGTCGTGATGAGGACGACCCTCGCCACGTGGCTTACGCTCGCGCTCTACCCAACCCTCGGGCTTAGGCATAAGAGCCTTATGAGAGAGTTTGTACTTGTTGGTCTTGGGGTCTACGCCGATGAGTTTAACCTCAATCTTGTCGCCCTCCTTCAAACCAGTCTCCTCCATAGTCTCGAAACGCTTGTAATCAATCTCCGAGATGTGGAGCAGAGCCTCCTTGCCAGGCAAAATCTCAACGAAAGCACCAAATGCTACGATGCTCTTGATGGTACCATCGTAAACCTCACCAACCTCGGGAACAGCAACGATACCCTTGATGCGTGAGAGTGCACCATCCAAAGCAGTCTTATCTACACCGAAGATGTCTACTACGCCGCACTCATCGTTCTCAGTGATAGTGATTGTAGTACCTGTAGTCTTCTGAATCTCCTGAATAACCTTACCACCAGGACCGATAACAGCACCGATGAAGTCCTTGGGAATCTGAATCTGTACGATGCGGGGTACGAACTCGCGGTAATCCTCTCGGGGCTCTGCGATGCAATCGGTAATCTTGCCCAAGATGTGCATACGACCAACACGAGCCTGCTCCAAAGCCTTTGCCAATACCTCGTATGAAAGACCGTCAACCTTGATATCCATCTGTGTAGCAGTGATACCGTCGGCAGTACCTGTAACCTTGAAGTCCATATCACCCAAGTGGTCCTCGTCACCCAAGATATCAGACAACACAGCCCAACGACCTGTTGCAGAATCAGAGATAAGACCCATTGCGATACCTGATACGGGCTTCTTAATCTTAACACCGGCATCCATCAACGCCAAAGTACCAGCGCAAACAGTAGCCATAGAAGATGAACCGTTTGACTCCAAAATGTCAGATACAACACGCAATGCGTAAGGCATCTCCTCACCTGAAGGAATCATAGGCTTCAAAGCACGCCAAGCCAAGTGTCCGTGACCAATCTCACGACGGCTTACACCGCGTGCGGGACGAGCCTCACCTGTTGAGAAGGGAGGGAAGTTGTAGTGCAAGGTGAACTTCTCGCTACCCTGAACCAATACCTCGTCAATCATCTTCTCATCGAGTTTAGTACCCAATGTAACAGTTGTCAATGACTGTGTCTCACCACGAGTAAAGATAGCCGAACCGTGTGCTGCGGGCAAGTAACCTACCTCACACCAGATGGGGCGAATCTCATCAGTACGACGGCCATCCAAGCGCTTACCCTCGTCGAGAATCATATTGCGCATAGCCTTCTTCTGTACATCATCGTGGAAATATTTGTGGATAAGGGGAGCCTTCTCCTCCAACTCCTCCTCTGTAAAGCGTGCAGCGAACTCGGCCTCCAAAGCCTCGAATGCCTCTGAACGCTCGTGCTTAGCCGTACCGCTTGTAGCGATGGCATAAGCCTTATCGTAAAGTTCTGAAATAATCTGCTGACGCAACTCCTCGTCGTTGTTCTCGTGGCAGTATGTACGCTTAACATCCTTGCCCAACTCCTTCGAGAGTTCAATCTGTACAGCACAGTGCTTCTTAATCTCCTCGTGAGCGAACTTGATAGCACCGAGCATAACCTCCTCAGATACCTCCTTCATCTCACCCTCGACCATCAAGATGTTGTCGATAGTACCGCCGACCATAATGTCGAGGTCTACATCATTCATCTGTGAGAAGTTGGGGTTGATTACATACTCGCCATTGATACGAGCCACGCGAACCTCCGAGATAGGACCTCCGAAGGGGATGTCCGATACAGCCAAAGCAGCCGAAGCAGCCAAACCTGCCAAAGCATCGGGCTGAATATCCTTATCAGCCGAGATGAGGTTTACTGTAACGAAAACATCAGCGTGATAATCCGAGGGGAACAAGGGGCGCAAAGCGCGGTCAATCAAACGAGCCACCAATACCTCGGCATCGCTTGCCTTACCCTCACGTTTCATAAAACCGCCAGGGAAGCGTCCGCACGATGCGAACTTCTCCTTATACTCCACCTGCAACGGCATAAAATCTGTTCCTTCCTTTGCATCCTTTGCGGCAACAACCGTTCCGAGCAACATAGTGTCACCCATCTTCACTACAACCGAACCGTCGGCCTGCTTAGCCAATTTACCGGTCTCGATTGTGATTTCGCGGCCGTCAGCCAGCGTAATCGTCTTTTGTACAGCGTTGTACAATTTCTTCTCTTCCATAAACTATAATCGTCAAATAAATTTTGTCATAAACAAGGGCTGCTGGCCATAAGCCCCCAACAGCCCTTTGTCACCTCTGCGGTAATCTTACTTACGGAGGTTAAGAGTCTTGATGATAGCGCGGTAACGCTCGATATCAACCTCCTTCAAGTACATAAGCAACTTGCGACGCTTACCTACCAAGCGCAAAAGTGAACGCTGGGTACCGAAGTCGTGCTTGTTCTGCTTGAGGTGCTCTGTAAGGTGGCTGATACGGTACGAAAACAATGCAATCTGGCTCTCGGGAGAACCTGTGTCAGTGTTAGACTTGCCGTACTTACCAAAAAGCTCTTGCTTTTTCTCTGCTGTTAAATAAGCCATAAAAAATTAAGATTTATGGGCTGTGCCTCTCCTTTGAGAGAAAGGTCGCAACCCTGGTTCCACTCTACGACGCATTCCCCTTACCGTGAATAACGCCAGAGCGTGGCGCAAAATTACTCCGAATTTCATTAAGAGACAAATATTTTGGCCTTAAAAACATAGTTTTTTGTCGCTATTTTACCGATTTTAAGCATAATGTGAAAAATTTTGCTAAATTTGTTTATATTTGCACAAAGATTAGAGGGTTAGTTTGATTCGCAAGGACGAGTCGTTGATAGATGTTTTTATGTCGCACGGAGTGTTGAGATATGTTTGCAACAAGTTAAGTCTTATTGTCCTAATATTTTGTGTTGTCGGTTGTGGCTCGCCTGAAAACAAGCGCGAATATGTTACTGTCGATGGCCAGATGTTGGGTACATTTCTGCATATTGTTGCTTGTACCGATGCCGAGCCCTCGGAGATATATGAGCGTATGATGGCCCTGGATAGTGTGGCTAAACGCTCGATGTCGATTTTTGACGAGGAGTCGTTGTTGAGCCGAATCAATCGTGGCGAGACAGATAGCCTTGATGCCCATATCGCCTATAATCTTGAGTTGGCACGTCGTGTCAATCTGTTGAGTGGAGGGGCTTATGATGTGACAATCAAACCATTGACGTCGGCTTATGGCTTCGCGCGTGAGAATCGTGAACATAGAGTAAATGTCGATTCTCTGCTGGAGTTTGTCGGTATGGAGAAGATAAGCGTGCAGGATGGTCGATTGATTAAAGCCGATGAGCGTGTGCAGTTGGATTTTAACTCCATAGCCAAAGGTTATACCGTCGATTTGGCAGCGCAGGAGTTGGAGCAGATGGGCATCGAGAATTACCTTGTCGATATAGGTGGCGAGGTACGTTGTAAAGGAGTCAATAAGAAGGGCGGCGAGTGGCGTGTTGGTGTAGAGACTCCGTTTGAAGGCAATCAAAGCAATGGAGAGTTTATACAGCAGGTTATCTCGTTGAGTAACTGTTCGATGGCAACATCGGGTAACTATCGCCGTTATTACGTCAACGATGATGGAAAGAAGGTTGCCCATACGATTGACCCGCGTACGGGGCAAAGTGTTATAAGCGAGTTGTTGTCGGCAACTGTGGTGGCCCAAACGTGTGCCGAGGCTGATGCCTATGGTACGATGTTTATGGCCTTGGGCAAGGAGCGAGCAATTGAGTTGGCGCGTCAAATGGCCGAGCAGGGTGTGTATGTATATTTTATCACATCGGGCAATGGTGAAACGGGTGATGGCGAGGAGTTTGATGTATATTATTCTTTGCAACTTGAATCTGCATTGAGCCATAGCGAAGGCTTTAGTGCATTGTAATTGTGGCATTGAAGGCCACATTGAACCATTTTATGAAAAGAGCAATTTTATTATATAACGAGAAGGCTGGCCGAGGTAAAATCGCAGGCAAGGTAGAGAGCATTGTCAGGATGTTCTCGGATGTCGATTGTGAGTTACAACCGCGACTCTTGTCGTTTGATAAGAATCCTTTTGATAGCGAAGAGACAATTGACGTAGTTGTTGTCGCGGGTGGCGACGGCACTGTTAATTATGTCGTTAACGCGATGAAACGCAAGGGTTTGGATATTCCTCTTGCTATTATTCCTACGGGTACGGCAAACGATTTTGCTGGCTCGATAGGTATGTCGGTCGATGTTATGAAGGCGGCACACCAGATTATTGGAGGCGAGGTCGATGAGATAGATTGCGGCCTGGTCGAGCAGATTAATCAAGAGGGGGAAAGTAAAAAGTATTTTATCAATATATTCAGTTTTGGAATATTTACCACTACATCGCAACATACTCCGCAGCATCTGAAAAAGAGGGTAGGGCGATTTGCCTACTTTATGGAGGGGCTGAAGGAGTTGCGTACGATGCACGGTATCCCATTAACGATTACAACCGACAACGAGACGTTCTATTTCCCTACATTGATGGGGTTGGTGCTTAATGGTGAAACGGCTGGTCGTTTGCCCTTGATGCGTAAAGCGAGCCTGAAAGACGGAGTCTTTGATTGTCTGTTCTTGCGTAAGCGCCACTTGCTTGGGTTGTCGGCAATCGATATGTTGTTATATGTATTTGGAGTAAGAACAAATGCCGTAAGATATATAAAATCGAGTTCTTTGATGTTGATGACACCGTCAAGCGAGGCCACCGATATTGATGGTCAAAGCGGTGTTCGATTCCCGTTGCGTGTGACCTGTCTGTCGGGTGCGCTTAGGGTTGTCTGTCCCAAGTCGTCGTAACGATTGTGCCATAGTTGATGGTACTGTAGGCTTAAGCGTATAGCGGTGCTTTATAGTGAGTTAAGCGGCGAGATGTGGTGGCAAAGAGCGTGGATGAGTGAGGATGAGTGGAGAAGAGAAAGTAGGCGAGAGATAGTGTGAGAAATAAATTTAATTGAGAGAAAGATGAGAGAAGAGAGTGGTAAGGGGCGTAAGATTTCGGTACAGCAAATCAGTAAATATTTTACTGAGGCCCACTTTAAGTCCGATGATTTTGGAATGTTGTCATTGTTGCGTTTTCAAACTCCCGAAGATGGCGTACATAATTGTGAAATCAATGGCGTTTGTATTGCGGTAGTTTGTAGCGGTTCGGTTAAGGCTATCGTAAACGGCATATCGTGTGAGTTGCGTAATAATTCCATCCTTGTTGTGAACGAAGATTCTGTTATCACGTCAATGAAGTGCAGTAAGGCGTGTATGGGTTATCTTATATCGTTTTCACATCCCTTTATTAACAAATCTGCATTAGACGTTGCCGATTCGATGAAGTTGCGTATGATGTGCAACTCTAATCCCTGTATTACGGTTGCCGATGATGATATAGAGCATCTGCATCGTTTGGCGGGAACACTCTCCGATATGGTTAGTGTGTCGAGTAGGTATCCCTATGCCGACAAGATGGTGATGTCGTTGTTTACATCGGTATTCTATATGTTTATGTCTATCGTAAACGAACAGTCTGGTGAGCGACAGCCTCTAAAGCGCGTGATGCGTTCCGATAGCGTGATGCAGCAGTTCGTCGCATTGTTGAGCGAGAAGTGCGAGAGCGAGCGCAGTGTCGAATATTATGCTAATTGCTTGGGTATATCGCCTAAATACCTATCGTTGATATGTAAGAATACACTTGGTCGTAACGCTTCAAGTGTTATAGACGAGGCGGTTGTTCGTAAAGCAAAGGAGTTGCTGATGCAGCAGGGATTGAGTATTCAGGATATAGCCGAAAAGTTGAATTTTGTGTCACAATCATTCTTCGGCAAATACTTTAAGCAGCGTGTCGGTATCTCGCCGTCGCGTTATAGGTCGCAGGGAATGTAGCCATAGACAAACTATTCCCGCAGAAAATAAATGGGTTGCATCTTTTGATGCAACCCATTTCGTTATGTGGTATTTGATTAGTCAAGAACCTTAACCTTGATGTTGCGGAACCAAACATCGTCGCCGTGGTCCTGGAAACCAATGTAACCCTCGTGGTTCTCACCACCGCAGTTGTTAAGCAAGTTGAAGGCTACAGGCCACTTCTCCTCTGAGAACTTCGATGCCTGAAGCATCTCTGTCCACTGGGGAGTCCACAAGTGGTACTCTACAACGGCTACGTCGTTCTGGAAGTGAACAACAGTGCCCTTGTAAACCATAATCTTAACCTTGTTCCACTCGCCTGCGGGCTTTGAGTTCTGGGGCTTCGCGGGAATCATATCATACAAAGAAGATGACTTACGGTTACCGTCAACACCCAACTTTGCATCGGGGTGATTCTCGTTATCCAACACCTGACACTCAGGAGCAGAGATATAGATAGGCTCGTATGAACCATCCTCCTTCTTAATCTCCTGTGCCAAGTAGAAGATACCAGAGTTACCACCCTTTGAAACCTTCCACTCCAACTCCAACTCGAAGTTCTTGAACTTCTGTGCAGCGTAGATGATATCACCACCCTCGCCTGTCTGTGCCTCACCGCCACCTGAACCAGAGAACTTCAAGCATCCGTCCTCGATAGACCAACGAGCGGGAACGTGGTCCTTACCATAACCTCTCCAACCCTCAAGGCTAGAGCCGTCGAACAATACGATAGTGTTCGGGTCATCGGCCTCAGCAGCCTTGTTAGCGTTGCCACCGCAACTTGCCAACATTGATACCATAGCGGCCATCATTAATATCTTTTTCATTTTATTAATCTTTTTTGTTTGTTTTACCTTACTAATTATTTAGGCATATTGGGCAAGTTCCAACCTGCACGGTAGTTGTGCTTAATCATCTCGTTAGCAAACTCCAATGCGTTGATAGGCTCTGTGTATGTCTTGTTGAATGTGGGGTGACCATCCTTTACAGAGAAGCCGTCCTCAATCATAATACGCAAAGTCTCATCGGGGCCGATGTTAGTGAACTTCATATTCTCGCCATCCCAGTGGAGAATCTTGTGCAAGTTCTGCAAGCGTACAGCCAATACACCCATAACAACCATCTCGTTGAAAGGACCAGCCTCTGAGAAGTCAGAGTTAGTCTTCTGACGGTTCTCCTTAGACTCCTTACAAGCACGTACCCAATCCATCTCGTGTGAGAGTTCGACGTGGCGAGCGCGTGAAGGTGTCTCGGGAACGCGACCTGACAACAAGAACGGATTAGCACCGTAGCAACCGCATACCAAAGTATCCTTTGTACCGTAGAATACGAGGGCACCACCGCCACCCTGAATGTTGAAGTCTACACCGGGCTCCATACCCTCGGGACGCTCAGGCTTCAAACCACCGTCATACCAGTTTACGATAACCTCGGGCATCTTTGCCTTGTGTACCTTCTCACGAGCAGGGAACTTGTACTTTACGTACTCTGCCTGCGGAGCGCAGTCTGTGAGCAATGCAGTTGATGAACCCTGTACCTCTGTAGGATAACCCAAGTTGAGGGCCTTGAATACGGGGTGGAGGATGTGGCAAGCCATATCACCCAATGCACCTGTACCGAAGTCCCACCATCCGCGCCAGTTCCAAGGCTGGTAAATCTGGTTGTAAGGACGATAAGGAGCTGGGCCGAGGAACAAATCCCAGTTCAATGTGTCGGGAATTGGGTCAACTGTAGTAGGCTTCATCAAACCCTGTGGCCAGATAGGACGGTCAGTGAAGGCGTCAACGCGTGTAACCTCACCAATCTCACCATTCCAAATCCAGTTACATACAGTCTCAACACCGATGTGTGAAGAACCCTGGTTACCCATCTGTGTAGCAACCTGGTGCTTTGCAGCAAGTTTAGTCAAAAGACGAGACTCGTAAACAGAGTGAGTCAAAGGCTTCTGGCAGTAAACGTGCTTACCCAACTCCATTGCATAAGCCGAAACCAATGCGTGAGTGTGGTCGGGAGTTGCACAGATTACAGCGTCAATTTCGTTAGCAGCCTTGTCATACATCTCGCGCCAATCCCAGAAACGCTTTGCCTTGGGGAATGCGTTGAATACGTTCTTGGCATAGTTCCAGTCAGTATCGCAAAGTGCAACGATGTTCTCGGTACCCTTTACGGCGTTGATGTTAGAATTACCCATACCGCCAATACCTACGGCAGCGATATTCAACTTGTCAGACGGAGCCTTGTGTCCGAAAGCAGCACCCATTACGTTGCCGGGTACTACGGTCATAGCAGCCAGACCTGCTGTTGAGGTCTTCAGAAAGTCTGCTCTTGAGATTTTCTTTGACATAATTGTAATTTTTAGGTTAATAAATATATTAAGCGTTTATGCTTTTCTTTTTCAATTTGAGAGATACCTTATATATTATACCGATGTCGCTATGTATAGCCCTCCCTCTCTCTAATAACGTATGCTCGGCAAAGTATCGACGTAATAGTAACTACGTTCTACGCAGTTCATTGCAGGTAGGTGGAAGTCTCGCACCTCAACAAATATGTCGGCCACACCTCGTTTTATGCCCTCCTTAATTATCGAGTCGAAATCTATCCTTCCGCTATCGCCCGCTACACCATAGTCGTGAAGATGAAGCAGGAGTATGCGCTTGTCGTGTTGCTCGAGTAGTTTGCATACATCTATTGCGGCCTCTGTGGCTTCAAATGTATCTATCTCGAACCATACTTTCTCTTTATCGCTCTGCTCGGCCAGCATCTCGAAGATTGATGCCGAGTCATCGTTCTTGGTCAATTCGGCTTGTGACGGGTGGAAACAAAACTTTAGTCCCTGTTCCTTGGCCATCTCGCCTATAGCATCAAAGTACTTTGCGTAACGAGCGATTGTTGCCTGGTCGGGATTCTCGGGGAATTGTGCCATTGTCACATACTTGCACCCTAAATCCTTGCAGATATTCATCGCATTGAGCCACCACTCGTTGTCTTCCTCGTTCATTACGAACTCCTCGACAAGGTTCTTTGTGGCAACACTCTCCTTGGCCGTGCCCCCCTCGGCAACACTCTCCTCGGCAACCCCCGTTTCCTTATCACTTCTCTCGGTGCTCTCCTCTTCGGCCTTTTCGACCTCGGTGAGTAGATGGTTTAGGTGGGCGGCGGTGATTTTTACATTGGCCTTGCGAGCAAGTTCCTTTAACTCGTCGGGCTTTTTATAGTGCAACGTGCCGTTTTTGTAGGTGCCTACCTCAATGGTGCTGTAGCCTATAGCGGCTATGTTTTCCAATACACTCGCTCCGCCAGCATATATAGCCGAGTCGATTGACGGCAGATGGAATCCGATGTCGGTCTTGATGTTGCTTAAGGCTTCATCCACTACTTCGACAAAGGAGTCCGCGGCCTTCTTTAGCCCAATAATCGAACTCGCCGCATCCAATACAGATGAAAGTCCCTGCTTGAAAAATCCTAATCTATCCATCGGGTAGTCTTCTCGGAGTTAGTGCCTATCGTTGAACGACTTAAGCGTTGCCAGATTCTGTGTCTGCGTTGTCTGCAGAGGCATCTGCGCTATCCGCATTGGCATCATCGTCAATTTGAGGCTCCTCGGTGGCTACCGAATATACGATTTTACGCTTTTTGGGCGTAGCGCCAATCTCATATGGGAACTTAGGCATCATCGCAGTGCCCAATGGAGAGGTAATCTCCTCTAATTCCTCCTCTACCTCTTCCTCTTCGTTTGAGGTCTCGGTCTCTTCAGACTTCTCTTCTGTCGGCGCTTCAGCCTCGTCGGCGGTAGAATCATCATCAGCCTGCTCTTCATCTTCATCAGTTGGAGTTACATCATCCTCATCGTCTGATGTCTCCTCATCTGCCTCCTCGTTTGCCTTCTCCTCCTCAGCCTTGCGCTTTGCCTCCTCTTCGGCTTCAGCCTTTGCTTTTTCTGCTGCCATCATAGCCTCATATTCAGCCTCCTCTTTAGCGCGAACCTGCTCAATGCGCGCTGCGATGGTAATGCCGTATTCGTAGAGGAAATAGCAGGGGATGAAGATAAGTACCTGACTTACGACATCGGGCGGAGTGATAATAGCGGCAAAAATCAGCAATGCGGCAACTGCTACCTTGCGATATTGGCGCATACCCTCCGATGTGACGATACCCATTGTGGCCAACAAGCGAATCAACAACGGCAATTGGAATGCAATAGCGGCAGCAAACGATACACTGATTACGGTGTTCATAAACGAGTCAACGCCGATGATGTTGTTAATCTGCTCACTTACTTGATAGTTACCCAAGAAGTTGATAGCCAACGGGGCGATGATGAAGTAACCAAATAAAAGACCCAACAAGAACCATACTGGAGTCTCCAAAACATAGCGGAAACTCTTCTTGCGCTGATGGGGAGGAAGTGCGGGCTTGACAAAGAGCCACAACTCCCAAATCAGATAGGGGAAAGCAATTACGAAAGCACCGACGAGTGAACTCTTGATGTGCAACAAGAACTGTCCTGCCATCTTGGTGTTGTACAAATTGACGTTGTCGGGCGAGATTCTCAAAGCATCAGACCCCATCATATTAGCCATCCAATTAAAGAAACGATTCGTAGGGAAGTTCTCCAATATGGGTGCCAATACAACATCTAAAACGATACCCTTCAATGCAAATAATACACAGAAGAGTGCGCCAAAAATAAGTATAACACGCATCAAAATCTTGCGGAGTTCGTCGAGGTGCTCGCCGAAAGTCATCTCCGCTTCGTCGTGTACAATCTCTTTGCTCATTACCTAATATCCCGTCAAATAAGTTAATTCCTACTCCTCCTTCTTTGATTCGGGCTTCTTGTCGTCCTCGGGCTTTGTAGCAGTGTTTACAGCATCCTTGAACTCACGGATACCACGACCAGCACCACGCATCAACTCAGGCAACTTCTTGCCACCAAACAAAAGCAAAAGAGCCAAAACAATAAGTAGAATCTCGCTGGTACCAAGACCGCCGATAAACAATAGTTCCATAACGTTCTAATTTTTAATTTATTAATTAATTATTTATTTAAGTCAATATTTCAACCCGAAAGTTACAAACAATATTCGTCATTTCCAACTTTGTAGGCTTTTTTTTGTGTTTTCGCATAAAAAACGAGGCGGCCGTCAGACTTATTGCTGATGACCGCCAAGAAAGAGTGTTTATACTAGAAAATTATCTCAAATAATCTTCAAAATAGTTCGTGATTTTGTTGTAGAGGTGCACGGCATCCGTACCGTAAACATTATGCTCGGCGCAAGGGTAGGGGAAGTAATCCACACTGTGGATGTTGTTCTTTACGCATTCTCTGACGAAACTGAGTGAGTGCTCCCAAACTACAACGGGGTCAACTGCGCCCTGGCAGATTAACAACTTGCCTTTCAGGCTTGTAGCCTTGTTGATGAGGCTTGTCTTGGCAAAGCCTTCGGGGTTGTTGTGAACGTTGTCCATATAGCGCTCGCCGTACATAACCTCGTACCACTTCCAGTCGATTACGGGGCCTCCCGCAACACCAACCTTGAATACGTCGGGATAGTTTGTGATAAGCGAAATAGTCATAAAACCGCCATAACTCCAGCCGTGTACTCCGATGCGCTCTTTGTCAACCCAATCGTGCGACATAAGCCACTCCATACCAGCCATCTGGTCTGCCATCTCGGCCTGGCCACATTGGCGGTGGATAGCCTTCTCGAACTCGGCGCCACGATTCTGTGTGCCACGATTATCCATTACGAACACGACATAACCACGTTGAGCCATATACATCTCCCAACGACGCAACTGCGCGAGGTATGTGTTTTGTACCATCTGAGAGTGAGGGCCGCCGTAGACGTAAAGTATTACAGGATACTTCTTTGTGGGGTCGAAGTCGAGAGGTTTAATCAGACGGTAGTAGTTGTCGTACTTGCCGTCAGCACTCTTTACCGTGCCGATAGTAATCTCGCTGTAATTGTAACCTACTGTCGGGTCTTCGGCGCGGAAAATCTCACGCGCGGGTTTGCCGTCGGTGCGACCAACTTCCACGACGCGAGGTACTTTTAGCGACGAATATGTATCAATAAAATACTTTCCGCTGTGGCTTACCGATGTTGTGTGCCAACCCTCTGTCGGAGTCAGGCGAGTCTGCTTGCCCGTAGCGATTTCGACCTTGAAAAGATGGCTGTCGATGGGCTGAACTTCGGCCGATGAGTAATAGACAAATTTGTCATCCTGCGCTACATATTTTACGTCGGCATCAGTCGCTGTAAGGCGCTTGATAACTCCCTCATCGTTACATAGATACAAATTCCAATATCCGTCGCGGTTATCCGTAGTGTAGATGAATTGCGATGGGTTGTTTCGCATAAATACGAGTGGTTGTTGAGGCTCTACCCAGCGGTCGTTATGCTCCGATAGAATCTGCTTAATAAACTTGCCTGTCGATGCATCGTAAGAGTTAAGATGTACGTTCTTCTGCGCACGGTCCAAAACCTGAATATATATGCGTTGTGAGTCGGGTGACCAGGTGATGTTTGTGAGGTAACGCTCCTCGTCAAAATCGGTCACTTGCACATATGTTGTCTTGCCCGAAGCGATGTCGTAAACACCCAGCGATACACGCTCCGAGGGCATTCCGTTCATCGGGTATTTTATGTTTTTGAGCGTACCTGTACGGGTTGTGATGTCGAGCAACGGGAAATCCGTAACCTGCGACTCATCTTTCTGATAGAAAGCAAGTTTTGTGGCGTCGGGTGAGAAGAAAATACCTCCCGAAATACCAAACTCGTTACGGCTTACGCTCTGTCCGCATACGATGTTTTTATCCTCAAATGCAGTTACTGCAACCTCCTTTTCGCCGTCAAACAGATAGAGGTTATTGTCGCGTGTGTAGGCATATTTTCCACCCTTGCCACTCTGACGTGTGAGGTTGGCTCCTGCAGGAACTTTATATGATGTTGTCACGCTCTTGCTCTTGAGGTCTATTACGTTGCGCATATTGTGTGCCGATACCACGAGCGACATAGCATCGTCGAACGCATAGGCGGGGAAACGCTTAAAATCAGTCGATAGGGCCTTGTTCAACTCCTCCAAACTTATGAGCGTGCGACGTTTGCCCGTGCGAGCATCTACGGCCACGAGGTTGTTATTCTCGACTACCGAATACGAGTCGCTCTCTCCGACCCATTGTACGGGGTAGGTCTTGGGCGTTAGTTCACGATTGAGTACCACATCCTCTATTGAGAGTAGTTTTCGGTCTGTTTGAGCCGAAATGGTAAGAGTTGTCATAAGCAACGCGGTTACGAAAAATATAAGTTTACGTTTCATTATAATACAGTTGTTATTTGGTTTCTTCGTGCGAAAGTAGATATTTTTTGCATAAATTGCAATTTCTCGATTGATAAAAGCCGATTGCAATATGTAAATAGAAGGGAGTGTGATTTGTATGAAATGAAATTTTGATTTTTCTTGTTCTTA
>JAZOVT010000004.1:0-12484 GCA_045658845.1 Alistipes sp.
TTGTAGAGGCAAAAAGTAAAGCCCTGGAAAAAGGAAAGATGGCAGCATTAGACAATACGTTTGGTACTGTAATTTCACAAAGCACCACCTTATCAGAATCATCTGATGACGGTAAAGAGCATAGTTTCTTTTCTCAGTATAGAAAGTCTGAAGTTGACGGAGAGTGGATAGAAGATATTGCTGAACCTAAATACACAGTCTCACTCATTAATGATGAGTTAGTTGTAAAGTGTAGTGTCTGTGGTCGCGCTCGTAAATATACAAATAATGTTGCTGAATTCGAAGCTCTTGTATTGCGAAATCATCCTGAGAAGAAGGATGCTAGCGTCAATTTTAAGAACAATGATGATATGTTTTTGTACTTCTCAGCCCCATCAGACGGCTATATTGCGATATATTTGGTTGACGAAACTCCTACGGCATATTGTTTACTCCCATATCAGAACGATAGCGATGGTCAACACCAAGTGAAAGGCGGCAAAGAATATGTATTTTTCTCACCCAATAATGCTACTATAGAGGAACAGGATTTAGTAGATAATTACTATATGACTTGCAATGACGACATTGAACGTAATAAAATATACATTATTTTCTCCCAAAATCCATTCACTAAGGCTGTAGACCATATTGCAAAAGAGAATCTTCCTAGAGAATTGAGTTATGCAGACTTTCAGCATTGGTTAGGAAAACTGCGTGCCCACGACCAAAAGATAGGAGTAAAATCAATGCGCATAGAGATAAGGCCATAACGAGTTTCCTAAACATTTGACAACATATTATTCTGTTACAGAATATGGTAATGATGCAAAAAGTGGCGCCTTTTGCATCATTACTTTTTTTGTGCTGTTTTGTGCATATTATTGGATTATGAGTCATAATATTATGACTCATAATAATTATCACAAATACTGTTTGACCTATAAATGAAAACCATCCCGATATTATCTACTAATTTTAACCAATAAGCCTCGTTTGGGGGTGGGATGAAGGGCTACAAGGACTGCGAGGACTACGAGGGCTGTAGGGAGTACGGGGATTATTAGTCAAAATAGGCGACCATAAGGTCGCCTATTAGAAAAAGGTTATTGGTTAATTGTTTTAACGTTCAAAGTTAAGTGTTGTTACTCCATTAATAAACTCCTCTACTGTACATTCAAAGGTATATTCATCAGTTCCTGTGCTAAAGTTAAAGCCTTTCAACTGCCCATTACCACTAGTTGCTAATTCTGTACAATATCTATCACTGAATGTAAATTTCATTGTAGCATCAGGGGAAACTCCGGCGGGTATTGATATGGTTACACCTTTAGTTACGTTGTCTTTATCAATTGTGATTTTTGCATCAACACCACCTACACTTACTGTAACAGATTCTGTTCCGTTGTTATTTTGAGTTGTACTATTTTGATGTTTATCTACATTATGTATCTCGTATGGATAGACAGATACACTATTCCATCCATAATAATAATAAGTAAATGTTTCTTGTTGTACACTCACAGTTTGAGTAGTAGGAATAATTATCTCATATACCTTAATTGCAGGTGCTGTAAAGTTTATAGTTTTACCATCCCTAATATCACGTAATGTACAAGTAGCCACATATTCCACAGCATCGGCACTCCAATTATTGCCACCCACATAATACTTATCACTGAACTTAAATGTAAGTTCTTGAGTAAGGTCCAGACCACTATCACTATAATCCTCGAATGTTATACCTTGCAAAACATTATCACGGTCAATAGTGATTGTTTTACCCGTATCTACACCATTTATGAAGACTTTTACATCGTTAATCGTACCGTTATTATCTCCACTATTGTAAATACGCTGCGGATAGCGTCCGCTTGACTGCTGTATTTTCACTTTGGTACTTGTTCCTATACTTACAAAGTTTGTAATATCCAGATTATCGAAACTATCCTGGCCGCGTACAAAATATTCATTATCGACATATACGACGGTGGCACTCTCGGCGCAATTGGTAACGAGGTTGCATATAAATGATATTCTACCATCCGATTCTTTTACACCTACGGGCTCTCCTATTGTATTTTGCCCCGTAGCATTGGCATCGCGATAGAACTCCCACGTAATCTCTTTCACAAATCCATAACCACCAGCGTATGATTCACTATACATATCGCCTCCAGGCTTGGCGTATATACTGTTCTCCACACTTGAAACATAGAACTTCAGCGGGAACAGTGACATAGGCATACCGCCCGGGATTGTCACCTTAAGGTCAACGGGTGATTTCACCACTTCGGGGATATGGCGATTTACAAGATTTACACTCATCTCGTATGGGTTACGCATAACGAGTGTTACCTTACGCTGCAACGTAGCACTTGCAATGGTTATATCCTGCGTACGCACATAATCCTCACCATTGGTGGGAGGGTCATTAGGGGTAAGTGTCACCTTGCGCCAGCCCACGTGGCCTGTTGTCTCGTCTGCCGAAGCCACTACAGCATTACTCTTCAAGACCTTGGTTGCGTCCGCCTTTGCTGTTACTATAATATCGCCTCCACTGACACCTTTAAGATTGTTATTGATTACAGTTGGGTTATTAATATCGGGAATATACTTATAATAGATGTCGATAGGTTCTGCATCGGTAAACACCAGATAGGTGGTAGAAACGAATAAACGTCCCGTACCGTCAGAAATATTTGTAAAGTCGTCGATATTGGCATTACCCGAGATGTTGTTACTTGCGGGATTTCGTATAGCCTCATCGGCCGATGAATAACCTTCACCTGTCACGTCAACAATATTCATTGTGTATATAAAATTACGCAACATATTGTAGTATACGTTGGTATTTGTATTGACGTCACGGTGGATAAAGTCGAGTTTGTAGTATGTCTCCTTAATATCGGCACCAAATTTTCCGCTGGGGTCATATTTTCCCTTGATTATCATACACGTAGGGTCGTCGACATTAACGTGCGTACGCTCATACATATAAAAAGGAGTACTTATATCCTCCTGAAACTCTGTCAGTCTTATAAGTTCATTATCGTATGGTTCGTTACCTACATATCCTTGTATCTGTTCAAGATTATCATATGACTGACAACTCAACGAGCCGTCTGCGCCTTTAACCACATAGTTGGCAAATGTACCATTGGCCGAGTTATATGGTGCTACAGTTCCTCTCGTGGGAACGTTATGCATAGCATATCCTGTTAACTGGAATTTTGAATTGAGGTTTACACCAGGCTTGGGTTCAACAGAGAGTTTAACCTGCAAGAAATTACGCACCAATGGGATATCGCGCAACTGCTCTTGCGTTCCGTCCTGTATACAACTTACATCGAGATAGTTCCAATATACATCGTGCTGTCCGCCATCGATGCTTTCGTTAGCAACAAGACGTCCGATAAGACCACCCTCTTCACCAAGTCCCATCGTGAGACCAGGATAGTTGGCTATGAAGTGCAGACGGCGAGGAGTATCGGTTTTAGACAATATCACACCGAAATCCCAATGGTTGGTACCATTGTGCTTCTCGGGTGTAGGATTCTCGGCACGCACACACTCCTCGAGGAAATATGCATCACCCTGCCTTACAAAAACAGCGACATACAAATCCTCGAACTCAAAATCGGTCCTGTTGAATGCACGAGTATCGGCCGTCGGCGCCTCGGGCAGTGTAAGCCCTATTTGCAAACGAACCTTACCATCATCGACCTTGTTGTCGGATTGAAGAGTGTCAATATCATCGCTACAGCCCGTAGGCAGCAACAATGACATCGCCATCATCAGCAGTGTATATATTATATTTTTTATCTTCATACTTATATTTCTGTTCCTGTTTTCTCTTTCACAAACTCCCTATCCTGCGGAGGGCTCACAACTCAACGGGGAGAGTTAGATTACTGCAAACTATCGCTGTTTATCACCATAAACAAATTTTGTACTACCAGCATCGTGGTCTGTTCCCCAATACCACGTATCATATACGCAACGGACAAAGGCTGTAGTAGTTGAGGTTACGGTACTAAAGGTTCCGTTATTATTCTTAACCACTCCTTGTGCACTCCAATAATTAGAGCCATTATTAAATAGCACAGGAATTACGCCCCAGCCCGAAAGTTGTATAATATATTTTACTTCGGCTTGTGTAGGCACTCTCCAACGTCCTGCAGGATAACCGTCCTCTTGATATGTTGCACATCTTTTTTCCGCGTCTGAATACCCCATACTACCACCACACACTCCATAGGAGGAAGCCATCATAAACTGTGGTGAAATCATCAGTTTTGTCGCATCTGCAGTATTAGTTGGATAATAATATTGAAGTGTTTTATTATTATCATCTCTGTTTAATCCTGAAAATGATTCTGTATCATTAGTACGCGGGTCACCTATGATATATTCATCGGCATATTCTTCACTAATTGAAGTGACCGATACTATGTATCTATTTGGGTTTTTATTAGTTCCGACTAAACCACGAACTGCGGACCAATTGGTATCATCATCATTTTGATTATAAACATTTTGATTATTTATATATACATAACCTTTATTCTCATTATCATTATTATTATTAGCATCATCTTTATAAGCAGAGTTAAGGTCGGCTTTAATTGCAATCATAGGGAATTGCTCTACCCTTACACTCTCTTTATATTCGGGTCTATCGCTATGCACAACATCGAATGTGAAGATATACTCCGAGTAATCGGAAGTCGCATTCATATCATTAACCAAGTCGTGCGACAGAGATATGTAATCGTGGTCGGTTGCAACATCTGGGTCGGCTGTATGAATAGAGAGATACAAAGGACGTTTCAGGTTACTGTGAGTAATTTCGTATGTATTGGTTGAACTATTGAAATTAGGTTCTGCAACAGAAAGTATAGTCTCATTTTGAGCAGTATTACCCGACACATTTACCTTTTGTATAACAAGATTTCTTATCTCAACGGGGTCACTTGTATAATAAAACAACTCTTTATGTGTTGTATTATACATTTGCACCTCGGACTCTTCAAGAACGAGGTATCTCAATTTGCTAATCTCGGCATCGGTATCTGTGTCATCGCCACCCACCTTTGTATTACCCCAGGGGAGTATCACATAAGTCGATGGGTAGAGTTTTGTTGCATCATCTATTGTTTCGCTACCAATAATATCAACCTGTTGTATAATCTTGTAGAAGGTATTACGCATAAGGTAGTCTCCCGCTGCATTTACAGGAACTTCGTAGTATGTTGTTCTTCTGTCGTTAGAGTTGTTATCATTTACCCATACAATGGTAAGGATAATATAGGTGCGGCTTGCATCATCATTACCCCAATAGATGGGATAACTGTACATCGGATATGATGTAGTAAGTTTTCCACCTTCAGTGCTGTTTAGGCTTATATCATTGAGATTGAAAATATCGGTACTCTTATCGGGTTTGAGATACGAAGCAGGTGTTGTCTCATTGATATAAGCACGGTTACAGCCATTGCGCAAAGTAATTTTCACATTCGTCTTGTCGGCGGTGTACGTCTTTCCGTTGTCTGCTACGTGGTCGGCAATTTCATCAATGAGGAACTGCACCTTTACCGCAGCACGCGTTACTGCAATAGTGCCCGAGAGCGTCATATCTGCACGCGTGATGTTTTCGGTAAAACCATCCATTACGAATAGGGGTTGGCGTGTAAGCACTCTCTTACCCTCGACCTCATCAACCACCTGAAATTGCGATGAACTTACTACAAGGTGCTTGAGTGCCGAAAGGCTACAGCCGTCAAGCGCGGGAAGAGCGCACGAAGCAGGGCGGTTGACAATAACATACGCCTTGCACGTTGTTGCGCCATTAGGGAATAACCGCGTGAATTTTCCAAGCGGAACATTTAGGTCGAATGTAGCAGTTTTACTCTCTGCGTCAAAAGTAATTGAGCCCGACGACAGACTTGCTGTATATATGGCGGCATCGGCATCAGTGGCATCGGCTCTAAACAAGAATACATCTACCGAAGATACTTTGTTCTCGTTAAGGTCATCAACGCCATCAATTGTTGTAGCACGTGTGATTGTGCCCAAATGCAATTTCAATGATAATGCCGAATCGTTATCCGATGAAAAAGACGATTCTTCCTGTGTACACGAAACAAACATTACGCCTATTAGTGTACATATAAATATATATAGGTATTGTCGCAGGAATCTCATATTATTAGATATTGATATTCTGTATTATGGTATAGTTCGTTGAGTTCACGGTTACAATATCGGCCGAGAGTATCTGTCCGTTACATATCACGATGAATATAAGTTCGGCCTCATTCGTTTCGGTGGGATTTTCATCGTTGGCTACGACCTCGAGTTTTACTCTGTCGCCTACGGCACCAAGAGCCACACCATCGGTAATAGTTGCATTCTGCACCGCCGACAGGCTGAAAGCCGAGGGATTACCTCTTTTTGTTCTTAACATTGCATACCACGTAGAGCCTAACGGGCTACCGATGCGGAATGTAAACTGCGCACGTTGTGAAATATCGGGTTTTACAACGACACGATTATCGGTTGTGTTTATACTCTGATATGTACCATCTATCCAGCGCAGGAAGTCATCTCCGACACCATCATTGTCGGCATCGACATCGCTCATACCTACGGTATTGGCAAATTGGTTGATAACCTCGACATAGTCCCACGGTTGCACATTAACGTCAAGCGACGCTGTACCACCTGGAGGGTTCACTGTTAAGGTGTAGTGTACGTGGCTGTTGGTGCTCCACTGCTCGATTGAGGCATCGCGCAAAGGTATAGACACATCGTGTGTTGTGGGTGTGTTGCTACCAATCTGCAGAGTGTAACTAACGTTTATCATCTGCTGCGTACCGCTTGCCAACAATTCTTGAGGCAACAGATATAGAACCTTATCGAGTCTATGCTCATTTTCATCGGCTAAATTTATAGGAGTCGCAGAGGGAGCAACCTCATAATCTTCTGTTTCGGCATCGTCTACCGACCATATATCGTTGATAGGTGCACCGTTGGCATCCATTGTTTGCCATCTATTGCGGTCGTTGCGGTTGGTCAGTGCATTGCCATTGCCGTGCACAAATGACACGCTACCAGTATTGCGCACATCAGAGAGCGACAATCCGTTGAAAGTGACATTGGTGCCGTCTGTAGTATCGGCAAGGCGCAGACCAAATGTAACCTTCGTAAGTGCGTGACGGAAACGCATAGGCACGGCGCTACCATCGAGGGATTGCAAATAATCTCCATTTATGCCATAGTATCCAGCCTCTTCATCGGCAAACATATAATCGGTCTGGCCATCTACAGTACCACTGAATGTATATCCGCCAAAGACTTTGCTCGGAGGAGTTATCCTCACAGGTGCTGTAGAGGGGTCTGCCACCCAGGGTGAATAGGCCGCAAAGTGCCAAGTTCCAGGTGCCCAATAATATTTGTAACCACCCTCGATACTGCATCCCGAGCCGCTGACATTGATTTTCTGATTCTCCATAATCACCGTAGGAGTTTCTGTTATATCATTGTCGGGATACCAATAGGCTACAACACCAAAGTCGTCGGCAGTAAAATCGGTAAAGTCGTTTACAATAGCACGTGTATCATCTGATTCATCTATTGCGAAATATATGGGTCTATCGCCATTGTCGATAGTTGCGTCACTATCTTTTGAACAGGCGACGACCAGCACAGCAAATAGCATTGCTGCAACCTTTAGCAGGCAGAGGGAGCCGATGGTGTATATTTTGTTATAGATTTTCATACTGCTTTTCTTGAATATATGTCTTATATATATCATTTTATACTATCAAAGATATCGGTTGTGAATGTTGCATCGTGGTCGGAAAGTACAATGTTGTAGGTGTAGTATTTTCCAACACCCCAGGTATCTTTTATAGTATCTGTTGTAAGTTCAAAATCCTCGGCATAGAGTTCGCCCTTATCGTCGTATATATCGACAATCATCTTTATAGCGCTCTTTGGCGACTGTGGGAGTAGCATCCAAAATCCTACTGTTTTAAGACTCATACCCACCTCCATACTCTCACTGCACAACTCAAGGCTCCTCTTGTCGCCGAGATTGCCCCATACGGGCTCGGGCAATGAGTTGAACGAACCTCGCTGTGCAATATTATCTATTACCATACTCTTGAGGAATATTCTAAATCCCACATTCGCTATTGACGAGCACACCTTAAACTCCACCTTTGTCAGCGTCTGTATAAATGGCAGTGCCACGCATCCGTTGGTTAGTTCTTTGTCGCAATCGGTAACGGGGTTGGTGTACATTGGTATGATTCCCGATGTAGCATCAAAATCGTTGAACTCCACACCACGCTCCCGCGTAAATGTCATATCGGCATCATACGGAGCATAGGCAAAGAATGTAAGTTTTTCGTTACCAGGCCATTTGATTGATGGCTCGGGTTGCCATACGTCATTTAGGCAGGTCACGCGCGAATTTTCCAACAATAATGCAGGTGCCGAAGTCGTTGCATCCCACTTCTGATTATACGGCAGACGATAAGCCCATATACCAAATGGCATATCTACAGGATATGCGGCACTCATTGCCCTTGTAGCGACGGTAACCGCTGGCGAAAAAGTGATATTCATATCGGGAGAATATTCATACTTTTTCTCATCCTTGGTACACGCTGTCAGAGCCAACAGAGCCACAAATAATATATATGCTATTTTGTATTTCATTATACAGGTCATTGCAATAATTATAGGCTTATCTATTTTTTGCCTCGTGGTTTGCCAATTATTTGGCATTGTGGCTATGGAGGGTTTCAATCCTCCATAGCCTATGGTTAAGTGCATCTTATATTACTCAGAAACACTTGATTTTAAGATTAAGGTATAGGATCTACGTCAGGTGCTGAACCACTCTCTTCACCCCACTTCTCCTCGTGAACAGTAAATGTGATTTGGTTAAGTGTCTCGCTGGGGTCGATTGAGATGTTGTAAGTGATATTCTTGTTCATAGCCCACTCTGTGATAGCTGTTACATCCTTTAGGTCGAATGTCTTTGAATAAGTCTCTGTAGTATTGGGCTGTGTAGTGTTACCAATATAATCGGTTTCAATTGTGTATTCGATTGTTATCTTCTGTACACCAGTCTCGAGAGTCTGGGGCAACATATAGTATGTCTCGGCTGAAGCATAGGGAGTTTCAGATGCACCAGCGTCAATACTTGCGTAAAGAGACTCGTCTCCATCGGTTACCTGCCAAGTCTCGCTACCGCTTGTGGTATCCCAAAATTTGTCAGCGCCTGCGTCTCCGCCTTCAGCATCCCAACTATTATTAATAACTACCTGACCAGCGTTCTTCAAGCCCTCAACCTTAATATTCTTAACAGTTACAAGCCATCTTGCATCTGTACTCTCACGCTCCTTCTGTGTGACCTTGATGTTGATTTTTGAAAGGAGGTGACGGAACAAAAGAGCGACAGTACCATTGTTAGCAGTCTGAACCTCGGTTGTCATAAGGTTTGTTAAGTGATAGTCTGTACCTGAGGGGATAACAAAAGTCAATGCAGTTGCGCCATCTGCTGCACGTCCAGGCGCTGTGAAATAAACACTAGGAACCAAAAAAGTAGGAACTGCAACAAAGTCGAGTGCACTACCGTCAACGGGCCAATAGTACTTATCACCACCTTCAAAACTACTATTCTCAGGGTCGTACTTATCACCTGGAATTACCGGTGTATTTGCACCATTATACCAAGACCAAATAGTAATGTTCTCGTTAAATGCTGCACCTGGGTCGTGCTCCGCACGTGTTTGAGGAGTGTACTGTGCTACAGCAAAGTTGATTTCATTGCCGTTTACAGCGCCATCAGAAACGCCCTCGTCAAATGTACAGCCAGCAAACGCTACGCTTGCCAAGACTGCGAAGAAAAATACTCTTTTCATAATTAAGTAGTTAAAAAATTTTAATTGTTTTTTATTTAAGTTTATTGTATTCTGCTATGAATATCACATTAACGATATTAAAGTTCGATATTACCCTCCTGCTCATCCCACTTCTCAACATCGGGGTCGAACATTCCACCATCGCCATTGGGTTGGTTGGGGATATCGGGTTCGGGGATAACAAAATCTTTGTCAATAAGCAACCAATGGCGCTCGATGGCATCGGGTGTACGGAAAATTTCGTCCATATCCACCGTCATCTCTACCTGTTTACCATCAACAGTTGTAACATTGAATGTTACATATAGTTTACTCTCTACCGAGGGTGCTATATCATCGGGACGTTTGCCAAATGTGTTGAATGTGGCACAAAGCACATCCTGATTAGCGGCGCGTATTCGGGTATCGACACTACGGTGCATCTCGAAGAAGGTTGCCGAGTACTCATCGAATTTGCGCTCATCGAGGGCAAACTTATTCGAGGGCGAAAGGTCGGTGAGCACGGCTGTAGCATCGGATGCATACTGACCATTCACCAGACGTATCTGTATATAATAGGTATCGATAATAGTACTTGCCTCGGTGTGAATGGTTATAGTCTCGGAGTGCTTGGGGATTATAATATCATTCTCGCGAGCAACTACCAAGTGGTCGGGCTCGTAATAGATACGCGGCATAATCTCATCGCTGTTATCACCACGACTGCTCAAGAAGCGCGAATAGTGATATTGCGAGATTTCGGATGTATATGCGTTTATGGTTTTTATATTATCCTCGCCATTGACAAGCACCGATGGTGTGTCGAAATTATAACATATCATATTATAATGACCTGCGGGGACTTTTATATTGCCTGTAATGCAGAGTTCACCATCCTCGTTCACACCTTGATTCGAGATGAAAGCCTGTGTAACCAATTCTCCAGTTGTTACATCGTAGAACATTACACGTATAACAGATGGCGAAATCTTGGGTATGGGGATACGTTCGTTATACACACTTGTCGTTACATTGAGCACTGCTCTCACATTCAGCACTACCCTAATGTCTATCTGCTCGGTACCATCGACAAGAGGACGGCGCTCGCACGAGCCTAATATCAATATAAGGCTCAACGAAAGCATTAGGCGCATTATGGTTTTACTCATAGCGCACCTCCTTTCTACTCTTCGATGGAACATTTATAGGGAATACCAACGATGCCTTTACTTTGGTGGGGCCGAAGTATCCCATACGTCCCTGCTTATACGGGTCTCTAATAAGTTCTGTATAGCCAGGTGAGGGTGTATAGTGACGGTAGGCTGTCGAGAGATAGCCCAACGACAACGATAGTTCAAGGTTAAGACGCTTGCTTATGGGCATTGCATAACCGTATGTAATACCTGCAGACCAATATTCGCCCTGATAGTTGACGCTACTGAGCCACTGGAAGTCATACTTTGCCGACATAGTGTACAAACCAAGGAATTGGCCACTGAGCACCTTGCGGTCGGGAGTGCGCTTGAACCAATAACGGCCCTCAACACCCATCTCCCACATCTGCAATGCATACTTGTTACCAATGTGCCACCAAGGGAAGACATCTTCTGCTACTATTGACCATTTTTTGCCAATCGGCACCTCAATTTCAAAGTTCAACGCTGTGAGCAGGTCATAGAGAAGGTTAGTCTTGAGTGCTGCTATTGTAACATAATCCTTCGACTCCATTGAAACAGGTTCTTTGGCTACTTCGGTATTGACAGGCTCTGGTGCGGGCACAGGTTCGGGCGCTGGCTCGGGCTCGGGCTCAGGTTCCGGCGCTGGCTCCGGTTCCGGCGTTGGCTCAGGCTCGGGTGCAGGTTTAGGCTCGGGCTCTTTGGGCACTGGTATCTCATTATAATACAAGATACAGAACATTGAACTACGGATGCGCGGGTAATATGTAGTGAGCAGATAGCGATATACTGCCAACTGTGTCATTTGCTCTTTCTTGGTGTTGATGTTGATGTCGGCATCAATAATCTCGAGCACCTTGGCTTTTGTTGCATCCTTGAGTTTTGTATCTTGCGCTACATAATCGCGCAGCAGTTGCCACGACTCACCGTCGGGAATCACAGATAATTTGTCCTTGATTTCGGGATGATGCTCTTCGATGTAACTGCGCATAGTCGCAGCACGATTTTGAGAAAGACGAACGTTATACTGATAGACACCCTCGGGCGAAGATTGCGATACGATTACGACTGAATCGAGACGTTCAAGACCTACAGTATCGAGTACAAAAGCAAATTGTGCCAACGACTTTTCGTTGCCCATATAGTTGAGGTCGAGGTCGTGCTTGTCGTGACGGAAATGCACCTCAATGCCTACGATACTCTTCTGCTCACGCTTTGTTAAAGTTTGAGCATTAATATCGCAAACAAAAACAGATGCAAATAAGAAAAATATCAGTAGTCTAAACCTCATTATATACACTAACAATTTACCAAAAAAAATATTTTTTTCAAAAAACCATTACAAAGTCATACATAAAAAATGAAAAAAACTAACATTTTATATATTTTTTTTACAAAAATACCCCCCCC
>JAZOVT010000005.1:0-6197 GCA_045658845.1 Alistipes sp.
TCAATAAACAAAAAAGAATCTCTCTGAATTGTAGGCTGACCTTGAGCCTGCGGATTAAAGTTTTGCATAATGTAATTAAATTAATAAATTATTTGCCTTATGGCAATACAAAAGTAAAAATCAATATTAACATAACATAAATATTGCATCAAATTGGAATTATAAATTATTATTAATACTTTTGTATCATCAAACAACTTAATCTACAAAAACTAACTCAAAATGAGACACTCGAAAATATTCATTGCCCTTACCATCATTTTGGCAATACAGACCATCTTTACATTCGATTCATCGGCTAAAACGCCGTCAAAAAGCATTCAAGCCGCCAATCATCACATTATCAAGCAACAAAAGACTCAATCGCAGGCAACGTACAACATCTACGAATGTGTCATCGACGGCATTGAGCGCACCTACAAACTCTATCTTCCCAAGAACATAAAGCCCAATGCTCCGCTCGTTTTCGCTCTGCACGGCTATGGTGGCTCATTTAATTTCGATAACGTCGGACTTAACGAGGTGGCTGACCGTCACGGCTTTGCGCTTTGTTATCCACAGGGCTCCAAGGATGGTCGCGGCAATAACTGTTGGAATGTCGGATACCCATTCCAGGCCGATATGACCGTCGATGATATATCATTCCTATGTACATTGGCCAAACATCTCCAAAAGCAGCACTCGTTGAGCCACCGCAACACCTTCTGCACGGGAATGTCCAACGGAGGCGAGATGTGCTACCTATTGGCATACGACAAACAGAATACGTTCGCTGCCGTTGCACCCATCGCGGGCCTTACAATGGAGTGGATGCCACGCCACTACACCGACACCCGCCCTATCCCACTCTTCGAGGTTCACGGCACCGAGGACCGCGTATCGGAGTGGACAGGCGACCTCGAAAACAAAGGTGGCTGGGGAGCATACATAGCCGTACCCGACGCTATAAGCAAGTGGGTTGAATGCAATAAATGCACTAAAACAGAGAGTGTTACACTACCCCACAAGAACAGTGATTCACATACCGTAATCGCTCATAAATATACCGCAGGCCGACACGGCACGGAGGTTTGGCTTTACGAGATTGTTGGCGGCGGCCACACTTGGGGCACAAATGATATTGACACAGGCGAGGAGATTTGGAAATTCTTTAGCAGGTTTATCAAATAATTTGATAGAAAATTGCCCCTATTTGCCTAATTTTTACTATCTTTGACCGTTATTATAGGCCTTTTGTAAAGACTGCAATAAATATGAAGGGTAAAAAGTTATTTTTGGCAACATCAGCGATTGCTATAATGCTCGCCGTTGGCCATATATTTACCATCGGGTATGGCTTTGGTTACGACGCCATCAGCCGCACGGAGATAGCCGTAAAGCAAGCGAAACAAGGCAACTACCAACCGTCGCACATAGCCGTCATATACGAGCGAAAGGTCGAGCAACGCAATGATTTTCTGCACCTTGAGATTGATACGACATATCGTGCAATAGGTCGCCACGCATTTCAATATAAAATGATATGCGACAGAGAGATAACATTGCGGGCCTATGATGGAGCATATATTGATTGTAGCGATATGGCCGCATCCTGCTTTGTCTTCGCGGATAATAACCGCAAGTGGCAACTTGCAGGTGAGCAGAAGCAAATAATCGGCCAGAAGTGTAAATCGGCAACGACAGACATAGATGGCGAGAAATATAAGGCTTATTACACATTGGCACTACCCCACTGCGCCGCTGGGGCACAGGCGAGCCAATTGTACGAAGGTCTGATATTGGAAGCATACGACGCAGATGGCTCTTACGCATTGAAGGCCATACACATAGCGCAACATTTAGGATAAACAATTTATATTTATTAATTTTTTAACACGTATGAAGAAACTATTTTCATTCTTGGCTGCATCTGCTTTGGTAGCAGGTATGGCTACATCGTGCCAGGCTCCTAACACTCTCTCTGCATCAGAGGAGGCTGAGGGTTGGCAGTTGCTTTTCGACGGTGAGACTTTGAACGGTTGGCGTGATTTCAACGGCAAGGAACTCACTAACGGTTGGACAGTTGTTGACGGTTGCATCCAGGCATCAGGTGAGGGTGGCGACGCTTCAGGTTACATCGTAACTGACAAGCAGTACGCTAACTTCGAGTTGATGTGGGATTGGAAACTCACAAAGGGTGGCAACAGCGGTATGTTGTACCACGTTTTGGAGGGTCCCCGTTTCAAGGTTCCTTATGTAACAGGTCCTGAGTACCAGTTAATCGATGTTGAGGGCTGGGAGGAGATTAACAACGCTAAGTTGGAGGAGTGGCAGAAGATTGGCGTAGATTACGCTATGCACCTCCCCGACCAGAGCAAGATGAAGATTAACCCCGTAGGCAAGTGGAACACTTCTAAAATTGTTTTCGACAACGGTCACGTTGAGCACTGGCTCAATGGCGAGAAGATTCTCGAGTTCGAGGCTTGGACTGAGGATTGGTTCGCAAAGAAGGCTAGCGGCAAGTGGGGCGATGCTACAGAGTATGGTTTGGCTCACGAGGGTGTAATCTGCTTGCAGGACCACGGTGACCCCGCATCATTCCGTAACATCAAGATTAAGGAGTTGCCCAAGAAGGCTGGTGATAAGGTTAGCCTCTTCAACGGCAAGGACCTCACAGGCTGGGAGTTGTTCGGTAGTATGCGTGTATCAGTTGACGAGGAGGGTAACCTCGTAACTCAGAATGGCGAGGATTTGCAGTATGGCTACCTCGGTACTCGCGAGTACTACAAGGATTTCGACCTTACAGTAGAGTTCAAGCAGGAGTCTAACGGTAACGCTGGTTTGTTCTTCCACTCATTCGTTCACGGTGGTTACAAGAGCAACGTTGTAAACGGCTGGCAGTGTGAGGTTGCTCCCAAGAACTGCGATACAGGTGGTATCTACGAGTCTTACGGTCGTGGCTGGTTGATTCAGATTCCCGACGAGAAGGAGACTATCTTGAAGGAGGGCGAGTGGAACACATTGCGTCTTCGCGTTGAGGGTGACAAGGTTGAGACTTGGTTGAACGGTCAGGAGATGATTAAGATTGAGGATAAACTCATCGGCTCAAAGACTGGTCGTATTATGTTGCAGATTCACGACGGTAACAACATTATCGTTAAGTGGAAGAACTTCAACTTGACTAAGTTGTAATATATCATCTAAAAACAACACAGAGGCTCTTCACTGTGACGTGAAGAGCCTCTTTTTTATGCTTTTCGTAAACATAGGCTCAAATAAGGCTCTCCGTGCAAAAGAAATTTGTATCTTTGTCCGACAAAATATAAATATAAGGTATATATGAAAATTCACTCACGTCTGCACACTACCCTGCTATGCGCAATGCTTCTCGCGACGACAATCGTTACGGGATGTGGTCGCACAAACAGCGAGCAAGCGAAATGTGATTTTTATGTTACCATAGCGCCACTAAAATACATCGTTGAGCAAATTACGGGCGATGATTTCAGCATCGAGATATTAGTTCCCACAGGAGCAAGCCCCGAAACATTTGAGCCCACGCCAAAGCAATACATCGCCTTGAACGAGGCCCAGATGATATTTTCGACAGGACTTATCGAGTTTGAGAGTGCATTATTGGAGCGCCTCGCAGACAAAACCCACATTGTTGATTTGAGCCGCAACATCCCACTTATTGAGGGTACTTGTAACCACAACCACACCTCCAGAGCGCATAAACACGGCATAGACCCTCACATCTGGACTTCACCACGCGAACTAAAGACTATGGCTCGCAATGCCTACAATGCGATTATGGCCCACTACCCCGACTCTGTCAAATACACAGAGTCATATAACCGTCTTGCTCGCCAAATCGAGCAGTTGGACGAGGAGTGTCGCCAACGCTACAACTCTTCATCGGCTCGTGCATTTATCATCTACCACCCCGCCCTAACCTATTTCGCCCGCGCCTACGGCATCGAGCAGATAGCGGTTGAAGATGAGGGCAAGGAGCCATCGGCCAAACACATTGCAAACATCATCGAGCAAGCAGAGGCCAAAAAGATAAAATCACTTCTCTATCAGAGAGAATATCCTCGCTCCGTCGTTGAGGTATTGGCCGAAGATACAGGCCTACAGCCACAGGAGATTAATCCGTTGGATGAAAACCCCATAGAGTTCATACGACAAACAACCCGTTTAATCACTGAATAGCAAGATTATGGCACAACGAGACACCCTCATATCGATACGCAACCTTGAGGTCAAATATGAAGGACTAACGGCCCTCGAAGCGGTTAATCTCGACATCTATGCAGATGATTTCTTGGGAATTATCGGCCCTAATGGCGGCGGCAAAAGTTCGCTCATAAAGGCCATAATGGGGACTACGCCATACAGCGGTGAGATTCATTTTGCCGATACGCTGAAACAGAAAAATCACTACAAGATTGGCTATATGCCTCAAGTTTCGGAATTTGACACCCGCTTCCCAATCTCAATCGAAGAGGTGGTGATGTCTGGCCTTCAAACCGAGAAAGGATTCTTCTCGCATTACACCAAAGCAGACCGCCAACGTGCAACAGCACTACTCTCGCAGATGGGTATAGCCGACCTTGCGCAACGCCCCATAGGCGAGGTTTCGGGTGGTCAGATGCAGCGTGCATTGCTCTGCCGAGCCATCATTGCCGAGCCTAAACTACTCATCCTTGACGAACCTACTAACTTTGTCGATAATCGCTTTGAGTATGAGTTCTACAATATGGTCAAGGGTTTAAGCCACAAGATGGCTATCGTTATTGTATCTCACGATTTGGGTACAATAACGAGCGTCGTAAAGAGCATCGTATGCGTAAACAAAAGCGTACACCGTCACGACTCCAACATATTAACAGAAGAGCAGTTGCAAAACTACAACTGCCCTATCCAAATCCTATCGCACGGCCACATTCCGCACACAGTACTCGCCCACCATACGGGCGATTGCTGTCACGACCACGAATAACATCGCATACGCGACACTACCGCACCCGCTCGGCTATTTCACCTTCACTCCCTTCGGCATAGTGTACATATCGGGTAAATCACGCTGAAACAGAGTCTTTTCGTCCTTATAATACTTCACGAAATCTGCCGCACACGGCGATGAAGGATATGGGCCATAGGCGTGTGATAGTTTATCGTTACGCCACGCCACAACAAATGCCGACTTACTGCCCTGCATTGCCGACAAAACATCGTTTGTCCAATAATTTGCCGTATGATTATTCTCCAATCCCGTCTCGGTAACGCCCACAGGCTTGGTCTTCAACTCGGCAACCTTATCCAAAGCCTTTACGTTGGCAACAAATGCGGCACGATGACGTCCGTGATAGCAATCCATACCTACGAAATCCACCCACTCGTCACCAGGCCAACGGAACAATAAACGCCCAACAGCATCCTCATAGACCTCGTCCATCTGGGGCGAAATGGCATAAATCACATTATGCACATCCTTCTCATCACGCAGATACTTGATTATAAATTGCCAGAATGCCACAAACTCCTCGTGCGAAGTTGCCTGCTTACCCCACCAATTCCACACTTGTGTGTGTTCGTGCAGAGGGCGGAAGATTACGGGTATAGGCTCACCCGCCTCATCTACCATAGCCTTCAACGCAGCAGCCACATCGTCCAGACGCTTCTTGAACTTTACGTTCATCGCGCTACCCTCCTTGAGTATCTGGTCCACCACCTTCGTATTATCCCACGCTGTACCTACGGGATAGCCGCCCTGACCTTCGGTCAAAGGGTTGTTCTGATGCCACACCAACATACTTATGCCGCCAGCACGATATACATCCTTAACGAACTCAATTTTACGCTCATTAATGCCGTGCATATCAAGACTATACACCGCAGGATGGTCGCCTACAACATCCTTCACATCACTACGACCTTTGTCACCACGCCAACCAATGCCGTACGACGGGAAATCGTGATGCCCAAACATCGTTCCACGCTCGTGGATAAGCCACAGATTAGCATACAGAGCCTTTGTCTTGGGCGTAGCATCTTTATCGACCATACGCAACACCGTGCGCTTGGCATCTACCGTAGATGCTGACAGAGAGAAAACGAGTGCAAAAAGAGTAAATAAGATTCGTTTCATAATATTAGGGTTTAAGGATTAATCTTCACAAAGATATAATTTTTCTAACATAAAACACGTTATC
>JAZOVT010000006.1:0-30289 GCA_045658845.1 Alistipes sp.
ATAAGAAGGCACAGGGTAGCGTGATTGAGTCTACACTCGACAAGGGTCGTGGTTATGTAGCAACGATTATGGTACAGAGTGGCACGTTGCGTATCGGTGATGTATTGCTCTCGGGCACATACACAGGCCGTGTGAAGGCTATGTTCGACGAGAACGGTAAGAAGGTATTGGAGGCTGGTCCATCAACTCCCGTACAGGTATTGGGCTTGAACGGTGCACCTCAGGCGGGTGATAGCTTCAATGTAATGGAGGATGACCGTTCGGCTCGTGAGATTGCCAACAAACGTGAGCAGTTGCAGCGTATGCAGGGTCTTATGACACAGAAGCACATTACTTTGGACGAGATTGGTCGCCGTATCGCTATCGGCTCGTTCAAGGAGTTGAACATCATCGTCAAGGGTGACGTGGACGGTTCAGTTGAGGCTATGTCGGGCTCACTTATCAAACTCTCGAAGGAGACCGTTCAGGTGAACGTCATCCACGCTGCCGTAGGTCAGATTTCGGAGTCAGACGTATTGTTGGCTACGGCTTCAAACGCCATCATCGTCGGTTTCCAGGTACGTCCCTCTGCCGCAGCGCGTAAGACAGCCGAGAAGGAGGAGATTGAGATTCGCTTGTACTCTATCATCTACGATGCCGTAAACGACATCAAGGACGCTATCGAGGGTATGTTGGAGCCCGTGATGAAGGAGGTTATCTGCTGCTCTATCGAGGTAATGGAGACATTCAAGATTTCGAAGGTCGGCACCGTTGCAGGTTGTATCGTACGCGAGGGTAAGTTGCAGCGCAACACTCCTATCCGTGTGATTCGTGACGGTATCGTAATTTATACTGGTAAACTCGGCTCATTGCGTCGTTTCAAGGACGATGTGAAGGAGGTTACCGTAGGTCAGGATTGCGGTCTTAACATCGAGTCGTTCAACGATATCAAGGTTGGCGATATTGTCGAGGGTTACGAGCAGGTAGAGGTTAAGAGAAAGTAAAGCAGACTACCCCACCAAAATAAAATTTGAAATTACTACTAAAAAATTATAAAACTTAACAAGAAAATGGCAGAGATTAAGTTCACAACAGCCGAAGAGGCTGTAAAGGTTATCAAGTCGGGTGACCATATTCATTTGAGTTCAGTGGCTTCGGCTCCCCAGTGCCTTATTAAGGCTATGTGCGAGCGTGGTCGCAACGGCGAGTTGAAGGATGTACACATCCACCACCTCCACACAGAGGGTCCCGCTCCCTACTCTGAGGCAGAGTTCGAGGGTGTATTCCAGCTCGATTCATTCTTCGTAGGTGGCAACGTACGTAAGACTACACAGGCTGGTTTTGCTGATTATATTCCTATCTTCTTGAGCGAGACTCAGAAGTTGTACCGTTCAGGCGCAGTTCCTTGTAACGTAGCTATGATTCAGGTATCTACTCCCGACCAGCACGGTTACGTGTCACTCGGTACATCGGTAGATGCTACATTGGCTGCCGTTGAGTGCGCCGACACAGTTATCGCTGTAGTTAACAAGTACGTTCCCCGCGCATTCGGTGACGCTATGATTCCCGCATCGAAGATTGATCTCTTCGTACAGGATGACCAGCCATTGGAGGAGGCTCACTTCACAGAGCCTATCGTGGTTGAGGTTAAGGTTGGTAAGTACTGTGCTGAACTTATCGAGGATGGCGCAACACTCCAGATGGGTATCGGTGCTATTCCCAACGCTGTACTTTCACAGTTGGGTGGCCACAAGAACTTGGGTATCCACACCGAGATGTTTGCCGATGGCGTATTGCCTTTGGTACGCTCTGGCGTAATCAACGGCGAGGCAAAGAACATCGACAAGGGTAAGATGGTATCTACATTCTTGATGGGTTCACAGGATGTTTACAACTTCATCGACGACAACCCCCAGGTACTTATGATGGACGTAGGTTACACCAACGACCCCTTCATCATCGCCAAGAACGACAAGGTTACGGCTATCAACTCTGCATTGCAGGTTGACCTCACAGGTCAGGTTTGCGCCGACTCACTCGGTCGTAAGTTCTACTCTGGCGTAGGTGGTCAGGTTGGCTTCATCTATGGTGCTTCACTCTCAAAGGGTGGTAAGGCTATCATCGCTATGCCCTCAATCACAAACAAGGGCGTATCGAAGATTTGCGACACATTGCTCCCCGGCGCAGGTGTTGTAACTACTCGTAACCATATGCACTGGTTTGTAACCGAGAATGGTGCTGTTGACCTCTACGGCAAGAGCCTTCAGGAGCGCGCACGTTTGCTCATTTCTATTGCTCACCCCTCTGCACAGGAGGAGTTGGACCGCGCAGCATTCGACCGCTACGGTTCACATCACCACTATATCAAGGGTTATATGGGTAAATAATCAGGTTACCTAAATTTATATGTAAAGCCTTCTCGTTATTGGGAAGGCTTTTTTGTTACCCTTGATATAGTGGCGAGACGCCATATTGATATTCCCTCTAAATCCCCCTTTGGGAATGGGGGACTTGGGTCGCTACGCTCCACCATTATATATCAAGGGTTATATGGGCAAGTAATCAAGTTGCCGAGTATTATATGTAAAGCCTTCTCGCTTGGGAAGGCTTTTTTGTTGCCCTTGATATAGTGGCGAGACGCCCTACCCTATTTACACAGCAAAAGCGGCCCCGAAAGGAGCCGCTTTTATTATCAATATGTCACTCCACCGAGCCTACAAAGGCGAGGATTGGAGTCTCTAACTCAATTTTGAATTTTCTATTCCTCTTCTTGCTCCATCAAGTCATTGATATTAGCAATCACTTTGTCGGTTTCGTGGATAACCTTAAAATGAGCCTTTAAGCCGATTACGCCACCTATCAAGCCACCAACAACTCCTGCAACAAGAAAACTTTCGGCATTTTCAAGCATAAGTTGAGCATCATAATAGAGGAAGTAACACCACACCAAAAGTACAGGCACAGAAAACAGATGATAGCGACTGTAAATCTTACGGAAACGAATCAAGCGCTGCGCAATATCCACCAAATTACCGCGCGAAACATCTATCGAAGATATGCCCCAATGCGCATAGATAGTCACACCTGCACAAATCAGAAGAAACACACCCGTAAAAGCGACAAAAGCATCACTAAAACCTATTCTATGAAATATAAATGTACAATACACCACAGCAAATATTCCGAATGCACCCCAAATCCTACCTGTTTTATTGAGTTTACCGATACCCTTCTGTGCCGCCTCAATGATGGCACGCTCCGAAATAATCTGCTGACGCATCAACTTCTCTTTCAACAAAGAGACCTGACCACGCAACTCCTCCAACTCCTGGAATTCTATACTATTCTTATCCATATCTTAACTGTTTTTATTCGTTTTTCATTGCTTTTAACTGTTCACGGATGCGATACAAACGCACCGACACATTCTGGGCCGATATACCCACTATCGCACCAATCTCCTCATAGGACATACTCTCCAGCCAAAGCAGGATTATAGCCCTATCAAACGGCCCCAAACGGCTGATGCGATTGTGCAGTAGTTTAATCTGCTTGGTGTCGGCATCGGTATCGTTATAGAGGTCGATATCCAACTCAAGTGGCATAGACTTGCCTCGACGACTCTTCTTGCGGTCTATCGAGATGCAGGTGTTAAGACTCACACGCCATATCCACGTCTTGAGCGAACTACGATGCTCAAACGATGGGAAACTCTTCCACAAATTAATCAACACCTCTTGATAGAGGTCCTCCACCTCGGCACTATCCTTCGAGAACATATAGCAAGCCATATATATGGTATCCTTATGCTCGCTGACGGCTTTGGTAAACTCTTTTTCCAAATTATCCATTATCTCACGGTTTACTTCATCACTGACTTTTGCAAAGGTCTTCATTATATTAGTCGCAAAAGTTTCCATAAAACTACAAAAAAGTGACTAAAATTTGTAACTTTGTTCAGATTTATGTTTCATTATTTTACAAATAGCATCGAGGGTATCGCTCTGCCCGAAAAATTTACTTGGCCATTTCACTATGTGCCACACCCTTTGTCGCGCCTTGCCGCCGACGAGGTGATGCAATATATTGCATCTCGCACCGATTGGCACGAGGAGTTGGCATTGGGCAAGATGTTTGGTGTGCTCATCGTAAGCAACGCCGATGGAGAGATTGGATTTCTCGCCGCCTTTTCAGGAAATTTAGCAGGGAGCAACTATCACGAATATTTTGTGCCTGCCGTCTACGATATGCTAAAGCCCGATGAGTTCTTTAAGCGCGAGGAGGCTGAAATATCGGCTATAAATCGCAAAATCAAAGAGTTAGAAGATAGCGAAGAATATCGTTCGGCACAAGAGGAGTTGGCGGCAGTTAAAGTAAAGGTTGAGACCACGCTTGCTAACTTTAAGCAGGAGTGCGCATTACGCAAAGCCAACCGCAATCTATTACGCCAAAGTGGCAATGCCAACGAGGAGGCTTTAACACTTGAGAGTCAGCGTGATAACGCAGATTTTCAGCGCCTTAAACGACATAGCAAATTACTTCTCGAGCAAGCCAATCAGCGTGTGGCGGAGTTCAAATCACACATCGAAGAGTTGCGCAAGGAGCGACACGCCCGCTCGGTAGCATTGCAAACGGCACTATTTCAGCAGTTTAGTATGCTTAACGCCCACGGAGAGGAGAGCGATTTGACTGAAATTTTCGCCCCCACGCCACAGCGCATACCGCCCGCAGGGGCTGGGGAGTGCGCCGCCCCGAAATTGCTGCAATACGCTTATTTACACAATCTTAAGCCTCTTGCGATGGCTGAATTTTGGTGGGGAGCATCACCTCGTGGCGAGGTACGTCACCACGGCCATTACTACCCATCGTGCAACAGCAAGTGCAAGCCTATCCTGACATTTATGATGCAAGGGCTTGAGGTTGAGCCAAATCCGCTAATGGAGATTGTACCACCCGAGCCAAAGATATTGTATGAGGATGAACACTTGGTCATCATCGACAAGCCGTGCGGGATGTTATCCGTCGAGGGCAAGTCGGGAGTGAGGTCGGCAGAGCGTTGGTTTACAGAGCGTTTTCCCGAATACGACGGGCCTGCGATAGTACATCGTTTAGACCAATCGACATCGGGAATATTGGTTTTAGCAAAGAGTAAAGAGATTCACAAGGAATTACAAGCGCAGTTTATTAGTCGCTCTGTCAAAAAGAGTTATGTGGCCTTACTTCAAGCAAGGGTTGAGGCAAAGAGTGGCAGAATATCGCTACCGATGAAACTCGACTACGACAATCGTCCTCGACAAATGATAAGCGCAGATGGGAAATCAGCCGTAACGGATTATGAGATAATAGGTTACGAAGGTGATTACACGCGTGTAAGATTTTATCCGCTAACGGGTCGCACGCATCAGCTGCGACTGCACGCGGCACATCGTGACGGACTCAATGCGCCCATCGTTGGCGATGATATCTACGGCACGGGCGAGAGGGCTGATGCATTGGCTGGCAACAGATTACACCTACACGCCGAGCGACTGGAATTCACGCACCCCGCAACGGGCGAAAGGATAGTAACCGAGTGTAAGGCAGAGTTTTAGTGTGATTTTTTCGGATTTTTCTTTCATTTTCATTATACTATTACTATATTTGCACAAAGAAACGGGGGATTAGCTCAGCTGGTTAGAGCGCTTGCATGGCATGCAAGAGGTCATCGGTTCGAATCCGATATTCTCCACTTGGTTTTATGATAGCAAGCGACTGATTTGGAATCAGTCGTTTTTTTGTTTGTATATATTTGTACATAAATGTCCAATATAATACAAACAAAATTAACGGCTACGCCGACTTGCTATCAAGAATACCGCATTACTCACCTGCGGAAAGACGGTTGCGGGAATAAAAAGATATTTATTTTTCAACGGTATTCCCGCTTCACCGAAAACAAGTTTTCGGCGGTCAAATCCGATATTCTCCACGAAATTTAGTAACAGAAAGCGACTGATTAAATCAGTCGCTTTTTTGTTTGTACAACAATTTGCCAAAATCATAATAAAACTGTAAATTTGCGATACTACTAATTTATAAAACAGATAAAAATGACACATAACACGATAACGAAGATACTCATTGTGGTATCTTTGGTATTTGCCTCACACATCACTGCTTTTGCTCAAAAAGAGGTATCACAAAAAGAGATGACAAAGGTATACGACAAGATACACGCCACACATAAATATGGTTTGGTGGTAACTGCGCCGACAGCCGAGCAGATGACCGACAGCCCAAGCATCTTCCGCAAAGGTGATACGTGGTATATGTACTACATCATTTTTGACGGGCGAGGCTATGAAACGTGGATGGCAACAAGCAAGAATCTGCTCGATTGGCAGACCGTAGGGCGAGTGATGAGTTTCTCACAAGCATCTGATTGGGATAGCACTCAAAAAGCGGGTTACCTATCGCTCATTGACACAAAGTGGGGCGGCAGTTACAACATCGAAAAATATGATGGGCGCTATTGGATGAGTTATCTGGGTGGCAATAGTTCAGGCTACGAGGCAGGTACATTGGCGGTAGGAGTTGCATATACCGAAGATGAGCCCACGATAGCAAAGGAGTGGCAAAGGCTATCGCAACCCGTTCTCTCACCCAAAGACAAGGATGCAAGTTGGTGGGATAACTCAAAGATATACAAGAGTACCGTAATACGTGACAAAAAGCAACTAACGGGGCATAAGTTTGTGATGTATTACAACGCCAAAGGCAATGCCGAACGTATTGGTATGGCCGTAAGCGACAATATGACAGATTGGAAACGATATGGAACAGAGCCTGTGCTTGACCACAACAGAGGTATTACGGGTGATGCTTATCTGCAAAGGATGGGCAAACTTTGGGTAATGTTCTACTTCGGATTCAGTTGGAATCAGGAGACAGCAAACAAGGCTTGGGATACGTTCGCTTGCTCATACGACCTCGTAAATTGGACCGATTGGAAGGGTGAGCCACTTATTGAGCCATCGGAGGATTTTGATGCCCAATATGCCCACAAACCTTGCGTAGTGAAACACAAAGGTGTAGTATATCACTTTTACTGCGCCGTTGACAAGCAAGGCAACAGAGGAATTGCCGTCGCAACATCAAAGGATATAGGAAAGAGCAAAAAGAGGTTTCCTCGAAAGGAATAATCGAGCAGGAAACAGCATACAGAATAGAGCCTATCTGACTTAGACGTTGGATAGGCTTATTTCATTTGTGAGATATTCTATGTAGGCAGAAATATATCCTACGAAATCCGCCATTAGCCACAGAACAATCTTTGGCACAGCGATTGCTCAACATAAGGCAGAAACGAGTTCTAAATTTATGCTTTATGAAAAAAATTCTACTATCATTTACACTGCTCGCTATGGCGGCATCTATCGTAGGCTGCTCGCAGCAGGCCAAATGGAACCACAAACAGAAACAGGCTATGCGTGAGGCTTTGCGCGAATACCGCGATATGGTATATTTGGCCGATTTGACCGAGCCTGAATTTGTAATCTTCACCGACAATGTGGCTAATGACATCGAGACGGTATATCCTGTTTACACGACATTTATCGAGATGCCCGGAGTAAACGACACAGTTGATATGTTCGTTGTAACAACCATTGTCGAGGAATTGAACGCCGATGCTCACAATATGCGCCATATATACCCTTACCGATATTTGGTGAGCGAGGGTATGCTACCAGACAAACTCTCACTGGAGCAGCAGCGACAATTCTACAAATGTTTTGCACAGAAGGTAAATCAGCAATTTGCTACGATGGAGCAGTTCATCGGTGCGGTATTGGCCGACACTACGGCTCAATCGCAAATCGCCCAAATGCAGAGTCAATGTGCAAACGACCTATTCGATTGGGTGATTGAGGTCGACGAAGTGGATATTGTCGAATAACGGACACCACTGCATTAAAACCAATATAGTATTACCTTTTTCCTAACAGAAGAGGCGGCCAAGGATTCTTGGCCGCCTCAAAAATTGCATATTCGCATTTCGGCTGTACGAATTACTCGTCCAAAAACTCCTTGGTAACAATGACTCGCACCGCACGATGCATAATCTTAAACTCGATGGGTGTCGTACCCAGCAACTCGCCATCGACCTCCAACATAATATCGGGGGTAGATTCGATGCGGATATGACGACCTCGGTGGTGAGAGACGTGGCCGATACTATAAATATCACCATTAAACAGACGGCGCAGGCGGAACAGAATCTGCCACCAGTGCATAGGGCGGTAGAGCGTAATATCGAACAAACCATCGTCGGCTACAGCCAAAGGCAACTGCTGCGTACCACCTCCGTTATATTTACCGATACCGATAGCGATACTGAACAAGAGATTGCTATGCACCAACTCGCCATCAACCCAAACTTTCACTCCCGTAGAGTGATATTTGAAGAAACTCTTGACGCTACCTTGAGCATAGAGATGACGGCCACGACGACCCAAAGCCTTATAGTGCTCATATATCTTGGTCACCGAGGGGTCGAATCCTACACCCGCCACATTGGCCATATAGCGTTTTTGGGCATACTGCGACTCTTCGTACTCCACCTCGCCCACATCCTGAAGGAATGAATGTCCCTCACGAATGGCTCGCACGGCCTCAGCGTAACGAGTCGGGATGCCGTACATACGAATCCAATCGTTACCCGTACCAACAGGAATAACGGCAATAGTCACATCGGAACTCGGTACACTCTGCTGGATAAAGAGACCATTTACCACCTCGTGCAACGTGCCGTCACCACCGATGACCATAATTCGGCGATAACCGTCGTTTACGGCCTGTACAGTGAGTTCAGTAACGTGATACTTATGCTGCGAGAAGACCAACTCATAAGGGATGTCGTTCTCGCGGATAAGTTTGGTAATGAGTGGCAAGTCCTCCAATCCGCGACCAAAACCGGCTATGGGATTTACGATGACGTACCACGTCTGCGATATATCAGTATGAGGATACACTGCTTTACTTTTTAGGTGCGTTATTTAATGTATGGAGCAAGAAGTCGTAGAACTTCGCAACAGAGGCAATCTCGACCTTCTCGTCAGGTGAGTGAGGATAGCAGATTGTCGGGCCAAATGATATCATATCCAAATTAGGATACTTACCGCCAATGATACCACACTCCAGACCTGCGTGGATAGCCATAACGGCTGGCGACTTACCATATAAAGCCTCATAAGAAGCCAACATAGCCTTCAAGATGGGTGATTGCATATTGGGTGCCCAACCGTCATACGAGCCAGAGAGAACAACATCGAAACCTGCCAACTCCAACGCAGCCTTGATAGCATCGCCCAAAGCCTCCTTCTCGGAACGAACTGAAGAACGAGTAAGGCACTGCACCTTGACCTTGCCGTCGGCATAAACCACACGGGCCATATTGTTAGAGGTTTGCACCAAACCCTCCATAGCCAACGACATCTTGTCAACGCCATCGGGGCAAGCGACCAACGCAGCAACCAATGCGCGAGCATCATTATCGCTCATAACCTCTGCAGGAGCAGCACACTCCGTAGCCTTAACAGAGATAGAATCCTCGATGCCTGCGAACTCGGCAATAGCCATCTTCTCGAAAGCCTCAACTTCGGCCTTAACAGCGGCTAACTTAGCCTCCTCGACCAAAACAATGGCCATAGACTCTCGAGGTATAGCATTACGCAAACCACCTCCATCGATAGCGGCAATCTTCAAATCGGTAATATCGTATAAGCGACGCAATGTACGCACAAGAAGTTTATTTGCATTGGCACGCTGGCAGATAATCTGGATACCAGAGTGACCACCCTTGCAACCCTTAACGGCAATCTCCAAAGCCTTGTATCCTTCGGCAGGAGCAGCAACAGCCTCGATAGGCTTCTCGGCGCTTACGTCCATACCTCCTGCGCAACCAACGTACAACTCGCCCTCGGTTTCTGAATCGAGATTAAGCAGAATATCGCCCCGCAAAAGACCCTCCTTCAAGCCGAAAGCACCATCCATACCTGTCTCCTCGGTAGCGGTAAAGAGCGCCTCGATAGGGCCGTGAGGGATAGTATCATCCTCGAATACAGCCAAGATAGCCGCAACACCGATACCATTATCAGCACCCAAAGTAGTACCGTTAGCCGTTACCCACTCGCCATCGATATAGGCCTCGATGGGGTCATTCAAGAAGTCGAACACCTTATCGTTATTCTTCTGCGGCACCATATCGACGTGAGCCTGAATCACGATACCCTTTCTATCCTCCATACCTGCGGTGGCAGCCTTACGCATATAGACATTGCCAGCCTCATCAACCTGATGCTCGATAGAGTGTGCAACAGCAAAATCTACAACATATTGGCGAATCTTATCCTCGCTATGCGAAGGGTGAGGAATATTACAAATCTCTGCAAAGTGCTTCCACACAAGTGCAGGCTTAAGTGATGTTAAATTCTTGTCCATAGTCTTATTAGTTTTATATTATTTTGATTTCTTAATTATAATTCTCATCTATTCGTCGTTGCCCTCGTCGCGCTTATGACGCAGACGCACTACGGGTGCATCGTGAGGCATAGCCTGTTCGGCAGCCTTATCGAAGGCCTCGACAATATACTTAACCAAGTGGTGGCGCACAATATCGCGCTTATCGAACTCTACCATACCAATGCCCTCAATATCACGCAGAGTAGCCATAGCACCCATCAAACCACTATCGCTCTTGCGAGGAAGGTCAATCTGCGTAACATCACCCGTAACGATAAACTTGGCATTACGGCCCATACGCGTCAAGAACATCTTAATTTGAGAACGTGTAGTATTCTGCGCCTCATCCAAAATAACAAAGGCATTATCCAACGTGCGACCACGCATATAGGCCAAAGGTGCAATCTGCACAGTACCATCCTCCAAATACTTCTGCAACTTGGCGGCGGGTATCATATCGTTCAGAGCATCGTACAAAGGCTGGAGATAGGGGTCTAATTTCTCCTTCATATCGCCTGGGAGGAACCCCACCTTCTCGCCCGCTTCAACCGCCGGACGTGTCAAGATAACTCGGCGCACCTCGCGCTCCTTAAGAGCCTTAACAGCCAAAGCGATGGCGGTATAGGTCTTACCCGAACCAGCAGGACCAACAGCAAACAATAAATCGTTATGCTCGTACAACTCTACCAAACGGCGCTGATTAACCGTACGGGCTCGGATAATATTGCCATTATTGCCATAGACGATAGTATCACGCTCGGCAACAGGCTCTGCAGCATCGCTCAAACCCGTAGAGAAGGCTTGCGAAACGACCTCCTTGGAGATATGACCATACTTAACGTAATACTCGACCAAAGCATTCATCTTGCGTTCGAAGGCCATAACCTCGCGCTTGGCTCCCAACACTTTGAGCGATGAACCGCGCGCCACAATCTTGACCGTAGGCGACAAGGCTCGCATCTGCTCCAAATAGACATCCTGCGCACCGTATAATTCGCGGGTATCGACACCCTCGATAATAATCTCTTTATTTATAGATTCTTGCGTCATCTTCTTCAATTAAAACATATAACCCAAACTCAACGTCGCCCAATAGTTGGAAGTAGAGAACTCTCGGCCCTCAAAATAGTTTGATGGGTTCGAGAAATTACCCGAAAAACGAGCATCCAGCAACAAGTGTCGCGTAAGATTTACTCCCGCACCCACAGCATAGCCAACCGTCGAGCGCATACGCCCGAACTCGATACGCTCTGCACCACTATCATAACGTGCCGTACCTGCAAGCGACAATACTGGGCCTACATTGAGGCGCACGGGGCCTAAACCGCGATACGAGAAGAGCAAGGGTATCTCCATCGCACCCGACTTGACATCAAAGGCTGGCGCTGAGGCATCTGCTTTGGCATCAATCTTATTATAAACATAGGCCAACTCCATCTGCAAGGCATAATAATCGGCCCAAATGAGCGACATCGACAATGCTCCTCGAAAACCCAACTGCGGCGCAAGGTCGATTGCCGACGTCGATGTAAACATATAGGCCGCACCCGCCATCAAACCCATCTCAACCGAAGAGTGCGACGGTTTAATGGCTCGCTGATTGAGATACGACGAGTAATTCTCTTGGGCAAAACAGCGTTGGAGCGTCCCCAAAAAGATTATCGGCAACAGAATATATCGCACAAATGTTCTCATACTCAACCAAACGGACTTTAGCAATACAATATTGCAAGCGCACATTAACTTTCAAATATAGGCATTTTTTCGCAAATCACACAATCGGAAGCCACAGTTTTGGCAAAATATGACAAAATAATCGGAGTTTATCAGATATATATGGGTCTCGGGAGCAAATAATTTGGAATTTTGAATTTTGGATTTTGAATTTGTATTATCTTTGCGCTCGGAAATAGAATATAAAGTTTAGAGATATAATGAGTTTAGTAGCAATCGTAGGTCGCCCCAATGTAGGCAAATCAACACTTTTTAACCGTTTGGTAGGACACCGTCAAGCCATCGTGGACGAGACGGCAGGTACAACGCGTGACCGCCATTACGGCAAGACAGATTGGAACGGCAAGGAGTTCTCGATTATCGACACAGGCGGTTATGCCGTAAATTCGGACGATATTTTCGAGGACGATATTCGTCGTCAGGTGATTTTGGCGATTGAGGAGGCCGACTTGATTCTCTTTATGGTGGAGGTTAAGACGGGTGTTACTGACCTCGATATGATGATGGCCGACGTATTGCGTCGTTCGGGCAAGAAGGTGATTGTTGTCTGCAACAAGGTGGATAACTACGACCTTATTTATCAGTCGCACGAGTTCTACTCATTGGGATTGGGCGATATATTCTGCATCAGTTCGATGTCGGGTAGCGGTACTGGCGATTTGATGGACGAAATCCTCAAACAGTTGCCAGAGGATGCGAAGGCCGAGGTTGAGGAGGATTTGCCTCGCATCACCATCGTAGGCCGCCCCAACGTGGGTAAGTCATCACTCACAAACGCTCTTTTGGGTGAGGAGCGTAACATCGTTACAAACATTGCAGGAACAACACGCGACTCAATCCATACACGTTACAACAAGTACGGAATGGACTTCTACTTGGTCGATACGGCTGGTATGCGTAAGAAGGGCAAGGAGATGGAGGATTTGGAGTTTTACTCTGTGATGCGTTCAATTCGCGCCATCGAAAACTCGGACGTCTGCATCCTGATGCTCGATGCACAGCAGGGTTTGGAGTCACAGGACTTGAATATCCACAACTTGATTGTACGCAACCGCAAGGGTTGTGTAATCGTGGTAAACAAGTGGGACCTCATTGAGAAGGAGAGCAACACGATGAAGGAATGGAAGGAGTTTTTGGAGAAGAAGTTGGCTCCGTTCAACGATATTCCAATCATTTTCACATCGGTGCTGAACAAGCAGCGCATTTTGGAGGTATTGCAGCAGGCTATTCGTGTATATAACTCACGCAAGCGTCGCGTACCGACATCAGAGTTGAATGACTACATCCTGCCTATCATCGAGGATTATCCCCCCGCATCGACAAAGGGTAAGTATATCCGCATCAAGTATGCGACACAGTTACCTACACCCACACCGCAGTTTGCATTCTTTGTGAATCTGCCACAGTATATCAAGGAGTCATATCGCCGCTATTTGGAGAACAAGATGCGCGAGCAGTGGGATTTCTCGGGTGTACCTATTCAGATTTATTTTAGACAAAAATAATAAAGAGAAAGAGAAGCAAAAATGCTGTTTAACTTTGCGGTTAAACAGCATTTTTATTTATGGATTGCCACGTCAGTACACACTTGCAATAACAAATAATACGAGGCAACTTACAAGTTATTTTGTCTTGGGGATAATCAACTCGTCGCCAACCTGTAACGTATAGCGACCCTTACCCCACTGCTTGTCGCGCACGAAACGTATAGGCGATATAAGTGTTTGGCGAGGGTGGATACGCTGGGGACTATAATGGGCGTGATAGACCATATAAAGCCCCTTTGGGGTGGGCATAATGGTATGGTGGCCCGTGCCAACGTAGCCCTTAAAACGATGAAGAATAGGATTTTCGGTATGACGCTCATAAGGGCCTGCAATGTCATCGGCAACGGCAATACCGACGGCGTAGTCCTTGCTCTGATAGTCGTTACAACTATAAGTCATATAATACTTTCCCTTATAATTGGTTATCGCAGGGCCTTCGGATACGTGCGCCTGAACGTGCTCCCAACTGTCGGGCATAGGCTCAAGAATAAGGCGGGCAGTTTCCATCTTAACAGAATGGAGGTCGGAGGTAAGTTCCGCCATCCAGATACCATAAGGACCTTCGAAACGCACCCAAAAGATATAAGCCTTGTCGCCATCGAAATAGATATGCGAGTCGATACCCTTCTCCTCAGGAAGATATGGTCTCTGCTCGCTCTGCACAAACGGGCCACAGGGAGAGTCCGACTCTGCGTAACAGATATGCTCCTCGGCGCTGAATGTCATAAAATATTTGTCGCCAATCTTATACACTTCGGGAGCCCAAAACCACTTCTCGCCCCACACATCGTCTTTATGCAACGCCAACCCCTCTTTCGCATTGCCGCAAAGGTCGCTCCAACTGCGCATATCGCGCGAACGATAGACCACAATACCATTGTCGGAATGGGTGCCATAGATATAGTACCAACCATCATCCTCCAACACACAAGGGTCGGCCAAAAGGAGTTGATTCTCGACAGCAGAGCCGACTGTAGTTGGAGTGTTTTGAGCAGAAACAGACACTGCTGCAAAAACACAAGACAAAAGAATAATAAGTCTATTCATAACCGAAAATTAATAAACGTGAACGCTCGCACCTTGGGCCGACGGCAGGTAGTTGATACCATACCAGCACATCTGCAGAAGCAGGAATGAGAATATTATTAGCGCAAAGGCTGTATGATGGTCATTACGCAGACGAGGTCGCAAATGCAGATACAGAAGGTAGGACATCCACGTAGCCGCAGCCCACGTCTCCTTGGGGTCCCACGACCAGAAATCACCCCACGCCTCCTTGGCCCACAAAGCGCCCATTATCATACCCAAAGAGAGGAAAGCCCAACCGATGCGAATCAGATTGTCGCACATTCCCATCTCCTCATCCGATGGGCGGCGCGAAGGACGGCGCAACCACAGATAGAGGGCAAACAACGTAACGGCACCCATCATAGCATAGGCAAACATATAGACAATAACGTGAGGCACAAACCACACGCTCTGCAGAGCAGGCATCAAAGATTTGTTGTGTATCTCGGGCTTAAAGAGATTGATGCAGATAAAGACCACCGACATAAGTGTACTGAACGACAGCACCCACTTATATCGCCATCGTGCATAGACGGCAACACCCGCCAACGAGAGGAAGAAGGTGTACCAAAGACGAGTCTCGCCCATAGTACGCATAGGAGGTCGCTCCAGCGAGAGCCACATACCTACTATAAAGGCAAAGAATACCGCAGAGCCACACAACGAAACGGCCGTAGCAGGCCACGCGCGACGAGAACGGAACGCCAAAACTGCACCCGACAACCAGCATACCACTGCAGCGGCAGCAAACCAGATAAGATGTTGCCAACTCATAACTTCGCCTCCTTTTTATTCGAATTAGACATTTTTGAAGCAGATGTTTCGCCACCCTTGCGAGAGAGAGAACGCCCTCCCGCTGTAACAAACATCACGACACCTGCCGAGAGCATCAACCACAGTGCGATATGGATAGCCGAATACCAACCGTCCTTGACACACTCCAGAACACTGACACTGCTCCAACGACCTCGTGCCGTATCGTAGCCCACCTGATAGATGCGCCACGCCCCGATATGCGCAGGGTGATTGACCTCGATATCGAATCGTTTACGCTCACCCGACATCTGTTCGACATCGACGCGTGAGAGATAACGCTTGGCATCACGACGAGGCATCGCTATGGCATAACGCTCGCCAAGACGCAGATATGATGGCTCAAAAATATGGCTACCGCAACTAACCCAGCCTGAATAGGACTCGCCCGTAGCAGAGTTTGTCGCCTTAAGATATACCGCAGGGGTTGCGCCCGTATGTACCATTTCAATCCACTCCTCGCTATCGGGCATACGGCCTGCCATATCAATCACTCGCTCGACACGAAGTTGCCAACCATCAATATCACCCTCCGCCTTGGCATCATCAACCGACAAGAAATCCTCCGACGAGGACTCCATTTTGGTATCGAGAAGATACAATTTTGGAGGATACTCCTCCATAACGAACTCCTTGAGTGTAATAGCAAAAGGCAGAGTCTGGCTTACACCCGTCGCATCGACACCCTCAACCGTAGGGCGTTCCAAATGGGCATTAACCGTAATGCGCATCTTATCGGCACTACCAAACATACCGCACGTCAACACCACAAAAACTGCCACGTGGGACATCATTGCCGCCAAACCTCTTTGACGCCAATGGTGCAGGTCATCAACAACTGCAAGACCTACGGTAGTGGTAAAATAGAATAGCAGCAAATTGAACGGCCACGACGAGGTCATACGCGAAAAGCCCAACAATCCAACCAATCCCTCCGTCGAGGCATCCTGACGCGTAAGGCCAAAGATGATGGTCATTATGACCATAGAGCCCAATGCTGAGACCGACGTGTAGTGGTCCGACAAACGATTCACCCAACGCCACTTAGAGCGTTGAGAATGTAACAGTATGAGCAGATAGAGATAATTGACAGCAAGGATAAGTCCCCACGGATAACGCAAAAAGCCATTATCAAAATCCCCCACAACACACTGCAAAACAATACCCACTACAAAGAGCAGCAGGCAACGTATAAATGCTCGTTTATATCCCCACGACAAAGCCATCGAAAACATTCAAAAAAAAGACAAGGCCCCCATTATATTAGAGTGAGGGCCTTGCATAGAGTTTATTAATTAAGCCTTCTTCCACTGTGCGCGCAACAACTCAACAGCAGCGGGAACTGACACCTCGCGCTCGCCCTTGCAACCGCACTCGAAACTTACATAGTGAGGATAATTCATCTCCTTCAAGGCTTTGAAACCTGCTACATAGTTATCAACCTCGCCATCCTCGCCCGGCATCTGACGATTACCACGGCTGGCTACATGAACGTGTTGCAAGTACTCTGTACCTGCTGACAAGAATGCAGCGTAGTCTGAAGTCTCCTCCTGCATATGCCAGAAATCACCCATACACTTAACACCTGCACTCTTTGAATCACGGCAAACGGCAGCAGCATCGGCAACCTGACGCATATAGTGACACTCACGGCGGTTAAGAGGCTCAAGGATAACTGTAGTATTGTGCTTGAGAGCATACTCGCCCAACTCGTGCATCTGCTCGCAAAGATAAGCGCGAGTCTCCAATGTGTGAGGCTTGCAAGGCTTCTGGCCATTGAACGCAGGCACCATAATCACACCTGTAGAGCCCAACTCACCAGCGGCAGCGATAATGTCGCGCATAGTAGAGTCAAACTGCTTCTTCACAGCGGGGTCCTCGGCCAAGATAAAGCCATCAAAACCTGCACAGATAGCAGACACCTTGATATTACGGCCCTTCAATGCTGACTGAATCTCGTTGATACGGTTAGCGAGGTTGCGACCACCAGGCTCGAAACCTACGATACCCAACTTCTCCATATAGTCAAACTTCTCGTTGAGGCTCTTACCCGGAGCGATACCCTCCTGGAAAGAGAGACGCAATTCGGGCTTCTTAGCGGGAGCGCAAGAGGCCATCAACTCAAGCGGTGAAGAGGCAACTGCAACAGCCGCAGCACCCAAAAGCGATTTCTGCAAAAATTCTTTTCTATCCATAGTAAAATTTATTTCTGTGTAAAATGATTTTCCAACTCTTCGATAAAACGCTTAACGGCTGATGTATCATCCGCCGCAGGCGACCACGAGGCTATATTCTCGGCCAAGATTGGGGCATAAGGGCCCTGCTTGACCTCGAAAAGTACCGTATTGTCTTCCAGCACGACAAGACCGTGCCATACGCCTGCCTCAATATCATAACCCACACAATCGCACGAAGGCCCAACCATACGGCTATCGGTAAGATTACCCTCATTATCATAGAAAGTAACGCCCACTCGACCTCGCAACACAATGCAACTCTCTGACCTATCGGGGTTGCTATGGCGATGAACGGGGAGATAGGTGCCTCGATGCATCACATTTAACAAGCGATTGACGGGCTCATCCTCCGAACGATGGAAATTGTAATTCATACGCAATCGCGGCGAGAGGCGAGCCTTCTCGGCGACAGCATCCATCAACGCGGCATCGATATATTGATATTTCTTATCGGCTGACATAACACATTTATCGAAAAAGGGTGGAGAGGGAGTCATTGGCTCCTACCCCACCCTCTGATTTGCTTTTATCGATAATGATTACTTACCAGGAACCATTACAACGCACTTCTCCATATCCTGCTTGCCAAGTTCTGACTTGAACTCTGCCAAGTAGTCCTGCTTAGATGCGCTAATCTCATCCCAATTAACTGTAGCACCAGAGTAAGCAGCCTCACGGCCCATTACACCTGCCAAGCAAGAGATACCGCAAGCCTCTGCCTCATCGTGTGCAGTACCGCGACGGATGTGGTTAACCCAATCAACGTGCTCCAAAGTATAGGGGTCGTGCTGCTGGAACTGAGCCTTTGCAGCCTCGTCGTCATACTTCCAAATTACGTTACCTGCCAAGTCCTTAATCTCGTGGTTAACACTGTTCCAAGAACCCTTTGTACCCTGGATGAACTCGCTTACGTTGTTGCTGCAACCATCAATCTGACGGCACATAGAGTGGAGGTGGATGCCATTCTCCATCTCGAAATCAACGCTGAACATATCGTACTGGTCACCTGTTACACGACGGTGGCGTGCACCAAATGCAGTAGCCTTAACGGGCTTCAAACCTGTCATCCACAAGAATACGTCGATATTGTGAACGTGCTGCTCAACGATATGGTCACCTGAAAGCCACTTCCAGTTAACCCAATCACGAATCATCCACTCTGTATCTGTCCAAGCCTTATCGCGGTTCTTGTACCACAACATACCCTGGTTCCAATATACGTTACCGCCTGTAATCTCACCAATCATACCCTGCTGAATCTTCTGGAAAGCCTCAACGTAAGGACGCTGGTGGTGACGCTGTGTACCACAAACTACGCTCAAGTTCTTTGCCTTAGCCTGCTTTGCAGTAGCCATAATCATACGATAACCCTTGGGGTCAACTGCGATAGGCTTCTCGAGGAATGAGTGAACACCCTTCTCAGTTGCATACTGGAAGTGCAAAGGACGGAATACGGGAGGTGTAGCAACGATTACCATATCAACACCTGAATCGATAACCTTCTGATAAGCGTCGAAACCTACGAAGCAGTTAGCCTCGGGAACCTCCTGACGAGCAGACTCCTTAAGACGTGTACGCAAGTCGTTCAAACGGTCAGCGAAAGTATCACCCAAAGCAGTTACAGTAATACCGTTAGCAGCTGCCAAAAGGTTGAATACAGCACCTGAACCACGGCCACCACAACCGATAACACCAACCTTCAACTCCTTACCATCGTCTGCCATATCGGGCAACTCGGGTACATAAGCACCTTCCAACTGTGCCAATGGAGTGTAAACGGGACCCTTCTCCTGACAAGAAGTCAGGGCTGCTGATGAACCAACGAGGCTTGTTACACCTAATACTGCAGACATAGACAAAAAGTCCTTTCTGCTCATTTTGTTCTTGCTCATAATGTAGTAGTTTTATAATGTTAATAAGTTTAATTTTATATATTTTTTGTATCTGTTACAAAGTTTTATTAGGTCAAAATCCTGCTTAATTAGCCGACACGCCCTCGGGCACCTCGCACACTACGCGGAAACCGACACCCTTGATGTCAGAGTACCACCAGATACTCTTCGGATTCTGCGGGTCAGTCTTGAGCCAAGCATCGTGGCTGGTCTTACCACGCGCCGCGCTACGCAAGTCGGCGGCATCGTTAACGTAGTAACCACCACGCACAACATACTCCTCGCCTGATGCAGGTCCCTGCGGGTCAACTGCTCCATCCTGAATCTTTGAATATGCATCCTCGGCATACCAATCAGAGCAGTACTCCATTACATTACCCAACATATTCTTAAGGCCAAAAGGATTAGCCTTAACCTTCGAGGGCTCTTGAGAACGATTCTTACTATTGTTTGCGTAGATAACGTAACTATTGATGACGGTAGTATCAACACCAAAGAGGTTGTTGAAGAAACCATCGTTAGTAAACTTCTTGGGGTTACCCTCGAAGAAATAAGGAGTAGATGTGCCACCACGAGCGGCATACTCCCACTCAGCCTCGGTCGGCAGACGATACTTCTTGCCCGTCTTGAGTGACAACCACTGGCAGAAAGTCTCGGCAGCATAGTGAGTCATCGTGATAGCAGGACGTGAGCCCATACCCCAGCCCTGGTCGGGGAATCCAAACGGAGGTGTAGGACCGCTGACAGCATCGATATCCTCGCGAGTATTGTTTGCATAGATAGTTTCGGGAGATGTACGTCCCTCCGACATAGTCTCATTGAAGAAGGCCCAATATTGGTCCCAAGTAACCTCCAACTCACCCATAAAGAAGGGAGAGATAGTTACGTTACGCTGTGGAGCCTCATCAGCCTTATGGAAAGGCTCGTTCTCGGGGCTACCCATAGTAAAACTACCACCAGGGATGGCAATCATACTCAATGATGCCGATGTACCAGGAATAGTCTCAACAAAGTTAGCAAAAGATGTAACTGCGGTAGGCTCGGTGAACTTCTCGGCATTATCCTCAACGGGAGCCTCGGTCATAGCCGAGTGCTTGTAGTTAGGATTGTAGTGACCAGCGTCGAGGTGGCAACTAATACACTGAAGATTCAAAGCCTCTTCGTTCTCCTCGTAATGGAGGTGGGCTGTAACACCGTCATCGGTAATACCTGCAGGGAAAAGATTGACGTGACAAGCCTTACAAGACTCGTTATAGACAATCTTTTGAGCATACTCCAACTCGCCCTTGCTATCCCAATCAATATCCTCGGGATTCTTTGTCAAATATGACCACAAATCCTTTGTACCCGTGGTAATCTTGGCCTTAACATACTCGAATGAGCCTTTGGGTGGGAGGTGACAAGCAGCACAATCGGTCTGTGTACCACTGCCATTATTATAGTGCATCGACTGCTTCCAACTTGCATCTGCTTCGGGATGCACGTGGCAAGCCATACAAGATTCGTTCTTCGATGAGTTTACCCACATATAGTTGAAGGCTATCATCAACGAAAAGCCCAACACAAGACCTGCGAGCAAGGTCAAAAAAATAGTTTTCTTACTACTTGATTTAGACATAATTAAATACTCTATCGTGCGGCACAAAGCCTTTTTTTGCCATTACTTAACACAATCTTTGCGACCACAACTCACCCGCAAAACGAGTTCAGTTATCGGCCAAAAAGAATATATCTCGGTCAAAAGTAGTAATTTTTTCGCCAACAAACAACAAGTAAGCAGAGTTTTTTGAGAAAATTTTCATTCCCAAACATCAACAAATGTAATTTCCGACAAATTACAAAAATAATAAGGGGCTGTACGACAACCCGAGTTGCAACAACCCCTCATTTTGGAAATAGCGAGTTAGGATAGCACTATTTTTCTACCCACTTATGCCACTTCTGGTCGGCACAATAACCCGCCTGCACCATAGTCTCGACAAACTGCATACCCCTGACGCCATCTTCAACAGTCGGAAAATCTGCCCACTCGGGTTGCAACTCCTCGCCTGCGGCTTTGGCTCTAACGGTCAAGGCGAAATTACGATAGATATTGGCAAAAGCCTCAATAAAGCCTTCGGGATGGCCTCCTGGTGTACGGATGTTCCATCGTGACATATCGTCGAGATATGCGTGGCCACTTCCCACCCGAACCTCTTCGGTCGGGTGGTCGGGCCACTTGATATATAAAGAATTAGGTTGTTGTTGCCACCACTCAATACCACACTTTGAGCCATAAACCCTCAAACGAAGATTATTCTCCTCGCCCACAGCGACTTGTGTTGCCTGCAAAAGGCCCGTAAACCCAGCATCGTAACGCAAGAAAGCACAAGCATCATCATCTACCGGACGCCCCTCGGCTACGCGCAACAAATCGGCGCATAGTTCCGTAACTTTTGCGCCTGTGACATACTCGGTCAAGTGCCAAGCGTGCGTACCAATATCGCCTACGCAACCGCCTTTACCCGTCAGTTTAGGGTCACTGCGCCAAACGGCATTATTGTTGCCTTTAAGTTCGATACGCTCCGACATCCATCCTTGAGAGTACTCGACAAAGACACGGCGCACCTCGCCCAACTCACCTCGTGCAATGCGTGCACGAGCCTCCTTGATGGCGGGATAGGCGCTATAAACGTGTGTGAGGGCCAACGTACGGCCCGTTTGATACACTTTTTCGCGCAGAGATAATGCCTCCTCCAATGTGAGAGTAATAGGCTTGTCGATAACCACATCGAAACCTGCATCCAAAGCCGCCATAGCGGGCTCATAATGGAAACGATTGGGGGTTACGATAGTGACAAAATCCATACGCTCCTCTTGCGGCAGAGAGGCTTCGACCTGAATCATCTCCTGCCACGTTGAGTAGATTCTGTTATCGGGCAGATAATATGAGCGCCCTGACGAGAGCGAGATTTCGGGATTAATGCTAAAACAGCCGCACACCAACTCTATTTGGTTTTCCATAAGCGCAGCACGACGATGGATAGCACCAATGAAGGCATCGCTACCACCGCCTATCATTCCCATACGAAGTTTACGGTTTTTCATTTATAGGCTCACGAATAACGACGGTTTACGCCCGCCAAGCGACAGGCATAAATCATCAAAAAAGTATATAATTTTGTTAACTGTTACCCAAAATTAGACTTTTTATTTCATTTTTGCAAACTACAAACAAAAAAAAGCCACCTTGATGCGTATCTCAAATACGAAAAAGGTGGCAAATTTTATAGTACAAACCGTTTCAGCAACGTCTAATTATTCAAGAATGGTTCGGGCGGAATCTCGTCATAATAAGTACCTGCGTGACGCGGGTCTTTGAGTTTCATATCCCAGCCAATTTGGCGCAGATGATGATGTACGCGTTGTTGATTATAGTGGTCAATATTAGCATTGATTTCAGTTTCGGGATTCCACATAGAGTTTGACAACGCATAATATATCTTCGCCAACGAGTTTCCGAAATAGTGGTGCCACAATGTACCCAAAACGCCCATAGCACCTACTTTATAAGCATATTTACTCTGCGCCTTGATACCGTCAGCATTATTCCACGGACAAGCCAACACCGAGAAACCCTGCTCCTGGAAATAGTCGTAGGTAGGATATGACGATTTCACACCGCCATAATACCAATCACAGATGATTATATCACGAGGGAATTGCAGAAAGCCCGTTGCAGTCTCTTTACTACCATTGACCACAAAACCGCTCCAACGAGAATCGCCACGCTCGATAAGCATATCGTGCCACATCATAGTTCGTGCGCCAAGCGACGAGATAGTCTCATTCATAGCCTTGATATGCTCCAGAAAGAGTTGCGAATAGGGTTTTGACGAACATTCTGGGCAACTCGGTAAGTCGGCCTCATCACCGCCGATATGGAAATATGGAGGACAACCGAAAGCCTCATAACGCTCCTTGATTAACTCCTGCAACAATTTACGAGTCTCGGGATTGGACAAGCACCAATTCCAGCCCATCAACGGCTCGAACAGGGGTTGATACTTGGGATTCACATCCAACGTAGCGTGCTTACCCGCAGCACCGCGAGCCTGCGAAGCGTGACCAAAGACATTGATTTGCGGGATAAGCGTAATACCCAAATCATCGGCAATAGCCTTCAGGCGTTTAATCTCCTTCTTGGTCATTGTACCCTCCTTCCAGCCATACCAAGGGGCTACACTACTGCGGAATGTTCCCCACGACTCGATGACGGCATAATTCATCTTATAGTATGCCGCCAAACGTATCAAACGCTCGACTTCCCACGGCTCGGTCTCGCGGAACCAGCAGATGTGTACACCACGAAAACCAACCTTGGGGCTATCCTTAATTGTTGCTTTGGGGGCTATCCAGCCTGCAACCTCCTTGGTTCCCGTACGGGCAATCACCATTTGGCGCAGAGAATATAGCGCATAGCGCACACCTTGCAGAGTGCGGGCCGAGATATTAACGCCCTTATCGTCGATAATGAGTTCATACTCTTCATCCCCCATCTGGGCGACATTCTTTGCGGCCAACTCCACCTCGGGAGCAAACTTTCCATACCAACTCTTGAGATGGCGTGTGGCCCAAGATTGGGCCTCGGCATCGGCGCCAGACAAAACGACACGCTCAAGAGGTACATACTCCGTCAATGACACGTCGCTATGGAGCGGTCGCGGCAAGATACCCATAGGAATAGATATGGCAGATGCAGCAAATGCATTACAACTAAACAAAGCCGTCAGCAACCCGACAACAATGTAATTAAGAATAGTTCTTCGCATAATCATAAAAAAATAAGTTCTTGCAAATATAATATTATTTCATCGCTTCAACAAGCCAAGCAAACTATTTCATCCCGCCATACACTCTCCAATGAGCCGCTGAGCAATGGTTAAAATAGCGTTTGTATGTACAAATGTGAGATTTTTTTTATATTTGCAAAACTTTAACCCCCAAACGTAGGTTATATGAGTCAGTTAATCATACCTAAAAATTATAAGGCTGCGCTTTCGCTTCAGCAAACCGAGATTGCCATCAAGGAGATTAAGGATTTCTTTTTGAGCAACATATCGTCGGAGTTGCGTCTGCGAAGAGTGACAGCACCGCTATTCGTACTCAAAGGTCTTGGTATGAATGACGATTTGAGCGGCCAGGAGCGCCCCGTGACATTCCCCATCAAGGATATGCAGGAGGCCGAGGCCGAAGTGGTACACTCATTGGCGAAATGGAAGCGTGTAACCTTGGCCGAATACAACGTCGCCGAGGGTTACGGCATCATAACCGATATGAACGCCATCCGTGCCGACGAGGAGTTGGACAACCTGCACTCGTTGTACGTTGACCAATGGGATTGGGAGCGAGTAATGCCCAAGGAGAGTCGCACGGTGGATTATTTGAAAGACATCGTAAAACGCATTTATAGCGCGATATTGCGCACGGAGTATCACATCTGCGAGACCTATCCGCAGATTGAGCCTTTCCTGCCCGAAAACATCAAATTTATCCACGCCGAGGAGTTGTTGCAGCGCTACCCCACGTTGAGCGCCAAAGAGCGCGAGGATGCCATCTGCAAGGAGTATGGGGCAGTATTTATCATCGGCATAGGCTCGGAGTTGAGCAATGGCGAGAAGCACGACAACCGCGCCCCCGACTACGACGACTACTCGACCATATCGCCCGAAACGGGATTGGCGGGTTTGAATGGCGATTTGTTGATATGGTATCCCATTCTGGAGCGCTCAATCGAACTCTCGTCGATGGGTATTCGTGTCAATGGTGATGCTTTGGAGCGTCAGTTGGTGCATAGTGGCAAGGAGAGCAACAAGACGCTCTATTTCCACCGTCGCTTGCTGGAGGGCTCATTGCCACAATCTATTGGCGGAGGTATTGGCCAGAGCCGTCTGTGTATGATTCTGCTGCACAAGGCTCACGTCGGCGAGACGCAGTCGAGCATTTGGCCCGCAGCGATGCGCAAGGCCTGCCGTGATGCAGGAATGACGCTGATATAGGCAACTAAAGGATTGGATAACGAAAACATATTTCCCTCTCAGACAAGAGAGGGAAATTTTGTTTATATATGTCATTACTACACGCAAGCGGATGATTATGCCGATATAAAGATTATGCTCCCGCAAGCGGCATCACCTGCGGGAGCATAAGAAGGTTTGTTGCGGATTACGGCATAACCATTATTACATTGTCTAATATGTCATCACCCCAAATATCACCTTCTATTAAATGAGCATAATCACTCCAATCATCTTTGTAATCATCCACCGCACTTGCGGGAACATAAATCTTAGTTAAGTTAGTGCAATAGTAGAACAAGTCTGCTCCTTTTAATGTTGGCGGAGTTAGACTCTTAATTGTAACACTACTTAACATTCCGCAAAAATTGAATACTGGCCCATTAAGCGTCGCAATATTCTCGCCCAATGTGACAGATTGAAGCGAATTACACTTGTTGAAGCATTTAAGCCCCAACGATTCTACCTTTGGCAAATCCACACTCTCAAGGTTTTCACAAGATTCGAAGCAACATTCACCCAAAGATACGACCTTTGGCAAGGTTACAGTTGAAAGCGAAGTACACCTGTAGAAACAATAACTACCCAAAGATACGACATTTGGCAAGGTTATAGTTGAAAGCAAAGTACACTCGTTGAAACAATAACTACCCAAAGATGTAGCCTCTGGTATAATCACACTCTTAAAAGCGGTACATTCATTGAAACAGTAGTCTCCCAAAGATTCTGCCTTTGGTAAGTTCACAGTTGCAAGTGCGGTACAACAACTGAAGCAAGAGTTTCCCAACGACATTGCCTCGGGCAGACTCACATTCTCAAGGGCAGTACATTCCGCGAAACAGTTGTTTCCCAAAGATGTAGCCATTGATAGATTTATGTTATTGAGATTAGTACAGTAGATAAATGCACCGTCACCTACCGTATATCCACTACCCGATGTGGGTAATACCACCTCTTGAAGTTCAGAGAGTCCATTGAATGTACTTGCACCTATTTCCTCTATTTTAGGGATTTCTACTCGTTCAAGTGAAGAACAATTTTGAAATGGCTCAAGACCCAGTCCACTCCTAATAGTTCTCACACCAGGCATTATAACCTCTTTGAGAGAATTAATATCAGCAAATGCCTGAACTCCTACTGTGGTAATTGTTTCGGGAAGAATAACTTTGGTAAGGTCACCTCCGCTCATAGAAAACGCCTGGTCAGGTAGTGACTCCCAATTGCCATCTTTTTTAATGATACGGCCAACGCCATCAGCAAAGGTATGGGTGTAGTCGGTGCCTTCGGTACCAAATTTTTTAAGAACCAACTCATTGGTTGCATAGTAGAGGATAGTGTTAGAGGGTGCTATCTCCGAGAGGGTTACAGTGGGAGTGTAGAGATTACCCATAGTGAGGCTCTTACCCTCGGGTACGTTGATAGAGCCTTCGTACAACTTATCAGTGGCATAGACCAACACACCAATCTTCTCGCCACCGCTGTATGATTGACACATATAGATATAAATATCATCGTCCGAAGGAGTTGTGCGATTGATGATGATGTCGCCCGTTGTATCGGTAGGTGGAGTACCAGCAAAGCAGGGAATTGCGCGTGTAGTGGTGGTATTTTCGACCACGACCTTTGTAATCACAGCGTTAGAAAGCGCTTCATCGCCCACCTTGAATGTGGGACGGAGCAACGCTGTGGTGTGCTGGAACGAATAGTCGAGACCTGTGTCGGAGGTGGCAAGCATAAATGTTTTGCTCTCATCCAACGCGCCTGTCTGCTCGGCGAGGTCGATGGTGAATGTGCAACCGTCGTCGCTCGCTGCCGAGGCGGGATAGACGCCACGATAAGTCGGCTCGCCCTCGCCATCACCTTCGGGGAGTGTGCCCTCGAAGTTGTTGCCAGAGGTCTGCTCGAAAACGGCTTTGTTTGAGCCATTAATTACGGCAAAGGTCTCGCCCTCGGCATTCCAATCTATCTTTACGATGGGTTGGTCGGCATCGTCGGTGTCGGGAGTGAGTGTAACGCGCGTTTGCTCGGCACCTGCGATGGTGGCCGTTACGCTGACGCGCTCGCTCGCGGCGGGAGTATCGGGGGTGTCGGGGATTGGCGAAATATCGTCAATGTCGCTCTTGCTGCAGGCAACCGTAGCCAAAGTAAGAGCAAAGAGTGCTATGCGGGAAAATGTCTTCTTCATAAATCTCTCTGTTTTGTTAGTTAGTTAGTTAATACTCTTACCAGCCACCATTTCCAAAGGAAGGCAGTTCATCGGGGGTAGTCGAATCGGCAAACCCCTTCTCAATCTGAATCTCGTGCACCTCGATTTCGGGCGCGATGTACTGAAGTTTCTCCATAGTTTCTTATTATTTAATTATTCAACATATACAACAAAAAAGAGATAGCCGCAACAAAAAAAAGCGGTTATCTCTTAAAGTATTAGTTTATATAAAGGCGCGTAACTACCCCCCCCATCAGCGAGTTAGCAAATGAGGCGGGCGGTGGCGGCGATATGTAAACAATGTATCTCATTGGTTGCAAATATAGTGATTTCTTTTAATTGCAATCAAAAAGTGGCACAAAAAAACTAAATGGAGGGAAAATTGGTGACGTTGTCAAAAATTTATTGTAAAGATTAATCCGTCACTCGCTACGCGTTGTGCCACAGGCAAAAAAAGGTCCGCCCGACATTGCTATCGAGCGGACCTCCACCTAAAATTATGAAGAAATAACTAACTGCAATTTGTCGCGGAGCATAGCAACTCCACGCCCCACTGCGGTTAAATTAAGTCGGTCACCGACCAAGCAAAGGCACGAAGACCCTGCTTGTCATTAGCCTCATCGAGTTGCTTTAAGCGCTTGAGGAACTCCGCAGCCTTATCATCCTCCATAACAGAGATAAGCGCTGAATTCATCGTAGGCCAAGCGTGGTTACCCAAGTGAGGCTCACCATCGTTTGAACCCTGTCCGATGAGTTCCTCCCAGCCTGTAAAGCCTCGCAACTCCATATCTTTCATTATATCCATAACCGCGTCGTACATAGACTGGTTACAAGCCATAAATACTGCTTTCATACTCTCAAAATGTTAGTTTTGTTGTTGCATCTTAAGCGCCTGCTTTGCACGACGCTTCTCACCTCGTGTAGCAAAGGCTGCGAAGAGTGTCGGGATAAGAATCAAGGTAATCAAAGTCGAGAACGACAATCCCCAAGCAACCGACATACCAAGCGAGTTCCACATCTCGGCACCTACACCATTACCTACTGCCATAGGAATCATACCCAACACAGTGGTCAAAGTGGTCATCAAGATAGGACGAAGACGGCTACGACCTGATGTTACAACAGCATCCATAATATTCATACCACGCTCACGGCAAAGGATAGTGTAATCCACCAACACGATACCGTTGTTCACCACAATACCGATAAGCATCAATATTCCGAGCAACGACATAATATTAAGAGGAGTACCTGTAATGGCCAATCCGATGATAACACCCACAACCGCAAACGGCAATGAGAACATAATAACAAACGGATAGGTCAATGACTCAAACTGCGATGCCATAATCACGAACACAAGGACAACCATCAAGGCCATCAAAAGAATCAAATCGCCGAAGGTCTCCTGCTGGTCCTCGTATGTACCACCAATCTGCCACATAAAGCCTGCGGGCATAGTGATTTCCTCCATCTTGGCCTGTGCCTCAGCAACAATATCACTCAATGCATAACCCGAAGCAACAACTCCCGACACGGTTACATAACGCTCACGATTCTTACGAGTGATTGACGGGGGAGTAGCAGCCTCCTTAACGACACCTACGTCGCGAATCTTGATACCCTGTCCCATCTGGTTGTAGAGTGTGATATTCTCGATATCCTCGATAGACTCACGGAACTTGCGGTCGTAACGCACACGGATATCGTACTCATCACCATCCTCACGATAGAACGAGGTAACAGAACCGTTGATACGGTTACGAAGATATGCCGATGCAGTGGTTACATCCAAACCGCAACGTGCCAACTTATCCAAATCGAAATCAACGTGATACTCTGGAGTATACTCATCACGCGAGATGGTAACCTCCGAGCAACCCTCCATCGAACGGAACATCTGGGCTACCTGCTCGGCCAAAGCATCCGAAGCATCGAAATCATAACCATAAATCTCGATATCAACAGATGTCTTACCACCCATTCCGCCGCCACCACCTTCGGTTACGGTATATTTACGGATAATAGAGTATTCGTCGAAAATCTTACGGATGCCATCACCAATCTCGGTCAAAGCCAAGTCACGCTCGGTCTTCTTAACGAAACGCATATTCATAGAGATGATGTGCGTACCGTTAGCCTGAAGTGAAGCGAAGGTATTAACGGTATCGGCCTGACCCTGACGAACACTCACGTTGATAAGTTCGTTGGCATAAGCCTTCTCGATGCGCTCGCTCAACTCCAAAGCCAACTCGCG
>JAZOVT010000007.1:0-11906 GCA_045658845.1 Alistipes sp.
ATTAATTGTTTGATAATGCTAAACGGATAAAGATTATGCAGACACAAAAACGATTACCAAAGATTTGCCCTGCGTGCGGGGGTGGGCTGAAGGTGCATACGATGCACTGTTCGGGTTGCGGCACGAAAATCGAGGGAGACTATAAATTGCCAGCCTTGATGCGCCTCTCGGAGGATGATTTGCAATTTGTGCAGGATTATATAATGTGTGGCGGCTCGTTGAAGGAGATGGCCGTTAAGTTGCAGGTGAGTTATCCTACGGTGAGGAATCGTCTTGACGACATTATTGAGGCGTTGGAAAAGGTGCAACTTTGAGTAAAAGTGAGTTGTTGAACAAAGTGTAAAATCATAAAATCGGAGAACTATGAAAAAGTTTATAAATCCATTCAAAGTTATGACCCTGCGCACGGCTATATGCTGGGGTATTGCCTTTTTGATACTGATATCTATATATTTTTGGCAAATGGGACTGCGCCTGACCTCGCTCACGCAGTTGAATTATCTTAACGACAGATTGTGGGCTGCGACGTTGCGCCAAATCGTTGCGTGGCTATTGGGTAGTGTGATGTTTTATCTGATTGGTGTGGCTGCCTCGCGTTCGAAGATTCGCTTTTGGGATGTTGCATCGTATAATCTGTTTGCACGCTTGCCGTTTGATATATCTACCCTTATATTTGCTATCCCTATGGTGCGTAGCGTTATGGCTCTGCTTACAGAGGGAAGCCTCGCTACGGTTATGCAGTATCAAGGTACACTCGCATTAGTAGGCCTTGTTTCGTCAATATTCTCGGTGTGGTACTTCGCTTGGACCTATTATGCTTTCTCGGTAGCGACGAATTTGAAGGGTGGTAAGGGCTTTGCGTTGTTTGCCGTAGGATGGATTGCTGTCTATATTATTTCGGGCTTCGCGTTGGCGCTGTTTTAGAGGAATGGGCCGAGTGCAAAAACATAAAAGCAGAACCTAAAGTTCTGCTTTTTTACATCTGTCGGGATAACAGGATTTGAACGGCGAAGCCGAAGCGAGGCGACCTTTGAAAAATTTAATATAATTTTCGCCTCGCAACCTGCCTTTTGTGAGAATCTGTTACCCAAGGATGGATAGAGGCAGAGCCTTGTTTTGTTTGGGATGTAGTAGGGTGTTTACATACTAACTACAATCCCAAACAAAACATAAAAGCAGAACCTAAAGTTCTGCTTTTTTTACATCTGTCGGGATAACAGGATTCGAACCTGTGACCCCCAACTCCCGAAGCTGGTGCGCTAACCGGACTGCGCTACATCCCGATGCTTAATATGCTAAAATCGAAATTCAAAGTCGGGATACCAGGATTCGAACCTGGGACCCCCTGCTCCCAAAGCAGGTGCGCTAACCGGACTGCGCTACATCCCGTTTTTTAGTTAAAAAACCTCTTGTCGCGAGGCTCTTTTAAGAACTATTCCTTTTTCGTGGGGCAAAGATATATAACTTTTTTCTCTTATACAAGTTTTTGGGGCGCTTTTTATGTAAATACACCCCAAAAAGTTCGATTGACTCTTTGGGGTGATAACAATTGATGCGAGAGTTATGTTGCTCTATAATTTCACATCTACATACACTGCGTAGTGGTCTGAAGCCTTCTTCATATTGCCGGCATTAGCCTCTTTGATAACGGCAGAATTGAGAACCTTGGCAGGCCTTGCGCCGTTGTTGAGTTGTAGTATATAGTCGATGCAAGGCTTTTTGCTATTCTCAACCGTTGTCCCGCTTGCGGTTTGTGAAATGATAGTCCAATTTTTGCAGAACTCGGCCATCATCTCACTCTCGGGGAATGCATTCATATCACCTCCCAAGAAAACGGGCTTTTTTGACTCTCCGTAAAGCCTCTTGACCTCTGCGCTAAGGTACTCTACTTGTGCTGGTTGCCCTCCATTGAGATGGGTGCAGGCCATAACATAATTCTTGTACTCCACAATGGTCACTACACGCGGCTCACTCTTCTCCTTGACGGGGATTGGTATGTGCAGCATTTTGAGGATTTTTTTCTCCTTGCCCATTACGCCTGTGCCGTACTTGCCACCTTTGTAATCAATGGCTGGCCCATAATAGTAGTTCCACTCTGTGCCGCAAGATTCAGCGATGGACTTTAATTGGAAGTAGTTGTTGCGAGTGTTGCAACTGTCGAGTTCTTGTAAGGCAACGACATCCGCGCGAGATTCCTTGATTATGTCAGCCAATAATTGTACGTTATCCTCCTTTGTAAACTCATCGTCAATATATTTGCATATCGCCCCCACGTTGTATGTCATAAGGCGTATTGCCTTCCTCGGTTTTGGAGCAATCGGAGAGTCGGCGGCTTGCTCAATGTTATTGCAAGACGAAAATCCCAATAGGCAAAGTGTAGCAACAATTGAAAGTGTGTATCTCATTGGTAACTATTTGTAAAGTGTTATGTCTGCAACAAGTGGGCGGTGGTCTGACTCTACTTTAGCCTCTATTACAGTATGCTCATTAACCTCGGCTGTTGCACCCTTATCGCTGTATAGTGCAATGTAATCAATCTCGATGTTAGGCTCATTAGCAGGGAATGTATAGGGTGTGTTCTTCTCGAAAATCTGGAAGTGTTTTGCCATCTCCTGCATTGATTTCTCCTCTGGTTCAGCATTGAAGTCACCTGCAATAATCACGGGCTTATCCAACTTCGATAACTCATCGACGATAATGCCTATTGATGTCTCGCGGTCCTCGGCGTGCAATGATAGGTGCGTACAACAGTAATAATACTTCTCCAACTCGACAATCTGCAACGAACGAGGTTCCGAGCGGCAGGGTAGTGCTACACGGCGGTGTGACAATGGCTTCTCTTTGGTCAACATTCCAATACCGTACTTTCCGCCCATGTAATCAATTGAGGGGGCGAATGTCGGATACATTCCCGTAAGGTCTGCTAAATTTTTTAACATATCTTGACCTTCATAACGAGTTGTCATACTGTCTAACTCCTGAATTGCTACCGCTTCGCACTCGGCAGCCTTGATGATGTTGGCAATGCGCTGGTAGTCGGTTTTATTGTCCAAACCAGTGCAGTTGCGTACGTTGTAACTCATTATGCGAATGTGTGTAGGCTCGTTACACGATGCCATACAGAACAGCAGAGCTGTAAAAAGTAGTGTAGTAATTTTTTTCATGGTTAATCTGTTTTGTTGCGTAAATTTACTGTTTTTCTGCCGAAAAATACCTTAAAGTGATAAAAAATATCAAAAAATGTTGTGAAAAATTTGCATGATTAAAAATTTTGTACATATCTTTGTGATATCAAAATGATATTAAAACGAAAATCGAAAAATTAATTAATGTCAAACTAAATACTATTTGCTTTATGGAAAACAAGAATTTTGAGTACACAGGTTGGAAAATCAATGGTTTTGTAGCATTGGTTTTGATTTTGGCGGCTATTGCGGCTGGCGTTGTTATGATTGTAAAGGGTGCCGAGGCTCCTGTTATGCCTGGGGCGATACTTGTTGCTGGCGGTATCGTAGTCTTGCTCCTTGCTTTAATTGCCTGCAAAGGTTTTCTCTTGTTGGAGCCTAATGAGGCCCGCGTATTGACCTTCTTTGGTAAGTATCGTGGCTCGTTCTACAATACTGGTTTCTGGTGGGTTAATTTCCTGATGTCATCGAAGAATATATCGTTGCGTGCGCGTAACCTTAATGCTGAGCCTATCAAGGTGAATGACAAGTCGGGTAACCCCATTATGATTGGTTTGGTGCTTGTTTGGCGTTTGAAGCGAGATGAGATTTATCGCTCGGTTTTCGACATCGATGCTACAGCCGATAGTTCGGGTATGGTAACACAGAGCAGCCGTATGCGTATGTTGGAGAATTTTGTATCGGTACAGAGCGATGCGGCTTTGCGTCAGGTAGCAGGTTGCTATGCTTACGACAATAATTTGTCGGGCGAGGATGAGGAGGTTACACTCCGCAGTAGTAGCGAGGAGATTAACAACCTTCTGGAGGAGCGCTTGTCGGAGCGTTTGGCTATCGCCGGTATCGAGGTTGTAGAGGCTCGTATCAACTATTTGGCTTATGCTCCCGAAATTGCAGCCGTTATGTTGCGTCGTCAGCAGGCCGATGCTATCATCGCCGCTCGTGAAAAGATTGTCGAGGGTGCTGTTTCGATGGTTAAGATGGCGTTGGATAAGTTGTCGACTGACGAGGTCGTGGAGTTGGATGACGAGCGCAAGGCGGCTATGGTTACCAATATGTTGGTAGTGTTGTGTGCCGATGAGTCGGCACAGCCCGTAGTGAATGCAGGTACTATGCACCATTAATATAATGTAATGGCAAAGAAAAACGAAAATAAAAGTTTTGTACTGCGTGTCGATGCCGCTACGATGGATGCATTGGAGCGGTGGGCAGACGATGAGTTTCGCAGCATCAATGGGCAACTGCAATGGATAATTGCAGATGCCCTGCGACGCAGCGGAAGGTTGAAGAAAGCCAAAGAGGAGTCGCAGGATAAGGTTGATAACGAAATTAAATAAGTGTGTGAACGATGTGTGGTGTTTTTGTTGTGTTTGTGGTTTCAATCGCTTTGAGGATTGTTAATCTTATTAATCGCTAATCTTATGGGTGAGTTTAATAAAAAGTGGTTTAAGACAGTTTGGATGGGGCTGTTGTTTGCCTCTTTGGTGATAGATTACGTCCAGCGTATGTCCGATGCGCAGTGGGCGCACAGCGAGGCTATTATTATGTTGGATAAAGTATTTACGTGGATTCTGTTGCCTCTGACGGTGCTATTGTTTATCTTGGAGAATATACATATGTGGCGTAAGGGTGCGCGATACTTTTGGCGACAGTGGCAGAATGGTGCAACTGCCGTATTAGTAGGTGGTGGATTGGCTTTCCTGTTGGTCCTTATAGTCAAGAGTTGCAAGGGTGAGGCTTTGGAAATCGGCAGTGAGGCACGAATGGTTATCCTGGCAATATTTGCAGTCATAGGCTTGGTAATAGCATTTGCTCGTTATAAGTTTAAGCATTGGCAAGGCGAAGAGTAGGATATTTCGATAATTATGCTTAACTTTAAGGGTGAAATAATATCTTAAACCCTTAATAGTATGGCAAATTATAATCCTCAAGAGCGTCATCCTCAAGTAAGACTTCGTAATCGTATTTTGGCCACAGCCATTTTGATGTTGGCCGTAGTTAATGGTGTGGCAGGTTATTTCGATTTGCACGATTCGATAACCGTTCTCGCCCTGAATTTAGTGGGTGTTGCACTATTTATTGCGGGCGTTGTCGTAGAGTTTTGGCGAATGATTCCGCGTAAGCGTTGGCGTGCATTGTCGTTCTTGATGCCTTCGTTGGGTGTTATACTGCTCTTTTGTGCCCGTGTGGTTGATAGCGAAGGGTATGCTAATGTTGCCACTATATTGTTAGCCTTGGGCGGAGTAGTTGTATTTTATGGAGTTGTTTGCGCCTTGAAATGGAAACGATATAGTTTGGCTCGCAAGGCCCAACTGCAAGAGGCTCGTCAGAGGGGAGCAGAAAAATAATTTATATTGTATTATGGGTTTAAGATTAGTAAGAATAGGAAATCGTGTGAGTGTTGGCGAGGTAAAATCCCTCTCGTTCCGTCGCTCGATGCGCAACTCGGCTGTCATCCTGTATGTGGTAGCGTTGTGGGTTGCTTTTGTGATATTGGGCCGCATATTGGACGATATTCCAGAGTGGGTTGGTTTGGTTTTTTCAACTATTAATGTGTCATTTATAGGAATTATAGATAAGCAGTTGCCGACACGCAAAAACAAGAATATGTTCTTGATGTTTACATTTATGGCTTTTGGCCCTGCGTGTATTGGCGTTGGGGGAGTTGTATCGGGCAAAATTGCTATTGAGTCAGGACTTTGGATTTTGGTCGGTATGATGCTTATCTGTTTGGGCTTTGGCCTCTATTGCTTGTATTGTTGGCGTCGTAGAGTATTGTGGTATAAGGAGATTGCCCTGCAACGCGAACTAAGAGCCAAACGCAAAAAGAAGTTGGAATATTAGTTAGAAAATTCTGTTATGGGATTACGATTAATAAGAATAGGAAATAAAGTCCGCGTGGGCGAGGTGAAATCTCTCTCGTTCCGTCGCTCGATGCGTAACTCGGCTGTCATCCTTTATATGGTAGCGTTGTGGGCAATTCGTATTGTGGTGCGTCACGCAGGTTTTGATATTCCACATTGGGCCGATTTTGCTTTCAGTTTCTTGGTCGTTGCATTTGTTGGTGTGGTTGATAAACAGTTACCAAGTCGCCGTTTTAAGAATTTGGGGCTGTTGCTGGGGATGATGTGTGCGATGTTCGTGTTTTTTCTAACAAAAAAAATTATTTTAGGCACGTTGTCAATGGATGTGGAGGTGTGGCTTTTCGGCATCTTGATAATTCTTTCATTTGGATATAGTGCATACTGCTTGTGGCGTTGGATGCGTAATATTAGATGGTATAGGGATTTAGCCCTTGAGCGCGAATTACGCGCCAAACGAAAAAGAAAATTAGAGTATTAACGTATGACAAAGATAGTTGTTTTTACAGGTGCGGGCGTTAGTGCCGATAGCGGTATCTCAACGTTTCGTGATTCGGATGGCCTGTGGGCAAATTATCGTATCGAGGATGTGTGTACGCCTGAGGCTTTGGTGCGTAATCGCGCCCAGGTGATTGAGTTTTATAATATTCGTCGCCGAGAACTGTTTTCAGTAGAGCCTAATGCTGCCCATCGGGCTATTGCCGAGTTGGAACAACATTTCGATGTCGAGGTGGTGACGCAGAATGTCGATAATCTCCACGAACGAGCAGGTTCAACGCGAGTGACTCACCTGCACGGCGAGTTGGTGAAACTGCGCAGCGAGCGCAATCCTGAACTCATTGTGCCTATCGAGGGGTGGGAGCAGACGCTGGATGCCAGAGCAGATGATGGGGCGTTGTTGCGTCCGCATATCGTCTTTTTTGGAGAGTCGGTGCCTATGTTCGATGCGGCGACACGCATTGCAGCATCTGCTGATGTGATGATTGTCGTGGGTACATCATTGGCGGTCTATCCTGCGGCTTCATTGGTGCGCTATGCGCGTGCTGGAGTGCCTGTATATGTTGTGGACCCCGGCAATCCCGACGTTGCGATGATTCGTAACCCATTGACACACATCAAGGCTCGTGCGGCAGAGGGTATGCCCGCATTGGCCGAGAAACTTATTAACGAACTTAAGTAATGAATACCGAGCAATTTCGCCGTCGAGCAGCCGAGTTGAAGGAGTTTTGTACAGCCAATGGCTACAATTCCCGTATTGCTCTTTTGTGGGATTTGTCCATACATTCGGGCCGCAGGCGTTTTGTTGTGTGGAACTACGCGGAGAATAGGGTAGAGCGGGCTTTTGTCGCCTCGCACGGTAGTGGTCAGGAGTGTAGTCTGCGATATAGTGCCTATGCTACGACGTCGAATGTCGCAGATTCTCATCTCTCATCTGTTGGCCGTGCGCTCGTGGCAGAACGATATGTTGGACGTTATGGCATTGCTTATCGTTTGGATGGCTTGGATGAGAGTAATTCGGCTATGCGCGAGCGTTGTATAGTCTTGCACGGATGGAAGCATACAACCTCATTCCCTATATGGCCAATGCCGACCATAGGCAGTTGGGGCTGTCCGGTGTTGTCACGGCGTTCGATGGCAATATTGGACGAGATTATTAGAAATGAAGAAAATGTTGTGTTATACGCATACAAATAAAGCAGGGCTAAAACCCTGCTTTATCTTTGTTTTGTATCTCTTGACTACAAACTATCGCCGAAATCCTTGCGGAACTTCTCCATCAAGCGGTGTGGCCAATTAGATGTAGGCTCCAAACCGCCCATAAAGAATCGGAGTACAGGAGGCTCATAGCAGAACTTCAAACCGCCAATCAACTTACGGTTGTGCCACAACCAGTCGATACGGTCGATAACGTAGTTAATCTGCGAGAGTGTAAATACTCGGCGAGGAACAGCCAAACGCAACAACTCTACGTCTGCCAAAATCTCCTTGCCCTCTTCGTCGCGTACGCTCGATACTGTACCTCGCTCCATACCGCGAATACCCGAGCAGATATACAATGCAGCAGCCAATGCACCTGCGGGATACTCCTCCTGTGGGATATGCTCGCAGAACTTCATAGCATCGATGTGTGCTCCCAATACACCTGCGGGCGTTACCATAGGCACACCGCGCTTCTCCAACTCCTCAACCAAGTATTTGATGAAGTTGGGGCTCTGGCTAATCATCGTCTCGTCCAATGTCTCGTACAAACCTACGGTCATAGCCTCAATCTCGCGAACAGATATACCACCATATGTGAGGAATCCCTCGAATAGAGGAATCATAGCCTCCATCTTGGCGTACAATGCACGCTGGTTGGTGCAGATACCACCACCACGAGAAGACGAGAGTTTACGAGCCGAGAAGTAAACCAAATCGGCCAGCCCTGTCATCATCTTCAAAATCTCGCCCAACGAGTTCTCCTTCCACTTATCCTCGCGCTGCTTGATGAGGTAGGCGTTCTCGCCCATAAGGCTGGCATCGAGTACCAACATAATATTATATTTGTCGGCAATGCGACGTACATCCATCAAGTTAGCCAACGAGAAAGGCTGTCCACCGATAAGGTTTGTCGAAGCCTCCATACGGATGAAGGGGATATTCTCCACGCCTACCTCCTGGATGCACTTCTCCAACTTCTCGATATCCATATTACCCTTGAACGGGTGGTCTGACTTGAGTTCCAAAGCGTGATCGTGCAACAACTCTACAACGCGACCTCCGCACTCATTGATGTGGGCAAGAGTAGTTGTAAAGTGATAGTTCATCGGAACAACGTGACCAGGCTTTACAAACGAGCGGCAGATAACGTTCTCGGCAGCACGGCCCTGGTGTACGGGTAGCAAATATTTCTTGCCCAAAACATCTTCAACGGCCTTCTGTAAACGCTCGAATGACTGTGAACCAGCGTAAGCGTCGTCGGCGTGCATCATTGCAGCCAACTGATTGTCGCTCATAGCGTTTGTTCCACTATCGGTAAGCATATCCAAGAATACGTCACGAGTACTTAAACGGAATGTATTGAAGCCGGCCTCTTTCATAGCCTCTATACGGCGCTCGATGGGTACGAGGTGGAGTTTTTGCACGACGCGAACTTTGTGCATCTCCAAAGGTAAATCACCTCCTCGGTAGAATTTTACTCTGCTCATAATAACAATTTTTTATTATCTATTCGTTTTGTGTCAATTTTGATTTTCAAAATTAATATAAATTTTTTAATAAAATTGCAAAACGGGCCATTTATTTTGCATAAATAGTCCGTTTTGTTGCATAATAGGGTGTTTGTTGCCCTCTTACATATTGTAATCTGAAGTTTTTTGACCGAAGTATAAATCCAACAACTCTTTTGCCGCAATGAATGAACTCTGCTTGGCCGAGAGAACTCTTTGCTCAACCTCTTCAATGCGGTCGGCTATCAAGGGATTTTGATAAAAACTACTCTTCAAAACCTCGTTGATACTTTCGTACATCCAATATTTATTTTGGCGGTTGCGGTTGGCTGTGTAATATCCATTGGCCTCGATATGGTCTAAATACTCTTCTACACCTTTCCATACCTCCTCTAATCCGCTCTTTTCAACCGATGAGCAGGTGTATACCTTAGGACGCCATTCTGATTCGGGAAGAGGGAATAGTTTCAATGCTCCTTGATACTGTACTTTCGCTAATTCGGCTTTGTGAACGTTCTCTCCGTCGGCCTTTGTGATGACCATCATATCGGCCATCTCCATAATGCCTCGCTTTATGCCCTGCAACTCATCGCCTGCGCCCGAAATCTGCAACATCATAAACATATCGACCATCGAGTGTACGGCAGTCTCGGATTGTCCAACACCGACTGTTTCTATGAATATTACATCATATCCTGCAGCCTCGCACAAAACAATTGTTTCGCGTGTCTTGCGGGCTACACCGCCCAATGAGCCTGCCGAGGGTGAAGGGCGTATGAAGATGTCGGGATTGGATGAGATGCTCTCCATTCGGGTTTTGTCGCCCAAAATTGAACCTCCACTACGCTCCGAACTTGGGTCAATGGCCAATACTGCCAAGCGGTGTTTGAGTGATGCAACCATACCGCCGATAGCCTCTATGAAGGTCGATTTACCCGCACCTGGTACACCCGTGATACCAATGCGTACCGAACGACCTGCGTGAGGTAAACAACGCTCGATAATCTCCTGTGCTTGGGCGTAATGCTCGTGGTTGTTGCTCTCGATAAGTGTAATGGCTTGTGAGAGAATAGTGATGTTGCCATTCAAAATGCCCTCAACATATTCGTCGGTTGTGAGCGCACGACGACGCTTGCGCTTGAAGTATGGATTTACGATGGGCTGGTCTTCAACCCCTTGAGTAACATTCAGTGCACTGTCGTGATGCGCATCAAGGTACTCTTTTTCGTAATGCTCTATTTTGGTAAAAGCCATATCTTTTTATTTGTTTTTGTGTTTACAATCTTCTCTAAAGTCTGTTGTGTAAGTCCTCCTGCGTGACCGCACCATAAAGCGATACGCTTCTTGTTGCAGATGACGCAAAAAGGTATGAATTTTACACCATAATTGCGGAACGAACGCCCTTCGTCATCAAATGCTACGCAGGTGTTGGCACCCAAATGCTCGGTCAGCGTGACACCCGCGTCGCCATACTTCTCTTTTGTCAGTATGATGACATTGATTTTCGCCTCAACACTCTGTGTTAAACTCTTTACACGTCCCAACCATTTTCGACACTGCGGACTCTCCGAATGATAGAATACGATACAGGTGTAGTCGGCCTCTTCGGGTTGCAGGTCCATAAGCCACTGCTTAACCTTTAGGTCGGGGGCAACTTCTCCTGTTATGACGCTTTGTGCATTGGCTAAAGTAGCCGCGCCAATGACCGCAATCAAAACGCTTAAAAACTTTCTCATATCAGTGTCGGGTTAGTTTGTCGGGAGCGAAATTAGCAACTTTCGCGCAAAGAAACAAACCTTTTTTGAAGTATCAATCTCAATGAATGTCCAAAAGCGGTGAAAACAATAAAATACTATTATAATTTATGTTTTTTTAGAGATAAACTTGCTGTAATATTTCATAATTTGAGATTTTACTTGTACCTTTGTGGAGTTTTGTGCATTAGCAAATTTGCGAATCATACATACACAAAAATATTTACAAAAAACAAAATTAACAATTATGAAAGTTTCACACATTGAGCATCTTGGTATTGCTGTGAAGAGTCTCGAGGAGGCTATTCCCTATTGGGAGAATGTATTGGGTCTTAAGTGTTATGCTATCGAGGAGGTAGCCGAGCAGAAGGTTAAGACAGCATTTTTTAAGTTAGGCCAGACAAAGATTGAGTTGTTGGAGCCTACTTCAGAGGATTCTACAATCGCTAAGTTTATCGAGACTCGCGGTATTGGTGTTCACCACGTAGCACTCGCTTGCGAGAATATCGAGGAGCAGTTGGCTGATGCCGAGCAGCACGGTGTACGTCTTATCGACAAGACTCCCCGCAATGGTGCCGAGGGCCTTTCAATCGCATTCCTTCACCCTAAATCAACTCAGGGTATTTTGACAGAGTTGTGTGAGGACAAGAACAAATAATCAACTAATAAATATTTAGCACATTTATGAGCGAAATTCAAAAACAGCAGGTAGCCAAATTGATTGAGAACCGCGAGATTGCCCGTATGGGTGGCGGTGAGAAGGCTATCGAGAAGCAGCACGCAAAGGGTAAGTACACAGCGCGTGAGCGTATTCAGATGCTCTTGGACGAGGGCAGTTTCGAGGAGTTTGATATGTTCGTAACACACCGTTGCTACGACTTCGGTATGGAGAAGAAGCAC
>JAZOVT010000008.1:0-15068 GCA_045658845.1 Alistipes sp.
GATTGGCACAAACGCTAACATCGTAAAGAGCGTTGTTTCACAGGCTTTGGCTTACTCACCCCGCGCTATTTTCGTAATTGTATCTAACCCTATGGATACAATGGCATACCTTACTTTGAAGTCAACAGGTCTTCCCAAGAATCGCGTAATCGGTATGGGTGGCGCATTGGATTCTTCACGTTTCCGTTGCTACTTGGCAAAGGCTGCTAACGCTAACATCCACGACGTTGACGGTATGGTTATCGGTGGTCACGGCGATACAACTATGATTCCTTTGACATCAAAGGCTACTATCAAGGGTGTTCCTGCATCACAGTTCCTTTCAAAGAAGAAGTTGGCACAGGTTGCTGCTGACACTATGGTAGGTGGTGCTACATTGACAGGTCTTTTGGGCACATCGGCTTGGTATGCTCCCGGTGCTGCTGCAGCATCTGTTGTAGAGTCTATCTTGGGTGACCAGAAGCGTATCATCCCCTGCGGTGCTTACCTCGAGGGTGAGTATGGTCAGGAGGACATTATGATTGGTGTTCCCGTAGTTGTTGGCCGCAAGGGTATCGAGAAGATTGTTAAGATTGACCTTACAAAGGAGGAGCAGGCTCAGTTCGAGGCTTCTGCCGCTGCCGTTCGCAAGGTTAACCAGATTCTTTACGATACAAAGGCTATCTAATAGGATTAAGGATATACGCCGAAAAATAAATCCGAGATTCGTAATGAATCTCGGATTTATTTATGGTGCTTCAATACCGTATTACCCTATGATTAAGGCTGTCTGCTTGCTTTATGCATACATTGCGGCCTTTAGCCGCATTTACAAGTCTGACCCACCCCCAACCCCCGCCTCAGGCAGGGGCTTTGGTCGCCACTAAAAGTGGCTCCTAAAAAGCACTACCGCAGGTTGGGTAACCAATCTTATTTATTAACTATTTTTACATTATCTCTTTCTCGCTTCATACGCTCTACCGTATGGTCAATATAGTTTTGGATATCGGCCTTTAGGTTGGTGTATAGCGGGCACGAAGTGTAGTTTTCGTTATCGAGCAGCACATCGCGTATTGAGCGCAGGGAGTTCATATAATTACTCATCTCGTTGCGCAGCGACAGACCCTGTTTGTTCGAGGAGTTAATCTTGGCAACCGACATCTGACGCAGGCGGTCACAAACCGTATTGAGCAACACCATCACCACATTATCCATCAGCGTGTGGCCGTGCATAAACAGATAGGTATTATCCTCCGTCACGCCCTTGGCTCGCAGTTCCTCGGCAAAGGCCTCTATACGTTCGGCCATACGGGGATTTTCGTTCTCCAGACGAGTAACTTTGCGCGTCACGTTACGGCACAGCCACGCTATAGTGTCGGCGCCGTTACGCTCCAACTCCAAAAATCCGAGTCGCACCGTATTTTTGAAATCCACTAACGGCAAGACCGACTCGCTACCCAACTGCGCAGAGTAAGCATACCACAAGAACACGGGATATATCGCTCGCGAATAGTCGCGCATAAAGGTTACAAAATCGAATATATGGCTATCGTTCTTGGTCGCCTTTACACATACATTGTGCAATGAGGGAGCATAGCAGAGATAGTTCTCCGTAGCGTAGGTGTAGGTATGAAACATATAAGGTGCAGCGAGAATCTCGGCCGACTGCTCGGTGCGTCCATCAAAGAGATAGTCAAAATCGGAATCGACACAAAGTAGCAACTCTTCGCCCGATTGAGGAATCATCGACATCAAGATTTTTTTACCCTTCGGCAAATCCTCGCGCGTAGGAACAGATATTTCGAAACGCAGATAGGGATTATCGAAATGGTCGAAAATACCACGCCAGAAGGCCACATCTTCGTAACCCTCGACAAATACTCTCACCAAACGTCGCCCGTCATCTACGGTCTGCGGCAGGGAGTAATTACCCTCGCATCGACAACGCGCAAAGGCTTCGTTCTTTAATTTTTCAACCGTTGTACGTTTCATAATTTGTTGTAAAGATATAAAAATAGTAACTTTGCACCAAACATTTAGGCGACGTTTTACAGCGAGCGTCGTGCAAAGAGAATACTTTTTTGCAAGAATGGCTCAACTTTGGGCCACACTTGCGCATAATCATTACAACAATGAACGATTGGAAACAGCGTCTGGGAATGGTCTATTCGACAAATCCCGACTTTGAATATCAGACCGACACAGAGCCCGAAGCAGAGACTCTGCCTCCCGAAAAACAGAACCTGAAAGTGTGGCTCGACCGCAAACAACGTGGCGGCAAGGTGGTGACACTCATCAAAGGTTTTGTCGGCACGGAGGAGGATTGCGCTGCACTCGGACGAATGCTCAAGAGCCGTTGCGGAGTGGGAGGCTCGGTCAAAGATGGCGAGATTATAGTTCAAGGAGACCATCGTGACCGCGTGGTAGAGTTATTGATAGCAGCAGGTTACAAATGCAAGAAAGCGGGAGGTTAAATCTTCTCGTTTAGAGTTATGGTGCTCAATAGAGTATTAAAATATCTCACATTGACAGTGCTGGCCATTGTGGCGGCACGAGATGCATCAGCCCAATATTACAGTTGGGGTGCTGACCCGCTCGGCCTAAAGTGGATGAAGGGCTCGACACCAAATGTCGAGGTTATTTATCCCAAAAGCGCATCACAGATAGGTCATACTACGCTCTTTTACGCCGACCGACTCAACCCCTACATATCCTACGGATACAAACTCCCTGCGCTCGACCTGCCGTTTGTCATTCATCCCGAGAATATGAAGTCAAACGGACTTGTGATGTGGCTGCCGAAGCGTGTCGAATTCCTCTCCTCGCCCTCGATTGACGGCTACTCGATGCCCTGGCTCAAGCAGTTGGTGGCTCACGAATATCGTCACGCCGCACAATACAACAACCTCAACGTAGGTTTCGTAAAGGCACTCTCCTACATACTCGGCCAGCAGAGTTCGACCATAGGACTCGTATTTATGCCACTATGGATGATGGAGGGCGATGCCACGCTGTTCGAGACTCAAGCATCATCATTCGGACGAGGCCGACAACCACGCTTCACATTGGAGTATCGTGCTATGGGCGACATTACCGCAAAGTATCGCAATAGCGACAAATTTTTCTGCGGCTCTTACCGCGATTTCATCCCCGACCACTATCAAATGGGATACCAGATGGTACTCTATGGCAATCAATTGGCAGGCCGACAAATGGCAAACGAGATGGCAGCCTATGGCCCTCGTCATCCGTGGACAATCATTTCGGAAGGGTGGCGAATGAAACGACTCTTCGGATTCTCATCAAAACAACTATTCAAAAAAACATTTAACCATCTGACCGACTTTTGGGCCCAGCAACCACTGCCACAAAACAGTAGTCAGATGCTCGCCACACCCCAAATAAAGAGTTACACGACTTATAGCCACCCTCAAAGTATCGCAGACAAAGGGATATTACTACTCAAGGAGGACCTCGGCAAGCCCTCGCGCTTCGTTCTACTCGATGAGCAGACGGGACACGAGACACGGCTATGCTTTACGGGTGATGTATCCACACGCCCCATATACGACCCCTATCAGCAGCGAGTGTGGTGGACCGAGTACAGACGTAGTACAATGTTTCAGGAGCGCGTACGCTCGACATTATGCTATATGGACCTCGAAAAGAGCAAACCCCGAAGCATAAAACGTCGTAGCAACATACTCTACCCCACACCCGACGACACGGGAGGCTTGGCGTGGATTGAGTACAACCCCAACGGCATCTATTCATTCCACTATCGCCAGCAAGATGGCGCAGAGCAGAGCAAAGAACTCCCCTTCGGCCAGGAGATACATTCGCTGGCGTGGGATAACCTCTCGCGCACCTTCTACTGCATCATAACGGGTGATGAGGGTATGTGGATAGCCGAGATTGATTCTCTGCACGATATAAAATCTGTGACACGCCCCGCCTACATTACATTGAGTAATCTTCGGGCTAAAGATGGTCGCCTCTATTATGGCTCAATAGCCTCTGGTCGTGATGAGATACACTGCTACGACATAGCCACCAAACGTGAATATCAATTAACCACTTCGCGGTACGGCTCATTTGATGCCACACCTGCGGCCAATGGCGAGATTTTACTTACTTCGTACGACTCCCAAGGTTATCTTCCTGCCCGCCAACGCGAGGATAAGATATGGCAGGAGGTGGAGTACGCCTCAACGCCCAAAGAGGTGGTAAACCCGCCTTTCGAGAAGTGGGATGTAATCAATCTGGACACGATAAAGATTTCGCAGGCCGACACGGCTGCTATGACCTCACCGCTAAAGACAAGACGCTACCGCAAAGGTTTGAATCTCTTTAAGTTTCACAGTTGGGCTCCGCTGTCGTACGACCCATTCGGATTGAGCGAGGAGGGTAATATTAGTATGAACGCAGGAGCAACGGTGATGACGCAAAACCTGCTCTCTTCGATGCAGGGATTCTTCTCTTACGGCTACAACGCCTCGCAAGGCAGCATCTGGAAGGGGGCATTGCGATATTACGGTTTAGGCCCAACGATAAGCCTCAAGGCTACTTACGGCGGCAGCCAAAATATCTACCCCATTTACATCTACAACACCGATAGTCACAAATTTGAGTTCCCGCTATCGCCCAAACGAGGTAAATATTACTCGGTAGGAGTCGATATAACATTCCCTCTCTTGTTTCAACGCGGCTACCACACTCGTCAGTTGCTTGCCTCCGCAGGTTGGAACTACTCTAACGGACTTGTTGCCAACACAGGCAAACTATCTTTCGACGATGGTATCAGCAACGTCGCTACTATTGGCTATCAAGAGGGCTTGCACCTTACGTCATTCTCGCTAGGTTTCCAGGATGTCGTACGTCAAGCGCACCGCGACTTCGCGCCACCTTGGGGCATTGCCGCACAGGCTGCTTACGCCATCAATCCTACGAACAACAATTTCAGTGATTTGCTTGTCCTATACTCAAAGATATTCACTCCTGGATTCTTTGCGCACAACAGCCTGACGCTGGCTATGGTCTATCAAACCTCAATCGGAGGATTCCAAAATCAGGATGCGCTCTCGGCCCTTACGTTCAAATCTTCGATGTTGCTACTGAGAGGTTTTAACTCTTCGCAGATTGAGAATCGCAACTATATGGCGGCTTCGCTCAATTATCAGTTCCCGATATGTTATCCCGATGGAGGAATACAAGGCATACTGTACTTCAAGCGAATACGCCTCAACATAGGTGCCGACGTCGCACGCTATCAACAGACAGCATTGGACCAAGAGTCGGGAATCTACCACCGTTGGCATAACCTCTATTCGTTGGGCGGAGATATTATATTCGACGTAAACGTATTCAAGCAACCTGCCGCCGCAACATCGGCTCTAAAACTATCGTTCTACCGTCCGAGCGAGGGCCATTTCTTCATCTCGGCGGGTGTAGAACTGCCTTTCTAATGCCCTTTCGCGCTATCATTTATCTCCAAAGGAGATATAGTCTGCAAGAAAAGCGTATTTTTCCAAAAATAAATCTTACCTTTGTACGTTGGATTTTAGGCCTCTACGTTTTTGCGAGGGCTAACGATAATAATAAGTAGACAAAGGAGAAAGGAAATATGGGACTAAAGGAGTTTTTTGAGGATAAAAAACGAGTTGTAAAGTTGATGTGGATTGTCACAATGGCGCCCGTCGTTTTAATCTTTTTGATGCTGACGCTCGCTGCACTAGGCGTCTTTGGCCGTATCCCCTCGTTCGAGGAGTTGGAAAACCCCAAAAGCAACCTCGCCACAGAGATTTATGGCGACAATGGCCACGTCATCGGTACATTCTTTATCGAGAATCGCTCTTACGTTCAGTACGAGGATTTGTTCCCCGCAGACTCTACTCGCCACCTTACGCTCGACGGACACGTCGTACCACCCGTTGTAGCGGCTCTTATCGCGACAGAGGATGCACGTTTCCGTAACCACTCGGGTATCGACATCCCGTCATTGTTCCGCGTGGGTATTCGTACTATCGCCCTGCGCGACCAATCGCAAGGTGGTGGCTCGACCATAACACAGCAGTTAGCCAAAAACCTCTTCCCACGCGATACTGTCCGCAACAGAGGCAAGGTAGGCCGCACAATGAAACTTGTACAGTCGAAATTTAAGGAGTGGATTACGGCCATCAAACTCGAGTACAACTACACCAAAGAGGAGATTGCCGCAATGTACCTCAATACGGTAGGTTACGGCTCAAATGCTTATGGCATAAAGTCGGCCTCAAGCACATTCTTCGGCAAATCGCCCGAGGAGTTGAATATTCAGGAGGCGGCAGTATTGGTCGGTGTGGTCAATGCCCCGACACGTTATTCGCCTATTTTGAACTACGACAAAGCCGTGGCGCGCCGTAACTTGGTACTCAGCCGTATGCGTAGCGCAGGTGCTATCTCACGCCATTTGTGCGATTCGCTCTCGGCGCTCCCCATTACGCTTAACTACAAGCCTATCACTCACAACAGCGGCGAGGCTACCTACTTCCGCGAGATGTTGCGTCAGGTGATGAATGCCAAGCGCCCCACACGCCGCCAATATCTCACAGATTGGGATTATGAGCAGGCCGTAAAGGAGTATGACGAGAATCCGCTCTATGGTTGGTGCTTGAAGAATACGAAGGCCGACGGCACTCCGTATAACATCTACCGCGACGGTTTGAGAATCTATACCACCATCAACCCCGCAATGCAGCGTTATGCCGAGGAGGCTATCCAAAAGCAGATGGAGACAGTCATCCAGCCCCGTATGGATAGGCAGGTGAAAGCCACAGGCGTATTGTTCCAGGACATAACTCCCGAAGAGCGAGAGAATATAATCAAACGAGCAATGAAGAATTCCGACCGCTATCGCGAGATGCGCAAGGAGGGCAAAGAGGAGAAGGAGATTTTCGCTTCGTTTGACGAGAAGTGCAAGATGCGTGTATTCACGTTCAAGGGCGAGCGCGACACGGTGATGACACCTCGCGACTCAATCCTGCACCACAAGCGTATTATGCGAGCATCGTTTGTGGCGATGGACCCCCGTTCGGGACACGTCAAGGCTTATGTCGGAGGCCCCAACTTCCGCTACTTCAAATACGATATGGCAAAGCAGGGTAAGCGTCAGATTGGCTCGACGGTGAAGCCCTTCATCTACACTTTTGCTATTGACCAATTGGGCCTTACGCCTTGTACTTATGCGCCCAACCTACCCGTTTCGATTGAGACTCCAGCGGGTATTTGGTCGCCCAAAGAGGCGGGCAAGGTGGAGTATGACGGTGTTCAACATCCGCTTTATTGGGGTTTGGCCAACTCTCGAAACAACTACTCGGCGTGGATTATGAAGCAGGCCAAGCAGCCCGAAACGGTTGCCGACTTCCTGCACAATATGGGTATTAATAGTTACATCTATCCCGCTTATGCATTGTGCTTGGGAGCCTTTGAATCTAACGTCTTTGAGTTGGTGAGCGCATACTCGACATTCGTAAACGAGGGTGTACACATCGACCCGATATTCGTAACCCGCATCGAGGATAGGCAGGGTAACTTGATTTCAAGTTTCATCCCAAAATCGCAGGATGCCGTAAACAAGCAAACGGCCTATACTATGCTGACAATGTTGGAGCGTGTAATTACGGCAGGTACGGGAGGTCGTCTGACTTGGCAGTTTGGTATGAAGGATATGGAGATTGGCGGTAAGACAGGTACGTCGAACGAAAACCGCGATGCGTGGTTTATGTGCGTTACGCCTACGCTCGTTGCTGGCTCGTGGGTCGGCGGTGAGGACCAATCGGTACACTTGAGCGTAAGTGCCGAGGGTAGTGTGATGGCGCTGCCGATTGTCGGAGAGTTCTTGGTTAAGGCCTACGCAGACCCGAGTCTGGGCTTGAGTCGCAATGCCACATTCTCACGCCCCGAGGGCTGGGAGCCTTATGACTGCCCGAAGGAGTTAGCACCCACCGAGGGCGCTGTACAGCAGCAGAGTGCGCCCGATGAGTTCTTCGATTAGTGAAATATAAGAGAACGAAAAAATATAAGGTTAGTTAGGATTATGAAGATTGCTATTGTAGGTGCCAGCGGCGCCGTAGGTCAGGAGTTTCTGACTATTTTGAATGAGAGAGTAGATTTTCCCATTGACGAGTTGCTATTGTTCGGCTCGGCGCGTAGTGCGGGAACAAAATACACATTCCGAGGCAAGGAGATTGAGGTTAAGTTATTACAGCACAACGACGATTTCAAGGGTGTAGATATTGCCCTTACGTCGGCAGGTGCATCTACCTCGAAGGAGTTTGCCGAGACGATTACAAAGCACGGCACGCTGATGATTGACAACTCGTCGGCTTTCCGTATGGACGAGGATGTACCTTTGGTAGTGCCCGAGGTAAACCCCGAGGATGCGCTCAACACTCCGCGCGGCATTATCGCCAACCCCAACTGCACAACTATTCAGATGGTTGTGGCGTTGAACGCTATTGAGAAGTTGTCGCACATCAAGCGTGTACACGTTGCTACATATCAGTCGGCAAGTGGCGGCGGTGCGCAGGCTATGGCCGAACTCAAGCACCAATACGAGGAGATTGTAGCGGGCGAGGAGCCTACCGTAAATAAGTTTGCTTATCAGTTGGCCTACAACGTAATCCCCCACATCGATGTCTTTACCGACAACGACTACACCAAGGAGGAGATGAAGATGTACCACGAGACTCGCAAGATTATGCACTCTGACATAGCCGTATCGGCTACTTGCGTGCGTGTGCCCGTTATGCGCGCTCACTCGGAGAGCATCTGGGTGGAGACCGAGCAGGATATCACCGTAGAGCAGGCTCGCAAGGCTTTTGCCGAGGGTGAGGGTATTGTTTTGATGGACGAGCCGAGCGAGAAGGTCTATCCTATGCCACTCTTCATCGCAGGCAAAGACCCTGTTTATGTGGGTCGTATCCGTAAGGATATCAGCGGCAAGAATGGTCTTGCGTTCTGGTGTGTAGCCGACCAGATTAAGAAGGGCGCAGCCCTGAACGCCGTACAGATTGCCGAGTGGATTATCAAGAATAGAGCGTAAAAGAGAGATGACTTATGTTCCATAAATTTGGACGCATTACCATAAACAATAAAGGAGTTCGATTGAACTCCTTTATTGTTTTCTTAAGTATAACACTCGAAGCGAGGTATCTTTAATAAAGATACTCCTCTTCCTCCAAGTTATCGTATCTGTATCTCTGTTATTGTTGCATCCTCACGAATATCCTCTGGAGCGATGTTCAATTCATAACTCTCATATGAATCGCCGCTATTTTCTATAGACAATTTTAACAACTTATCGAAACTGCTATCAGAAAAGAATCCGCCATTATTTAGGGGTACGATAAACTCGATATTAGGAACATCGCTACTGAAACAACAATAAAACTCGCCAGAGGCATAGGTTCCCCAGGCAGTAAGTTTAGCCTTTTGTGACACAAGCACCTCTCGGCAACTCATTCCAGCATAGATACCGTTATAAGAAAGCGTCGGCGAAACACTTCTTATAGAAGAGATAACGCCCTCTGACGATGGGTCGGTACAGAACATCGTCTCCTCGCCCAACATAAAATTGTAGGTATCGTAAGCAGGGATAGTTTCATCATTCATTTCATCGTAAGATTCAGGAGTCGTCACCACCTCAATATGGTCATAGAGGCCCTCTACAACTGCTGGTACATCCTTGATATTCATCCCAATCTTTATAGGTCCAACGCCTTCAGTAGTAATGTTATAAGACTCTGGAGTGGATGAACAACTCGAAATGAGCAAAGCGACAAGCGCTCCGAAAAACAAATTTTTCATAGACTATGGTATTAGTAGTTATTGATTAGGTCTTAAAAAATTAGAGAAATAATTAAACCAAATTTATTTCTCGGGCATAGGCATTACAAGCACCTCGTAATAGGCGGCCTGGAAATTTGCGCCGACAGTAAAGTGCGGACGGCCATTGATAATATCGGTACCGAATGTATGAACGTGACCTGCGAACGTTGCCAACAGGTTGGGAGCGGTAGTCACCAAATCATAAAACTCGTAGTCGATAGGCTGGTGTCCCTCCTCGGGCCACTTCTCACGGCGCTCCAACTCGTAACCATTATCGGTTCCAGCACCCCAATCGGGATGACCGATACCATAGCCGAAGGGGCGCGAAGGTGCATACATAGGGATATGCTGCATCATAATAAATGGCTTGCCTCCCTTAACCTCGCGCTGCATAAACTCCAACTGCTCGGGCAGAATATCATACGTCGAACTATCGACAAAGAGAAGGCGTACACCCTTAATCTCCACGCCATAGATAGCGGGATTATTATCTCTAAACAACGGCATCAGACGCTTGCCACGCCACTCGTCACGCAACTTCAAGCGATGGCCCTCCATACCCTCGTAGTGCCAATCGTGATTACCGCAGGTATAATAATAAGGTATGCCCGATGCACCTAAAACCTCGTTCACAAACTCCACACCTCGCTCCGAGGGATAACTCAAAATATCTCCAGCCAATGCAATAACATCGGCACCACGTTGTTTGGCCAACTCGACGGTAGCCTTAAATGCTGCTTCGGGATTAGTCTCCTTACCCGTCTGGAAATGCTTGGTGCGGTGGTACGCTGAAGCCATACGCTTGCTATATTGGCGGAAAGGCTCCTCACGCTCGTCGCTCAACCACAGATGGGTATCGGCAATGAAGAACATACGCAACGTGTCGGTCACCTCGCTCGAATAGATGCGCACATTGGGGCCATCGTACGAGTAGATTACTTTGGGGGCCTTGCGGGCATTGTAGCGCTTGGCAGAAATCGTCTGCGGCAACACTGCCAATACTGCCAACACAACCAATGTCGGCATCAACCACTTGACTGATTTTAACAAACCTTTTGTCATAAACTTATACTTTATTGTTTTTTACTCTTTGCTTCGTGCTGGCGAATGAAACGCTGTAACAGAGGATAGGCCGGCTCACACATACTATGGCCATAACCATCCAACTCGTAGAGCGTAGCATCGGGATGTTTAACCAATTGGAATACACGCCACATATAGGCATTCTCCTCATAACGGCCCAACATCTCCAATTCTCTGTCACCCGTAATCATCAAGAATGGCGCAGCATCACCTCGAACGTGATACAGAGGTGAGAGCGAATCAATAACGGGGCGCGTGTTGGCTATGCCGCGTGAACGACGCTCCTCGAAATGGGTAATAGCCTGACCGCTGAACGGGATTACGCCCTTGAGCATATTGGCATCGTAGCAATATTTGTTTAATCGCGAAGCATCCAAGCCCAACATACTCACCAGATAGCCTCCTGCCGAGTGGCCCGAGAGATATATCTTTGATTTACTACCACCGTAGCGCTCGATATTGGCAAATACCCACGCAACGGCGCACGCCGCATCGTCGATAATCTGGCTAACGCTCACCTTGGGCGAGAAACGATACCCCACACCCACGACTACACAACGGCCATCGAGCAACTGCTGGGGTATCTCCTTCTTGCCACCCGTCAAGCCACCGCCGTGAAACCACACCACGACGGGCAAATCCTGTGCGCCCTCGATAGATGCGACATCCAGACGGCACATCTGAGCGCTATATTCATCTACACTGCGATAGATTATCTCGCGTTCGAACTTGTAATCGGCAGCCGATGCTGCAACTGCGCATATCAGCAGTAAGGTTAATGTGAGAAATCTTTTCATAATTTATTTTAGGTTATGCTTTATATATTGCTTCAATAAAATCGGTGTTACGACCCCACATAGGAGCCGTTGCAAACCAAAATTCGCGAGCCTCGGTACGATGCGAAGGGCGTTCGCTCTGCCTGTCGGCCAAGAAGGCCTCATCCAAAGGATGCTCTGCGGCGGTAAACTCCTCCCACCACACCTTGTGACGTGTACGCAGGTCGCGCAACGCATCACGCTCTACGCCTCCCGTCTGGCGAAAAGTAGCCCACAACTGCAATAACGAATACTCTGCCGTCTTGGGCGATATATCCGACAGAACGCTCTCCAAACAGTCATAATCCTCCAACTCGACATAGCAGAAAGCGAGCATAATGGTTGCCTGAAGATGGTCCTCTTCGTCGAAATCAATAACTCGCTCCCACAAGGCGGTAGCCATCTCGACCTCGTCAATCGAAAAATAGTCTATCGCCGAGGCATAGATTAACTCCAGCGCCGCGCGTGACGAAGCATCGTTCCAATCAAGAGGCACAGACTCCTCGCCCGCGGCATCAAGCAACAGTTGCACCTTCTCGGCACGATACTCACAAGCATCGGCCCAGCGGTCTTGGCGCTCCAGATTCTGCGAAGTGCGCAGGATTCTGCTACAATCGATACCCTCGACGTGCCACAGACCCGAAGAGGTAGGTTGAAGGGTTATTTTGTTCATTTTGCTCTACTTCTTAATTAAGTTTTTTGACCTTTTCACAACTACCATCTTCCACATCAATCCCGTAATAACGAGAGTCGACAAAGCACCCAAAAGATATGAGAGCGGAGTGCTACCCATTCCGATGAATTGGTTAGACGTGAAGATAAACGTAGTACATATATAAGTCATAAATACAGCGGCAGGCAACGCCACCCATATATTGCGGTTATGCTCCTTGAGATATACGACGATTACCCACAACGTGATAACCGACATCGACTGGTTGAACCACGCAAAGTAGCGCCAAATAATATCGAAATCGACAAACAACAACACCGTGCCGATAGCAAACAACGGCAAGCTGATAGCAAGGCGTTTGGGGATAGAGCGCTGCTCAATCTTCAGCACATCGGCAACAATCAGACGAGCCGAGCGGAATGCCGTATCGCCCGAAGTGATAGGCGCAGCAACAACGCCCAACATTGCCAAGATGCCACCCACAACGCCCAACGTTGTGATAGATATGTTGTTTACAGCCCACGCCGCATTATTGCCATTCTCGGCCAATGCCGCAGAGAGGTTCTCCACGCCACCGAAGAATGCCATAGCAACAGCCGCCCAGATAAGAGCAATGATAGACTCCGAAATCATTGCGCCATAGAACGACACTCGACCCTCGCGCTCGTTGTTCAGACAGCGAGCCATAAGCGGCGACTGCGTAGCGTGGAAACCCGAAATAGCACCACAAGCAATCGAGATAAAGAGCGTCGGCACGATAGGCATAGACTCCGCCTGCGGATGGAAGTTACGCAGTGACGAGAAGGTAAGTTCGGGAATAGTATAATCGCCCACAAACAGCACAACGGCCAATCCTAAAGCCATAAACAATAGGGCTGCACCGAACAGAGGATAAATCTTACCGATGAGTTTGTCGATAGGCAACATTGTGGCAATAAAATAATAGACCAAAATGATACCTACCCACCACCAATATGGTATTACGGGTGCCATCTCGCTCAAAATGCTGGCCGGGGAACGCATAAATACGACTCCGACAAGAATCAGCAACACGAGCGACATCACACGCATAAAGTCACGCAGACCGCTACCTAGATAGCGGCCAACAATCTCGGGCAGACTCACGCCATCGTTGCGGGTGATAATAATACCCGAAATATAGTCGTGCATAGCGCCGATGAAGATACCACCCAATGTAATCCAAATGAATGCCACAGGGCCAAAGCAAGCACCCATAATTGCGCCAAAGATAGGGCCTACGCCAGCGATATTGAGCAGTTGAATCATAAATGTCTTCCACAACGGCATAGGCAGATAATCTACGCCGTCGTAGAGAGTCTTGCTCGGCACTTCGGCCGAGTCCTTGACCTCGCAGACCCGCTCCAAATAACGACCATAGCCAAAGTAGGCCGCCACGAGCAGTCCTAAACAGATAATAAATGTTACCATTCTTCTATTATTTTGTTCTCACTAACCTTTGCAGAAGTTCTTCGCACGCACTACGAAGTGCAATAAACGCAAAACTTTCTTGGTGCGAATTTAATAAAAATTTAAGGAAATATTACATTTTTTCGTAACCCGATGCTCAATCTTTGAAAATATTTGCGATATTTGCAGTTGAAAGTAAGTCGTATTGGCGACAACGCTTGCTGAATTAGCTCAGTGGTAGAGCACTTCACTCGTAATGAAGGGGTCCCGAGTTCAAGTCTCGGATTCAGCTCTGGGAGAGAGGCAGATAATATCCTGAAACCGACTAAACAAGTAGGTGGTAAAGGGTAACGTGAAGGTGAAGAAAAAGCAATAATAGATGCTCACACAAACCTCGAATTAAGTTCTGAAATGGCCTCAATAAACGAGTTGTTTATTGGGGTGTTTTTATAAAAACCGATAGAAATTCTATAAAGACAGAAAACTATAAACTTAAATTTCACTTATTATGAAAACTACAATTTTCAGTGTTGCTCGCAAGGCTATCGCGGCTATTGCTTGCTCGGCATTTGTTTTAGGTGCGATTGCTGTTCCGCAGTCGGCTGAGGCAAAGAAATCAAAGAAAATCGGTATCCAGCTCTACTCTGTAATGGGTGCCGTACAGAAGGACCCCAAGGCATCGGTTGAGCGTTTGGCTTCAATGGGCTACAACGTATTCGAGTTGGTACAGTGGGGCGGTAATCCCAAGGTATTCGGTTTGTCAGCCGAGGAGTTCAAGGCATTGTGCGAGAAGAACGGTGTAAACATCGTATCTACTCACTCAAGCATCCAGGAGGACCCCGCAAAGGAGGCCGAGGTAATGCAGCGTTGGAGAGATTTGTTCGCTATCCAGAAGGCTTGCGGTGGTAAGTATTTCGTTATCCCAAGTTACCGTGCCGACTACTCTGTAAAGGGTATCCAGCAGATGTGTGACTACCTCAACAAGGTAGGTAAGATTGCAAAGGAGGAGTATGGCCTTATGCTCGGTTATCACAACCACTCTGGCGAGTACAAGAAGCTCTCTGACAAGGACCAGCTGATGTGGGAGTATTTGGTTGAGAACACCAACCCCGAGTATGTATGCTTCGAGTTGGACGTTTATTGGTGTACAAAGGGTAATCAGGACCCTGTTGCATACCTCAAGAAGTACCCCAAGCGCATCAAGTTGTTGCACATCAAGGACG
>JAZOVT010000009.1:0-15878 GCA_045658845.1 Alistipes sp.
GGATCGTAGCCATGACGTTCTGTGAGCCAAGGAGTTGGGTCTAGTCATTGTCTTCCTAAGACCGCTTGGCCTCCGACTTGTGTCAGGCAGGCCACGATGCTCACGCCCAAGCCGGCGAATGTGACATATACTGCGTAGCGGGTCTTCTCCTCGCGCTTGTACCAGAACGAGAGGTTGAGCCATACGCCCGAGAGTATGTTACCCGCCAGGATTATGGGCAATATATCGATACCCTCGCGGAAGTCGCGACCCACAATCAGCGCAAACAAATCTCTAAAGAGCGTGATGCCGAGGAATATGGCCATCGAGACCATCACAAAGTATTTCATTGCGGCGGCTGTCGACTCACGGAACTCCTCGCGGCTGAAGTTGGCCAGGAAGAATGGCTCGGCAGCCAGACGGTACATCTGCGTGAAGAGCGTCATCACGACGGCTATCTTCGTTATGGCGCCATAGACGCCGAGTTGCGCCATCGATATATCTTCGGGCAGGATGTATTTAATCATCTGCCTATCCAGAAACTCGCCCGCCGTACCTGCCACACCTCCTATGAGCAGCGGCAACGAGTAGGCGAAAATCTTGCGCAGTAGTTGCTTGTCTATCTCGGGGCGAGTGCGCTCCGTAGTGGGCAGGATGGCTATCAGTGTTATGAGGCTCGCTGCGAGGTTTGCCACAAATACCCAGCCTACACCAAAGTCGCTCTTGAACAACCCTACGGCCATAAACGTGATGGCAAGCCCGACATTGACAAAGACGTTGAGCGCCTTGAGTGCCACAAACTTCAGCGCGTGGCCCTGCTCACGCAGTCGCGAGAAGGGTATCATTGTGGCCACATCTATCAGGATGATGACCGCCACCAAAACAACATATTCGGGGTGTGCTACATACGCAGGCCCCATCACTTTGGCCACTTGGTCACACATCAGCATCACCACCGCAAAGAATAACGAAGCCGCCACGATGGTAGCCCCCCAAGTGGTGGCAAAGACTCGGCGCTTGCCCCGATGAATCTGCTCGGCATTGCCACCCTCGGCCTCGGCCTTGGCTGCAAAACGGAAGTAACTCGACTCCATACCCATCGACAACAACACCAGCGCAAAGGGTATGAGCGCATAGATGTCGGTGACGATTCCATACTCGGCCTGCGTGAACGTGTAGGTATAGATTGGCGTCAGCAGGTAACTCAGGAATCGCACGACTATGGTGCTAATGCCATAGATGGCTGTCTGTTTTGCTAATTTTTCTAACATTTTCTTTCTCTTTGCGTCTCTCTTTCGCACGCGCATAATGCGCCCGCTACGCGCGTTTAACTCGCAAAGTTAAAAATATTATGCGACAAAACAAAATCCGCTCATCGTGGGCCGATTTTGCCAATCGAGAAATATAACCTATTTTTGCAATATAGAATTTTGCCCGATGTTGGCCCTGCTGCCGCTCGCGACTATCAGCCGAGTATACAAATAGACCAATTTACGGCAACCGTAACCCCACTTGAAAATGAATAAAAAAACTCTTCTTTCGGCACTTGTTGTAATGGCCGCACTTGTGCTCGCGGCGTGTAACGTTGACAAAGAGATAACCACCGACCCTGTGCCTGTAATCAAGGTCGAGGGCAGTGGCGCCTATGAGTTAAAGTTGGGTGGCGAGGTGGTCATCTCGCCAAAGGTGGAGTATGCCGACGGGGCAGAATTTGAGTGGACTCTGTATGGCAAAAAAGTTGGCACATCACGTTCATATACTTTTAAGGCAGAGGAAGTTGGTACTTTCTATATCACCCTGCGTGTGAGCAACACTACGGGTAGCGACGAGGCCGACTTCCGCATCGAGGTGCTGCCCATTGAGCCGCCCATCGTATCGCTGGCCGTAGGTGCCGATGGACGTATGGAGTTGCAGGCGGGCCGAGCCTATCGGATACTCTCGTCGGTGGCCCACGCCGAGGGTGCCAAATATGAGTGGTTGCTCGATGGAAAGAAGGTAGGTGCAGAGCCTACGCTTAGTGTACAAATAGACCAATCGGGCGAGTATCCCCTGACGCTCAAGGTGAGCAACGACGATGGCGTGGGCGAGGCTACGGCAACGCTCTCGGTGGTCGAAAAATTGACACAAAAAATCGGATTTATTAATTATTGTAAGGCGACAAATCCCTTGCGCCGTTATGTTTCGCTCGGTCGTGAGTTGCATCTCTCGCCTCTTGTTGAGAACTTTGCGGAGCCTACATTCGTGTGGAGCGTCGATGGCGAGGTTGTCGGTCACGATGCGGTGTTGCGCTATGCACCTGCGACGCAGGGCGAGAGCGTGGTGGAGGTTGTGGTGACGGATGCCGATGGCACAAGTCTCAAGGCCGAAGTCGTTGTGGAGTGCTGTGGCGAGGAGGGTACTTTCCGCCGAGATGCGACAGCCGAGAGCGCCGATGAGTGCAACAAGATATTCGAATATACCCCCGCCGCAGGTCAGTTCATCAACGAGCCGAAGTCGGGCTTTGCGGGCGAGACGACTGCAGAGGCGGCTGTGACCTATGCTACAAAACGCTTTGCATCAGGCTCTTATGTGTCGCTTGGCGGTTGGGGTGGCTACATCGTTGTGGGCTTCGACCATAGCATCGCCAATGGCGAGGGTGCCGACATCGTAGTCAAGGGAAATATGCACGAGGGCTCTTCCGAGGCGGGCATTGTATGGGTGTCGCAGGATACCAACGGCAATGGCCAGCCCGATGATGAGTGGTATGAGTTGCGTGGCTCGGAGTGGGATTCTCCGACGACGTGGCGCGACTACGCTGTGACCTACTACGCCCCTGCGGGTGACAAGATGGATGTGCTGTGGCGTGACAATCGTGGCGAGCAGGGCCGCATAGCGCGTGTCGATGCACACCTCTACCCGAGTTACTACCCTGCGTGGGCCGAGGCCAAGAGTTTCACGCTCTATGGCACTCGCCTGGAGTCGCGTACTACGCAGGATGCCGTGACGGGCAACTACGTCAATGCCCCCTTTGCGTGGGGTTATGCCGACAACATAGGCAGTGATGTGTGTGCCGACGACGACCAGAGCAATGCCCTCGACATATCGAATGCCGTGACCGTTGCAGGCTTGTCAGCCGAGTTGCAATATATTGATTTCGTGAAAGTTCAGAGCGCCATCAACGCCACCGCAGGCCACTTAGGCGAACTCTCAACCGAAGTGTGCGGGGTTTACAGCCACTTCTTGTAGCGGAAGTACCATATCGTCACGCCCGAGGCGAGTATCATCAACAAAATGGCAAACAGGTAACCCATCGGCAGTGTGAAGTTGCCGATGTGCAGCACCCACTCCAATTCGGGCATCACGCGGAAGTTCATACCGTAGATACTCGCAATAAGTGTGGCGGGCAGGAAGATTACTGCTGCCACCGAGAAAATCTTTACTATCTCATTCTGCTCGATGTTAATCAGTCCCAGGGCCGAATCCTGAATATAGTCCAGACGCTGGAACGAGAAGTCGGCGTGGTTGATAAGCGAATTGACGTCCTTAATCATCAACTGCAGGCGCGGGTAGATATCGTTCGGGAAGCGCTCGCTACGCAAGATACCCGACAGGATACGCTGACGGTCGAAGATGTTCTCTCGCAAGACCATCGTATTCTCCTGCAATGAGTTGATGCGGTGGATAACCTCCTTGTCGATGGTATCCTCGGTTGTTATCGCCTTGCTCAAGGCCGCGACCTGCTTGGCCACAAACTCCACAAGGTCGGCATCGAAGTCGATACGCACCTCCAACAACGATATGAAGATGTGGTAGCCCGTCGAGTAGCCTCGATAGTTCATCTGCAAGCGTTTCTCCGCCTCGCGGAACGTGCGCGACTCGGAGGAGCGCATCGACACCAGCACACCCTCGTTTGAGAGGATGAACGACACGGGCTCGACGCTGAATGTATCGCCCTTGGGGATGAAGAAGTTGGTGTTTGAGATTATCGAGTTTTCGTTCTCCGAGTATTTTGATGTTGACTCAATCTCCTCGACCTGCTGGCGTGTCTGGAGGCTCTCCTCGATGAAGTTCTCGACAGCCTTCTGCTCCTTGATTGAGGGCGAGAGCAAATCCAACCACAAAATATCATCGTAGCCCAGATTGTCCAACAATTCGGGCTCGGCGTTTCGTATAATCTTATTGTATTGCTTGAGGTATATTGTGAGCATAACTGCTTGGTTTTACGGGTTGAACTCGTTGTTATTTGTTTACGCGAGGGAGAGCAATACAGTCCCTCAGCGAGAGTGTCCGTCGCCTAATATAGTAGGCGGCTATGCTCTTCAGCCCGGATTGGCACGCGGCTCAATCTTGATGCCTGCGTCCCAAAACTTTTGCAGTGCCCGATGTTTCTCGGCGTTGAATACGAAGTCTATGTTTTGAGTAAGATACTCGTAGGCGTTGTAGTGTTTTTGGTCGAATCCGTTCTCGACGATAGCCTCCCATACCGACTCTACACCAAAAGTCAGGGCGTGTTGCAGGGCATCGATATGCTCATACGGTGTACCCTTGCGTGCCACCCATACGGCAAATGCAAAGGGCATACCCGTCGCCTTGTTCCACTCCTCCGATAGGTCGTAGTTGTAGCGGAACAACTCCTCGTGGTCGAAGACCTTGTCGCCAATGAGCAGAAATGCATCTGTCGCCTCGGCAAAGGCCACCTGCTGATAATCCTGAAGGTCGTACCATTCGGGGCTTATGTGCCAATATTTGGCAGCCAAGTAACCCACCAACTGCACCGATGTACGCGAGTGCGCATCCAGGAATACGCGCTTAACCTCGCCAATAGGCACATTGGAGAACAATTCTACGGTGCGCACCTTGCCCGAAGAGCCTATACAATAGTCGGTAATTATGTTTGTTGATTTCAGCGTCGGCACCATAGCCGAAGGCATCAATGCGATGTCTGCCTTGCCGTCGATATAGTTCTGATAACAGCCTGCGGGAGGAGCAAGCAACAACTCGGCACGAAGATTACCCTCGTGCTGGATACCATAGATGAATGGTATCGTATTCAGATACGACACAGCCGCTATGCGTGGAATGGTGACCATCATCCATATAGTATTCCGTTTAGTTTTACACTACGCCGCACAATATAAATCGCTGATTGTGACGGCTTTAACTCACCTCTTGGATGGTTTTGCACTCCCACCTGTGAGGCCATATATCACGCAAATATAACAAAAGATATGCAAAACGCCAAATTTTTATTCATTTTATTGATTTGCCGATTCGCCCACCAAGCCGATGGAATTCAAAATTCAGAATTACGAGAGATAAACTCTCGTTTCCTCCTTGCGGCTCGGCAGAGAGTATAAATACTCTCTGCACTCGCTCCGCAGCGTCGGTTCAAAATTCAAAATTGCGAGTAAGCGAGGGCAGAATCAAACTTGTTTGAATTATGCCGAGCGGGAGCAATTAAAAGCCACCCTTGTGGTGGGTTAAAATTGACTTTCCTTGCCAACCCAATTTGGCTTCGCGCGGGAATTTTTTATTTATCTTTATTTAGTACGTCACTCCACCGAGCCATAGGCGAGGATTGGAGTCTCTAACCTATTTAATTCCTCCTCTAAGTTAGAGGAGGTGCCCTTTAGGGCGGAGGAGTCTGTAACATAATCTCCTCCCATAAATTAATCCACTTCGTGTCTTTTTCACCTTTTTAGCCGTAAAAAGGTTAGCAAAAATCGGCGCGGTGATAAATTTTAGGGGCCAACCGAATAAATTTCCTAAAACGGATGCATTCGCACTTTTACTACGTGAAAAGGTCTCCGTTTTTTAACGGAAATTTCTCCGCTTATCCTTTTTCCTAAAATTCATCTGCCGCGATTAGGCTTCGCGCGGTAATATTTTTTGTTTTTTCATCTTTATTTCCTCCTCTAAGTTAGAGGAGGTGCCCTTTAGGGCGGAGGAGTCTGTAATTCTTAAAATCCAAAATTTTGAATTCTTAATTTTTAATAAAAAAACTTGGGGTTGCTCAACTCGTATTGTCGAACAACCCCCTCACTAATTATTAACCCTTGTGTTTACTACTCATTTCTCTTGGCGAACATCTCTGTTAAAAAACAATCCAGATAGTAAAGGTCTGCATCGTCACAGATTACTTCGCGGAGCATCATCTGCTCATCCAAAAAATTTTCTCTATCCGTACAGTCGATTTCTATCATAGGCACATTGTTTTTTTGATGTTTGACTATATAACGCAGTGCCTTTTTGTTTTATTGTACGGAGGCAGAAAATTTTTTACGACAATATAATATTGTTCTCGGCAATCATCTTGCGCAGGTTTATTAGCGCATAGCGCATACGGCCCAACGCGGTGTTGATGCTCACGCCCGTCTGGTCGGCTATCTCCTGGAAACTAAGGCCCGAGAAATAACGCAACTTCACCACCTCACGCTGCTCGTCGGGCAGATGCTCCACCAGACGACGTACGTCGGCCTCAATCTGCTCCGAGATGATGTTATCCTCTACGGTGCGCTCGGCAAAACGCAACGTACCCAACATATTGTAGCCCGCATCCGACTCGTTAATGGTCTTGGCGCTCTTCTGCGAGCGGAAATAATCTATAACCTGATTGTGCGCAATACGCAGTACCCACGAGAGAAACTTGCCATTATCGACATATCGGCCCTCGTCGATGACACGAACCACCTTGATGAGCGTCTCCTGAAGTACGTCATCGGCCACGTCGGCGTCCTTGACCATCATACGGATGTAGTCGCGCACGCGGCGTGAGTGTCTGTCGATAAGTTGTGAAATGGCTGCGCTATCGCCTGACAAATAGTTATTAAGCAATACCTTGTCACTTAACACTTGTGTGTTCATACTCTTCTCCTTTTAGTTACTATGTAATGTTCAAAAGAGTAGAAATTTTCCTATAGGCAATAGCGTTTAATGAGTTAAAATTCGTTTTTATTTGAGCGCAAGATAATAACATTTTTTCTATTCACCAAATTTTGCCCTTCACTTTAGTCTATCTTGGCCGCTTTTTCGGCCCCGAAACGTACAAAACCTGTGCCAAACCGACCAAAACGCAGGGCGAAATTTTTGAATTCCATCGGTATCGGTGGAGTGACCTGAAATAACTTAGAATTGGAAATAGATAAACGGCTGGATGTCGCTCGATTTAATCTGCATCACGCACCAGATGACTGCCGTCAGCATAGCCACCTGCCACCAGAACGAGGCGCCCGATACCTTACGTTGTATGTCGCCGTCAATCTTCTCGGGCAGAAAGTGCATAGCATAGCCCAGCACGATAAGCCCCACGACAGCCTTGTAACCCAAGACGAACTGCGGTATTATTGCCGAGTTGAAGTTGTGAGTTATCTGATAGAGCATCAGGTGTACGGTCTGCATATCCTCGGCACGGAACAACAACCATCCCAGGCAGACGAGGTTGAATGTAAAGAACCAGCCGCCCAAGCGCAGTATGACGTTCATCTGCTTGCCCTCGGGCTTTGCCCAGGGGATGATGCTCATCCAAGCCTTGTGTACCGCGAGTGCTACACCGTGCAATGCGCCCCACAGCACAAACCTCACAGCCGCACCGTGCCACAATCCGCCTAATAACATAGTGAGCATCAGGTTGAGGTATGTGCGCATCTTACCCTTGCGGTTACCGCCCAACGATATGTAGAGGTAGTCGCGCAGCCACGACGAGAGCGATATGTGCCAACGTCGCCAGAACTCGGTAATGGTGGCCGACTTGTAGGGAGCATCGAAGTTTTTGGGGAATCGGAATCCAAGCAGCAGGGCTATACCTATTGCCATATCCGAGTAACCCGAGAAGTCGCAATATATCTGCAATGCGTAGCCATAAATTCCCATCAGGCACTCAAAACCCGAATAGAGCGCAGGCTCGTCGAAGATTCGGTCCACGAAGTTGAGCGATATGTAATCCGAGATTATAGCCTTCTTGACCAAACCGCCGATGATGAAGCAGATACCCGTGCCGAACATCTGGCGTGTGACCTGCAGCGGGCGGCGAATCTGCGGAATAAAATCTTTTGCTCGCACGATGGGGCCTGCCACCAACTGCGGGAAGAACGAGAGGTAGAACAGGAAGTCGCTCCAGCGTGCCAACGGCTTAATCGCGCCACGATAGACGTCAATGGTGTAACTCATCGATTGGAACACAAAGAACGATATACCGACGGGCAGGAATATATTCTGAAAATCCAGGAATCCTGCACCGAACAATCCGTTGGCCATCTCGATGAAGAAGTTGGTATATTTGAAGTAGCCGAGCATTGCCAAGTTGATGGCGACGCTCAAGCCTACAAGCCTCTTTTTGAGTGACTTATCCTGCGAGCCCGCTATTGCGTGGGCTATCAGGTAGTCGCTTATCGAGACGAAGACGAGTAGCAGAAAATATATTCCACTCGACTTGTAATAGAAATATATCGAGAAGATGATGACATAGAGTATGCGCAACGATGTGGTGCGCTTAAGCAATGCATATCCCGCCGCGAAGCCTACGAATAGGAACAAAAACAGGCCGCTATTGAAGATTAGCGGCGAGTTGCTGTTGTATGTGAGTAACTCCTGCACACGCTGCAAGAGTGTATCGAAGGATAACTCTATCATCGTGCGAGAGGGGTTAAAGTTGTTGTTTCGGCCGTTGCGATAGTCGGCTCGGCAGCAGTAGTCGGCTCTTCGGTTGTCGTAACAACCTCCTCCGCCACAGTAGCCGTTGCCGTTGTGTCGCGTACCACCTGCTCGGTCGGGGGCAGAGTATTTTCTACTGTCGGCAGGTCAATCTCCTGCAAAGGCTCGGTTATGACGGGCTTGCTCTGCTCTATGCGTTCGTGCAGCATACGGCTGTAGTTCTGCGCACCCTGCAACAGTGCAAAGTAGAGGGCGCGTGCTATCTCGCGGCCACCCGCATAGTTTATGTGGGTATAATCCTTACCTGCCCAACCGTTGTTGACGAATGTCGTCATACCGCCCACCTTGCGCATAGCCTCGTATGTGCTCCAGAAGGCTGCGCCGCCATTTTCGGCTGCTGAACGCTGACTCTCCGAGAGGTCACGTGCCGAGGTCATCTCGACAATGCCCTCCTCATTCTTGTGCGAGCGGTCACTCACGCCCATCACCAATATCGCTGCCGTGGGGAAGCACTGCTCGACGTAGCGAATCATCTTCTCCACCTGCTCGGCATATAGAGAGTAGTTGTGGCGGTCGGCCTGCAAGATGTTAAGGCCGTATTGCAGAACGACCAAATCGTATGGTCGCATAGTGTTTATCTGTGCATTGACCGCGGCGTTCGACTTGAACATCGCCTGACCGTTGTTACTGCGGATTGAGAAGTTATCGACCGCTATGCCCTGCTTGTTGTCGAACTCCGCACCGTAGCCTATGAATCCTGCGGCACCCTTTATAACCTTGAACTCCAGCGAGTTTATGCGTTCCTCCTCGACCACAATCTGTCGCACGGCATCGCCTCCGTTGAAGTCGAACTCACGCTCCTCACCCTCATTGAGCGTGATGCTTACGGTGGCATCTTCGCGGCAGATGAAGAGCAGTCGTGCGCGGTTGCACTCCTCCAAGTGGCGACGTTTTGTGGTCATATCCCAACGTGTCGATGCCCCCTCGGTGGCGGCTGCCACCCAGCCCGAAACGAAGAAATTTTCGGCATAGGGTGCGGGAGCGTTCTTGCTCTGCATTATGTTGTAGGGTGTCCAGCCCTTCGATTGTGTCTTTACAGTCTGGCGGAATCCCGTGAATGGCGATGCTACGGGTGCAAAGCCCACACCTCCTCCGCCAAATGTATCCTGCAACAACTCGCGCAGGTCGGCCGAAAGGATGTCGCCCTCGACAAACGAGTCACCCATAAATGCCACTCGTATAGGCTCCTTACCCGCCAAAAGTTTTTCGTAAAAATTGTTCAGGCGCGAATCGAATCCCTCGCCGAAGTCCTCAATGGGAGTGATGAGCGAGTCGGCAGGCAGTATGTCGGAGTAATCCACTGCGGGTATTGCATCAATGGTCGGCATAGGCTCGTTGGCCTGACCTATTGCCCCCTCCTTCTCGCCAGCGGGTTGCTCCTCGAATATTCCCTCCCACGATGCCGATGTCTCGGCCGCCATAGGCGATGCCGTAGCGGTGGTTTGTGCCACCTGCGAAGCGACGGCCTCCAAATCGACCTCGAAATCCTCGACGTTGATTTCCGCCTGCAACTCCTCTGTCTGGGCATCGGCCTTGTCCTTGGCGTCGAGGTCTATAAGGTCCGAGAAGATACTTGCACGGCGCAACTTCACGCCCCCCGCCTCAACGGGAGGTATAAAACTGATAATACCCAACATCATCAGCGTGGCCGCCGCAAGCAGCCATACGCGCGAGGTGTAATCGTCGTTTCGTTGAGCCATTTTTTCGGGAGTGGGTTAGAGGTGAAAATATCTTTTGTTTTAGTTGTTGCGGCGTGAAATCATCGATATGTAGTAAATCACTGTCGCGATGGCGCTCAAAGCCGCTACAAGGTAAGTTCTTGCGGCCCAGCGGAGCGATTCGCGGGCATAACTCAACTGCACACCCTGCAATGTACGGCTCGACTCCAACCACTCCAAAGCGCGCTGTGAGGCGTTGTACTCTACGGGCAGCGTCACGATAGAGAACAGGGCCGACATAGCAATCATTGCTATACCTATCCAGCATACCGTTGTAGAGTTCGTTGAGGCCATAATCGCAATACCAGCGATAATCACCCACGTTGCGGCACGCGATGCGAAGTTCACCACGGGCACCAGCGCCGAGCGCATCACCAGCGGAGCATAACCCTGCGCGTGCTGAATGGCGTGACCACACTCGTGGCAGGCCACGGCCGCCGCCGCAATGCTGCGTGACGAATAGACACTGTCGCTGAGGTTGACGGTCATATTTGCGGGGTTGAAGTGGTCGGTGAGTTGTCCTGCAACGTGAGTAATCTTTACGTTATGTACATTGTTGTCGCGCAGCATCTTCTCGGCCACCTCGGCACCTGTCATACCATTGGGGAATGCCACCTGCGAATATTTGGCAAATACCGATTGCAGGCGAGCCTGAACAATATAACCGAGTATGGCGATGGCACCCATCAACAGCAACGAGCCTCCCGATGAAAAGCCCATTCCGCCGACATAACCGTTAGTGTAATAGTCCTGTGTTAATTGCAAAAAATCCAACATCTTATTTTCTTGTTTAGTTAAACAATATTTGTCCCCCAAATAACGTATATACTCTGCCAAAAAGTATATCGCTACCCTAATAAAAAGAGTCTTTTCTTTAGGAGTAATACATTTATTAGGCAAAAGTACGAAATTTTTGCTAACTTTGTACAGAATTTTGTCAGGTAATTAAATACAATGTTATACAACCAAAGGTTGTACCCCTTTGGCGAAACGGTTTTCTCACGAGGTTAAGATGAGGGTTGAATATATGCTTGCCGAGCGTACGGCGCGTTACGAAAAGGGCTCGCGCTCGACGGTGATGATGCGTCTGGCCTCGGTGACCGTAGGCTTGGGTATAGCGGTGATGATACTTACGCTCGCGGTGGTGGCGGGATTCCGCGAGCAGATAAATGGGGCGTTGCGCGGTATGATGGCCGATATGACCATCTGCGACGTTTCGGGCCTTATGCGTCAGGAGTCGGAGGCCGTAGTGCCGAGTGCCGAGTTTGTGGCCGAGGTGGGTGCAATAAAGGGTGTGAGGAGTGTGGCTCCGCAGGTTACGCTCAACGGTATGGCCAAGAGTGGCGACAATGTTGCGGGCCTGCAAATCAAGGGCATCGATACGGAGTACGACACCGCGTGGTGGCAGAGTGTTCTGCTGGAGGGTACGCTGCCCGACCTGGCCGCCGAGCATCGAGGCAAGGAGATGTTACTCTCGGAGGCTACGGCGCAGAAGTTGGATGTTGCAGTAGGCGACAAGGTCGAGATGTTGTTTGCCGTAGGCGATGAGCGTCCGCGCCGTGACCGCTTCAAGGTGTCGGGAATCTTCCGCACAGGCTTGGAGGAGATGGATTTGCGTATGGCCGTAGGCGATGTGCGTGATGTGAGGCGCATAGCAGGCTGGGCCGACGGCGAGGTGAGCGGCTACGATGTGATGCTCGCAGAGGGTGCCGATGCCGAGGCTGTGAGCGATGAGATATTTCAGATAATCGACCGCCGCTATGACGCAGGCGATGAGAGCGTAGGCTCGCTTGTGGTAAATAGCATCAGGGAGCGCTTCCCCGTGGTGTTCGACTGGCTCAAGGCCCATAGCGTCAATGCGAGGGTTATCATCGTGATAATTATGGTCGTGGTGCTGTTCAATATGGCGGCGGCTATGCTTATTATGGTGCTCGATCGTACGGCTATGATAGGCTCGCTCAAGGCGTTAGGTATGCGTAACGGGGCTATCCGCCGTATGTTCCTCTATCGTGCCGCGAGGTTGTTCGCCGTAGGAGCCTTGTGGGGCAATGTGGTGGCGCTGGCGCTGGTGGGTGTGCAGGCGGCGTGGCATCCTGTGGAGTTGAATCCATCGGGATATATGCTTGCCGAATTGCCCGTCAAGGTGGAGTTGTGGCGCGTGGTGCTGCTCAACGTGGGTGCTATGGCCGTCACGGTACTGACTATGTTGTTGCCCTCGGCAATGATTGCCCGCATCAGCCCGTCGGAGAGCCTGAAATATAAGTTGTAAGTAGTAAAAAGCAAGATATGAAACCGTATAATTCGAATAAGAGTAAGAAGGAGGAGGTGCAGCAGATGTTCGACAACATCGCACCTACTTACGATAAACTAAACCACATATTTTCGCTCTCGATAGACAAGATGTGGCGTCGTCGTGTGGTACGTCTGGTGCGTCGTCTGCGCCCGCAACGTATCCTCGACCTGGCTACCGGTACGGGCGATTTGGCTATCGCTATGGCCAAGCGCATCAGAAAGGCGAATATTATGGGAGTTGACCTCTCGGAGAATATGCTCTCCGTAGCGGCCGAGAAGATTCGCCGTCAGGGCTTGGACGACCATATCGTGCTGTATCAGGGCGATGCCGAGAATCTCGATATTGCCGATGGCGTGTTGGATGTGGTGACCGTTGCCTTTGGCGTGCGTAACTTCGGTAACATCGAGGTGGGCTTGCAGGAGATTATGCGAACACTCGCAAGTGGTGGCCACATCGTTATCCTGGAGTTCTCGACACCCCGCAACCCCATCGTGCGATACTTTTACCGCCTCTACTCTAACCACGTAATGAAACCCGTCGGAGGACTTATCTCGCACGATAGAAAGGCGTATGACTACCTGCCCGACTCTATCGAGGAGTTCCCGTCGCCCGACGATTTTATGGCATTGATGCGTCGTGTAGGCTTCGAGGGGTGCCGACGTCGTAGTCAGAGTTTCGGCATAGCGCAGATTTATATCGGTCGCAAACCTTAATTCGTTGTCGGCAATGAGGCGTTGGTTGTTGGCACTTGTGGCGTTGGCTTTTGTGGGATGTGGCGAGCCGAGACCTATCTCGATTGAGGGTTTCGAGGTCTTGACTGCATCGGGACAGACGGCTACGGACAGCGACGAATGGCAACTGCCCTCGCGATTGACGCTTGCCGTCGGGGTAGATAATCAGGGCGCCAAGGTGCGTATGAGCGATTGCCGTTTAAGGGTGAGTTATCGTGGTCGCCGAGTGCTGATGCTCTGGACCGAGCAGAAGTTCACCATCCCAGCCAAGAGTCGCAGCCGCATTGTGGTGCCGTTGAGGTTGGCCATAGCGCGTAACTCGCAGAGTCTGCCTTTGCAACAGGCCTTGAGCCGCAAGGATTTGAGCGAGGTGACTTTGGATTGGGAGGCAAAGGTGAGTCGAGGTATCGCAGGTAGGCGCATCGAGCAGAGTGGTGTGGCAGCCAGCGAGGTGCTTTCAACAGAGCAGCAGGAGCAGTTGTGGAAGATGCTGGAATAATTCAAAATTCAAAATTGAGAATTGAGTATTCCCGCGCGGCAGCCCAATCGCGGCAGATGAATTTTAGGAAAAAGGATAAGCGAAGAAATTTCCGTTAAAAAACGGAGAATTTTTCACGTAGTAAAAATGCGAATGCATCCGTTTTAGGAAATTTATTCGGTTAGCCCCTAAAATTTATCACCGCGCCGCTTTTTGCTCACCTTTTTACGGCTAAAAAGGTGAAAAAGACACGAAGTGGATTAATTTGAGGTAGGAGATTGCCACGTCGCTACGCTCCTCGCAATGACAAATAAAAAATAGGATAGAGACTCCAATCCTCGCCCGTTGGGCTCGGTGGAGTGACGTGAGAGATAATTCGAAATAGAGAGATAAAAGATAAAATAAAAAAAACTATGAAGAGTATTTTTAAGATGGCAGTGGTGGCGGTTGTTGCTGTAATGGCAGTTGCCATAGATGCATCGGCACAGCAGGTGGCAGGCGTTAGAAGTGGCCTTGCCGTAGGTGCCAACAAGGTGACTATCACCGAGCAGAGCGATGTGGCGCAGACGGTGCGCACTGTCGAGCAGCGCAAGGGCCGCACGAAGGTGAGCGGTTACACTATCCTTATCTTGTCGGATAACTCGGAGACGGCTCGCGAGAATGCCAACAAGGCCAAGGAGGCTTTCGAGGAGAATTTCCCCGAGACCAAGGTGAAGATGTATTACGAGAGCCCCTCGTTCTATGTCTCTGCGGGCAGTTATCTCACCAAGGAGGAGGCCATCATCGAGTTGTGGCGTTTCCGCTCGGTATTCCCCAAGGCCATCACACAGAGCCGCGAGATGGATATCGAGGAGTTTATAATCCGCCCCGAGGAGGAGAAGGAGACCGAAGAGACTAAAAATTGATATTTACGTTTATGCAACACAATAAATACAGTTCAGTATATAGCGATGAGGAGTTGTTTGCCCGCCTCAAGGGCATCCGCCACGTCGCACTTGATATGGACGGCACGATTTATATGGGTATGTCGCTCTTCGACTTCACCAAGCCCTTCCTTTCGCGCCTGAAGCAGATGGGCATAACCTATTCGTTCCTGACGAATAACCCCTCGACCTCGATTGCCGACTACCTGAAGAAGTTGGCGGGTATGGGTATCGAGGCCACAGCCGACGAGATGTATACCACAGCGCTGGCTACCATCGACTATATCAAGACGAATCTCCCCGCTGCCAAGCGATTGTTCATTCTGGGTACGCCGAGTATGACCTCGGAGTTCGTGAAGGCTGGTTTCGAGGTTGCCGAGGATAGTGCCGACGACAGGCCCGATGCCGTTGTTGTGGCTTTCGACAAGACGCTCACCTACGACCGTCTGTGCCGTGCAGCGTGGTGGATTCAGCAGGGCTTGCCATACGTTGCCACTAACCCCGACCGTGTATGCCCCACCGACCAGCCTACCGTTTTGGTCGATTGTGGCTCAATCTGCAAGTGTCTCGAGCACGCCACATCACGCCAGCCCGACATCACGTTGGGTAAGCCCGACCCCAATATGCTCTCGGGCATTATGCAGCGCTACGGCCTGCGTGCCGACGAGATAGCGATGGTGGGCGACCGTATCTATACCGATGTGCAGATGGCTTTCAATGCCGGCGCTTTCGGTGTGCTGGTGCTCTCGGGCGAGACTACGCTCGACATCGTGGCCGAAGCACCCCGTAAGCCCGACCTCACAGCCGACAGCATCGCCGTGCTGGGGGATTTGTTGGCTCAAGCAAGAGAGTAAGATATTGTTTAGTTATGATACACGATACTAAAGGGAAGGCAAAGCCTTTTGTTAAATGGGTTGGAGGCAAGGGCCAACTCCTTAAGCAATTAGAGGCTTTATTGCCCGCAGATTTTAGAGATAGAAAAAATGTAACCTACATCGAGCCATTTGTCGGTGGGGGTGCTATGTTGTTTCATTTGTTACAAAATTACACCAACATAAAGTCTGCAAT
>JAZOVT010000010.1:0-2170 GCA_045658845.1 Alistipes sp.
CCCCAGAAAAAGTGTACTTTTTGACCAAAAAAATATAATAAAAGTTATTTGCCTTCTATTTTCTTCCTCCGCCAATCACTACTCCTAAAGAGAACATAATATAGGCTTGCGAGAAATCGTATGTGTGTAGTGTTGCGGTAAACCTCGCGTGCTGAAATATTTCCACTCCTGCTCGGGGCATAAAGTGAAATTTTGTCGTTGTCTCTACAGGACCATCACTACTGCCGACGCTTCCAACCTTGCTGACATCCCCTGCGCCCATACCTGCACCGACAAAGAACAGCACATTCTTATTTGGCCTTATGAAGTTATAATCCGACACCACATCGGCTGTTGTGCCATAGAAATCCATACCTGCTCGTGGGCCAATATCCCAACGAGGGGAAAGATTGTTGCGCACCTCTAACGCCAGCGATATTCCACCGCTTCCGCAACCAATACTTGGCTCAACTTCTATTCTTCTAACATCTATATCTCTTGTTTGCGCAAATGTGTTGACTCCGCAAATAAGAGCAATTATCAAAATTACAAATCTTTTCATAATGCGAGGTTGTTAAATTGTGTATAATTATACAAATATACGTCTCTGTGCCCTAATATGCAACATTTTAGCCTATATTGACCAAATTTTCTCTTGCCATTCACCCCCCCCCCGAAAAACGTGTACTTTTTGACCATTTTTTCCGCAGGCGCACCCCGAAAACAAAAAGCGCCGACAGTGGTAATCATTGTCGGCACTAATATTTGGTTTATATTCAAATCACAAAATTATCTGCGGAAGCCGCCTCGGCCCATACGGGGCATCTTCATTCCGCCACCTGCTACCATCTTCATCATCTTGCGAGTCTCCTCAAACTGCTTCATCAAGCGGTTTACATCGGCAAGTGTAGTTCCCGAACCCTTTGCAATGCGCTCGCGACGCTTTGCATTGATAATCTCGGGCTTCTCGCGCTCGGCGGGAGTCATCGACGAAATGATGGCCTCGGTCTGCTTAAATGCATCATCGGGAATATCTACATCCTTCAACATCTTACCCATACCAGGAATCATCGATGCAATATCCTTCAGGTTACCCATCTTCTTTATTTGGTTAATCTGCTCGATAAAGTCGTTGAAGTTGAATTGGTCCTTCACCAACTTCTTCTTCAACTTGCGGGCAGCCTCCTCATCGTATTGTTCCTGAGCGCGCTCAACAAGTGATACCACATCACCCATACCCAAGATACGGTCAGCCATACGCTCGGGGTGGAATATCTGCAACGCATCCATCTTCTCGCCGCTTGAGATAAACTTCAAAGGCTTGTTTACCACCGAGCGGATAGAAATTGCAGCACCACCTCGTGTGTCACCGTCCAACTTCGTAAGAACAACGCCGTCGAAATCCAAACGGTCATTAAACTCCTTGGCGGTATTTACCGCATCCTGACCTGTCATTGAATCGACAACGAACAACGTCTCGCTCGGGTTTACAGCGGCCTTAATTGCTGTAATCTCCTGCATCATCGCCTCATCTACGGCCAAACGACCAGCAGTATCGACGATAACGGTGTTGTATGATTTCTGACGTGCATACTTAATTGCATTCTCGGCAATCTCTACGGGATTTTGGTTGCCCTCCTCGGTGTAAACCTCTACACCAATCTGACCACCCAAAACCTTCAACTGGTCGATTGCCGCGGGGCGATATACGTCACCTGCTACAAGCACCACCTGACGGCCCTTCTTCGATTTAAGCATCGAAGCCAACTTGCCCGAGAAAGTTGTTTTACCCGAACCCTGCAAACCTGCGATAAGAATAACAGCGGGATTACCTTCCAACTTAATATCGGTTGCCGTGCCACCCATCAACTGCGCCAACTCGTCACGCACAATCTTGGTCATCATCTGACCAGGCTTTACCGACTTCAATACATCCTGTCCCAAAGCCTTTTGTTTAACCTCGTCGGTAAACGATTTTGCCACCTTGTAGTTTACGTCGGCATCAATCAACGCACGACGAATCTCCTTCAAAGTCTCGGCTACGTTAATTTCGGTGATTCGGCCCTCACCCTTCAATATTTTGAACGAGCGTTCAAGTTTGTCTGTTAAATTTTCAAACATAGTCTATCTTATTTTATCTGCTTTCAAACGAAAAATCACGCAAAGATATAAAATCTTTACAACAACACTA
>JAZOVT010000011.1:0-6643 GCA_045658845.1 Alistipes sp.
TTATTTTATCTTTTTAAGTATTTAACGTTTATATGCTTTATGCTGAGTATTCTTTTCTTGTTGAAACCTTAGAAGAGTTAAAGTATCGTAAGGGTGTAATTCAGTCTATGTGTGCTGATTGGTTGAAATATGCTATTATAAAAAATAAAGAATATGACACGTATATTGAAAACCTTCAAACAGCTTTTTCGTACCTCGATTTTGCTGTGGCAACTTTGCAGGGAGTTTTGGATGTTGCTAAAAGAAAAAAGGAAGAAACCGATTGTTAAACCCTCTAATTTTAAAGAAGATGAAGAAGAAGAAAATCAGAGTTAACCCTTGGGGTCGTCGTCATCTTGGTAATGGTTAGCGTATGAATTGTTTGCATCCTATTTCGATGTTTAACCCTCGTGTTAGGGTGTTATTAGACCGTTTGAATGGTATTGAAGACGTTCGACAACCTATTAAACGGTCTTTTTTTAAGTTAGATAAATCTATTAAAGATGGCAATATAGACCGTATTTCTCTTTCTAGACGTATTAATTATTTGCGTTCTTTAGATAATCTTGATGACCGAAAAGACCTTGTGTTAAGAGAATTAGAGATTATCCCTTGGGATATAGTTGTCCCTTGTCGTACTTGTCCTAATTGTTTGAAAAAACGTCAATGGGAATGGCGCGGCCGACTCATTAAAGAGTTTCAACATCAAACGATGTTAGGTCATAATTGCGCGATGGTTACTTTGACTTATGCTCCTAAGTATATTAATAATGCAGAGTCTACATATCCTACTGATATTGCTAAATTTTTTGATGGTTTGCGTAGTAAGTTTCGTAGGTCTTTCCGTCATTGGTGTATTGCTGAATTAGGTGAAAAAAAAGGTCGTTTTCACGTTCATTGTTTGATTTGGGATGTTCCCGAATCTTTCTTTGAATGGTCTGAAATTACCCCTTTTGGCTATAAGGCTGTACATAAGTGCAAAAATGGAGAGTTAGCAGGTTTTTCACCTATTTTGTATAAATATTGGCCTAAGGGTCTAAATGATACTACTTTGTGCAGTATTAATGCTACTTCATATGTGACTGATTATTTAACCTCTCAGGATGAAAAAGGCAAGTCAAGATATTTTAAAGGTAAAATCTATTGTAGTAATGGAATAGGAATGCACCCCGACTCGGATGATGATTTTTGGCAGATTTTCTGTAAGATTAGAGAAGATGTCAAAAAAGGTATCTACCCTACCTGGAAATACGGAAATTTCGAATTTCCTGTACCTACATATATATACAATAAATGTGTTGATAGATTTGATAGAATGTTGATTCAATGTTGTTCCGCTGTTCGTTCTTCGCAGAATGGTGGAAGATTTGAATGTAATAAACATAGATTTGAGTCTATGTCTGATTATTATAACTTTATTAAGTCATTTTATTATGGTGTTTATAATGTAGTTACTCAAGATGAAGAATTGTTAGCTAAAGATAAGGAATTCCGTGATTTCCAATCTCTCGTCCTCGCTCACATTAATAGTGACGAGTATAAAGAAAATGAATTAAAGTTTAATGATTATTGTGATGAATTTTATATTGATTTGTCGATATTTGATTCTCCACCACCTTTTTAATTTATGAAATTAACTGATATTTTAGTCAAACCTACGAAGTATAGCAACTTCCGTTGTGATACTTATAAAAAGTTTTCTGCTAATCCGGGTATTCTTTATCCTGTTTGGTGGAATATGTTGAATCCCGGTGAATCTGCAAGTATTGATTTGCGTCATTTGATTCGTACTTGGCCTACTCAGTCGCCAACTATGGCGTCTATGAAAGTTCGTTTTGTTACTGTTGCTTTCAATCTTAAAAATTATGCTATGGCCCTTGAGGGTTATAATCGCAATTTTGATTGGCGTTCTGTCGCTTTACCGCACGTGCGATTTTTGTTTCCGTCGTCGCCGTCTGAAAATACATATGTGTATCCAGCAGATTTGGGTACTTATGGTAGTGCATTGGTTAATATAGCATATCTTTTAGGTGTCCGCGGTACTTCACTTGCTGATTATCTAAACTTCCCGAATGGATGGTTACCCTCTGTTATTAACTATGCTAATAGTGGTGGCTTTGCTGAAGGTATCAAGCAGATTAAGAAGTCGTTTATACCTTTCTTGTGTTACTATGATTTCTATCGCAATTATTTGATTAATCCCCAAGAAGGTGTATTCCCGATGTTTACTACTCGATTTGCACTTAAAAAATACCTCGGTGAATCATCATCAGCTTATTATTTGATTACTCGTTCAGTTGTTCAGATGAAACCTATCTCTCTCCTTGATGACCTTGTGTCTAATTGTCATAAGTATTATGATGGTCAAGATAGTGCGACATTACCTTTGAATTCAAGTTCTAATAGTGCTTATGCTGCCTTTAGCAATTTATTTACTTGGGTTTCTAATCCTTCTTACTTTAATCCTACACAAGCAACTGTTCCTGAAGGTGTAGGCAATACATTTTCATCCGAGCACGGTGGACTTGTTTCTACTATGTTTGATTCGGATGTTAACACTCAATGGTTGAGTATTGATAACTACCAAAAGTTGAATGATGTCAAGATGTATACTCAAAGTGATTCTAACGGTACTTTTACATCTTTTGTTGACATTGTAAAGGCTTCTTCTCTTTGGGATTTCTTTACTCGTTCAGTTAATAGTGACGGTACTTATGGTGACTTTATTGGTAATCAATTTGGTGTAACCGTTAAAGGTGATATGAATATACCTCAGATTGTACACGTTTATGATTCTTTGTTGTCTTTTGATGATATTACTTCGCAGTCCGATACATCTGTTTCTGGCACGGTCGATGGTGCGGTTGTTGGTCAGCAGTTTGGTGTCGGTCGTTCATATGGTCAGTCTAATTATTTCAAGGTGCGTAATCTTGATGGTAATTATGTTATCTTGATGACCTTTATGTGGGCTACTCCTACTGTATGTTATCATGGTGGTTTAAATCAATTTATGAATATTACGTCATTTAGTGATTTGTATCAACCTGCTTTTGATAATTATGCTATGCAACCACGTTTGCAGGAGCAGTTGAACGCTAGTATTCCTGGTTATACTGAATCTGGTATTGTTCCTTTTATTAGTAACCCTACTGAGTTACCCAATGTTATTGATAGAATTAGTCATAATGCACCTCTTGGTTATCAACCTGCTTGGTCCGAATATAAGACGGACGTTGATGTTGTTCACGGTTTATTCCGTAAGGAGTTGGATTATTATACGGTTATTCGTGATGTTCCTTATATTACTAATTCAAACACTTTGGGTGTGAATAATGGTGTATCTTCGTATGTATATTCTGCTTTATCTTATGAGAAAGAGGCTGATGCGGCTGATTGTAAGCGTTACTCCTTGCCTTTCCAAATTAATGAGGATGAAGATTGTTTGCAAGTTCAGTTGCGTGTAGGTTGTACTATTACACGTGCTATGTCAAAGAATGTTAACCCTAATATTAAGTAATTATGATGCACTTAAAGAGATTTGATAGGTTTAAAAGAGTACGAAATGACGTATGTGATGTTCCTTATGAGGAAAAGACCGAAATGACATTATCGGAAGTCATTAAGAATGATATATTGTATGGTGTTGGTGTTAGGCCCTCGCTACCTTGTGCTTTTGATGATGATAAAGATGTGGAAGATGGCAATATAGACCCCTTGTCGGATATGCGCCACGATTCTTGGCACGATGCAAGTGTTGCTATGAATCCAACATTCCAACGTACAGAACAGATTATTGAGGTAGGCTCGCAAGTTGAAAATATAACTACTGATGATACCTCAAAGGATGAATAGTTAAATTAATGTTCAATATGGGAAGTCGTGTTAGTCCGATGGAAATTCATCACTCTCGACTTCTCTTTAATTTATGTTCATTATGACAAAATTTTTAGATGTCGCTAATGGTATTGGCGCTGTTGTGAATGGTATTGATACTTTATTTGGAATCTCACAGCGCCGGCAAGAAAATGCGCAAAAGCGTTTGATGGAGCAACAGCAACAGTATTGGAATCAGCAGAATGAGATTTTGTATAATCAGCAAATGGAGCAATGGAATAGAGAGAATGAGTATAACGACCCTACTAATGCGTATAGACGTTTACTCGATGGTGCAGATGCTAATGGATTGTCAAAGGCTCAAGTTTTGAATGGTGCTGGCTCACAAGTTCAGTCGCAAGGTGCTAGCGGTGTTTCTGCTCCTGGCTCTATTGCTACCCCCTCGACCAGCGGAGCACCTGTTTATAGTATGGGCCAAGGCGTAATGAACTCTATGCGTCAACTCGCGGAGATTGATTTGATGGAGAGTGAGGCAGAGAAAAACCGTTCGAGTGTTGGTTTGCAGGATGCTCAAACAGGCTATTATAAAGAATTGGCCGTTACTACTGCTAATCTTGGTAATCTTCATTTGGCGCAAGAGGCTACTGAAAAACAAAAGGCCGAATCTTTGCGTTTGCAGAATATCGGCCAAGAGATTAATAATCGTACTCTTGCCCAGAAGAATGATGCAGAATTAACTAAACTTTGGAAAGAGATTGATTCTATTGTTGAGCAAGCAGGACTTACAAAGGCCAACAAAGAGTATAGAGAAAAGGAATTAGGTACATTCGACGAGCGTTTTGATAAACAGATGATGCAAGCCGTTGCAGAGTATAAGTTGACAGTTGCTAAGGCTTATGCTGAGCGTATGCTCGGTGCTGACCATAAGGAATCTGCTCGTTATCGTGGTATAACAAACAGGGAACTTAATAAACGCTATAAAGAAGAATTGCGTAGAATGCAATTAGAAAATGAGTGGTTTATACCTAAAACACACGCAGAAATGACCAAAACGCCATTTTCTTGGCTTGGTGTTGCTGGTTATGGTATATCCGAAACTGCATCAAGGTTGTTTGGTAATTAATTTCTTTATATATTTGTGTTGTCTAACTAAATGTATTAACATATGGAACAACCTCCTTTAGCATCTTTTTGGATAATGATAGCCTTGATGGTTATTGTTTGCATACTTGGCTACTTGGCCCTAAAATCTATTATTAAGAGTCTACGCAAGTAGGCTCTTTTTATATCTGTGCGAAGCACACCTACTCTCTCAACTAATACAATTATCTTTAGAGCTAATGATTGGCAAGCGCCGAGCGTTAGCTCTAAAGTCCGTGAACGCAGTGAACACCTTAAAAAAGGAGCGGCGTGCCTGATCTCGTCAATATAGGCACGAGGGCGACATAGTCGCCCGTCCGCTCCTAATAAATACTAAATGAGCGTAGCGAATACCTTAAACCAGTGATACAACAAGGCACAACCAACGTGTCTGTGACCATTAGAAACGCGCGCGCGTGTTGCACGTGTGTGCGATTCGTATGTGGTCGACAATGTACGGTGTTGTGGATTGTTGTATCACAATCCCCGAACTTAAAGAGATTTTTTTTACAATCGTAACCCGAGTGTGTCACAAATTGTCATATTTTACGAAATTGTTAATAAATTGTTAATAACTTTTTGCGTAATACTTTATGTTATGTTAAATAAATAGAGGGTAGAGTAATGTTTATCGTGGAATTTCCATATAATTATATTTTTCGGAATAAGGCAACGACTTAACTATAATTACAGCATTGTTTGGCGCGGGGGCGCCTTGCAGATGTCATCCATTATTTGGCCAATCTCGGTATGTATTTCTTCAACAATGTTTTGCATCTTTGCATAATTGTTGTTATTTTTGCGACAAGTAAATAATTACGGGAACGGAGTATCAACACCTGTTGGTGATGGGGGTAGGCTGGGCTGCTGGGACAGCGCAATTATTTATCAACCAACATTTATAGGCTTGCTTTTCAGCAAGCCTTCTTTTATGGGCATACCGTTTCGATAGTAGATAGGTGTGCGCACGAGCCAAATCGCCACCCATAATTGTGTTATGCGTGGCGATTAAAAATTTTGGGGATAATTATGTTAAATTAGCGCAAGGTCTTTTCCTTATATTTAATGCGCGAAAATATTCCTCGCAAACGCAATCGCGGCCTCAACAATTAGCGCGAAATTTCGTAACTCTCAAAAGTGTGGTCGTCATAAAGAACGATTACTCGTTTGACGCGGCCTCGTGAAATCGGCAACTGCGGTTGTGTCGCGATGTTGCCAATCGTGGGCGCGGGTTGCGATGCCGATAAATCGGGAGCGACTCCAGGTAAGGGAATCGTCGATTGCGGAACATCGGAAGGATGCGTAATTGCCGCATCCTCATCAGTGCGCGTTACTGCATCATCTTCGGTTGTTGTGCTTGAGGCGTTACGATACATTTCGCCTTTGTCAATCAAAAGCCAATCGGGGTTGATATTCGGAAAGCGTCGCAGAATCTTCTGTACAAAATCGAAACTCGGTTTGTTACGCCCACCGAGAATATGAGAAATGCTCGATGGTTGAATACCGAGCAGTTCAGCAAGACGACTTGAGGTTAACCCCTCATTTTTCATCAAAAGTAGCAATTTATCGCGCATAATTGTAAATTTTTACAAAGATAAAATAATTTTCTTTTGTAAACAAGCGATTTTACACAAATGTAACGCAAACAATTGTGTTGATAAAGTTTACAATTGTAATAGGTTGATTATGG
>JAZOVT010000012.1:0-2610 GCA_045658845.1 Alistipes sp.
CCTCGTTGTCGGCATCACGCCGAGGACGGGGACTACGCTCGATATGCTCGGCATTTGTCACACGGTTACGCTTGTCACGGCCGGAACGTGATACGGCCGTCATCGAGTCTTGTTTTGTATTCTTCATAGTATTATTAAAATTTGCGGGTGCAAAGTTAATTGAAATTTTCGTTATATGAGCAACTTATGCTCCATTTCCTCATAAAAAACATTATCCGTTACACTTACAACCGAAAAAAACAACAAATTTTCTATCTTTGCGGTATTACACGGAGTAAATTTAATATCCTGACCATTATGAATCGTGAAATTCTGCGCATCGCGCTACCAAACATAATTTCAAATATCACCGTACCCATTATGGGTATTGTCAGCACTATGATTGCTGGCCACCTGGGTGACTCGGTCACAACAATCGGTGCGCTGGCCATTGGTGTATCGATTTTCAACTTTATCTACTGGAACTGCTCATTCATTCGTATGGGTACGAGCGGTATTACGGCGCAGGCCTTTGGTGCGGGCGATAACCACACCACTACCCTAATGTTGGCGCGTGCCGTGGTGGTATCGGTGGCCGTAGGATTTATAATGTTGCTGTTCCAAAAACCGCTTGGTCTTGCGGCTTTAAGGCTGATGAACGGCGGCGAGATGGTGGCCGACTACTTCTTTGCACGCATTTGGGCTGTGCCTGCGGGCGTGTTGCTCTTTGGACTGAATGGTTGGTTGACGGGTATGCAGAATGCCGTTATACCGATGGTGGTAGCCATCTTCGTGAATATTATCCACATCGCCTGCAGCCTTTGGTTTGCCTTTCCGTTAGGAATGGGTATTGTGGGCATTGCCTACGCCTCGGTTGTGGCGCAGTGGACGGGTGTGGTAATTACGGCCGCGATTACGTGGTGGCACTACGGCAAACGCTTGGTGCGTATCTCGTGGCGCGAGGTGATGGATATGCAGGCTATGCGCGCGTTTTTTGTCATTAACCGCGACATCATCGTCCGCACGCTCTGCATCTGCGCTGCCTACACATTCTTTACAGCCGCCTCATCGCGTATGGAGGACCCGACTATCTTGGCCGTGAACACCATTCTGCTGGAGCTTTTCACCCTCTTCTCATATATGAACGACGGCTTTGCCTACGCTGCCGAGGCGCTAACGGGCCGATTTATCGGTGCGAGAGATGGCCGCTCGCTCAGGGAGTGTGTCAAGAAGTGTATGGTGTGGTGTATGGTCGTAGGCGTGGTATATGTTGGTGTATATATCGGCTGGTGGCGCGAGTTGTTGGGTCTGTTCGTGGAGGATGGTGCCAATGCCGAGCAAATCATAGAGTACGCAGGACGATATATCGGTTGGATTATTATCATTCCGCTGGCGGCATCACTCCCCTTTATGATGGATGGAATTATGGTGGGTGCCACGCAGTCGCGCATTATGCGTAATTCGATGGTGCTGGCTACGGCGGCATATTTCCTGCTTTTCTACTCGCTTGAGCCAGTGATTGGCAACAATGCGTTGTGGCTGGCCTTTACATCGTATATGTTCCTGCGCGGTGTGTTCCAATACTTTATGTCGCGCCGTCTGCAAACCATCTACGCGCAGGCCGAGCAATAAAAGAGGCGGAAACCCCCGAAGGAATTTCCGCCATCGAATTATGAGTTGCTTATGGTTAGTAAATCATTATTTCATAGTAACAGATAAAGGCTTATCGATATTATTTACCTTCACTTGCTTAGTATCCATACCGATATAACTAAACTTTAGGGTTTCACCATTTGACACTGGTATCGAAAATCTACCCTCTACATCGGTTACCACACCGCGCGCATTAGAGCCATCGACCTGCACGATAACACCAATTAATGGTTTACCTTCGGTATCGACTACCACACCGCTAACATTCTCGGATGCATTGCTCACGAGTGCAAAGACAATAGGAACGGTGTACTTTACTCTCACCTTCTCACCACGCTGTGTGCCCGGCTCCCACTTGGGGCAGGTCTTGAAGATACGCTCAACCTCGTCTGCAAGCAACTTGTCGGGAGTCTGCAAAACTGTAAAATCCGATGTAGAGCCATCCTTCTCAACCACGAATGAGAAAATCACTCGGCCCGAGATATTCTTCTCCATAGCCTCTTTGGGGTACTGAATCTGGCTCTGCACCCAATTACGGAACGCATTCAAATCGCCACCTTGGAATGTAGGCATCTTCTCAACCTTGATATAGGCAAGGTCTTTCTGCTGCTCAAAATTCTGCTTTTGCGCCTCAAAGTTCTGCTTCTGCTGCTCAAACTCCTGCGTTTCTACACTTGGTGTTGTAAACACTACGGGAACGGTGTGTATCACACGCACCTTCTCTCCGTTTTGAGTACCGGGCTCCCACTTGGGTGATGTCTTAAATACACGCTCTACCTCATCTATAAGCGACTTTTCAGCAGGCGACTGCAAAACATTGAACGATGTAGGTGTACCATCTCTCTCAACAACAAATTGGAAGATTACACGGCCACCAATACCCTTCTTAAGAGCCTCCTCGGGGTATTTGACATTATTCTGAATCCAATTTTGGAAAGTAACAATATTACCACCCTTAAACTTAGGCATATTATCAAC
>JAZOVT010000013.1:0-8167 GCA_045658845.1 Alistipes sp.
TCGAACTGACCGTGCATTGTGTCATACTTAAGCATATAAGCCAAGTACTCTACGGGGCAAAGGTCGTTAATACCTACTACATCGTACTTCTCTGTCTGAGTGCAAGCTGCACGGAATACCATACGGCCGATACGTCCGAAACCGTTGATACCAATCTTAATCTGTGCCATAATTTTTTTGATATAATTAAATTAAAAACTTCTGTCGTTTTACTGTTTGTTAAATTTTTAACACCGCAAAATTATATACTTTAAGTATATTAAGCAAATTTCGGTCTATAAAAAAGTTAATTTTTTTACAAACTTAACGTAGAATTTACTTTGGCGGATGATTTATCGTGCCATTTTGGCTCTTTTTGCCATTGCAGAGGCAAAAACGAAATCCTCCAATTCGCGGTTTTCGGCGTGCAGGATATCATCTTTTGTGCCTTCCCACCACTTGTTACCCTCGTAGATAAATACAATCTTCTCGCCAATCTCCAACACCGAGTTCATATCGTGGGTGTTGATGATGGTTGTTATGTTATACTCCTTGGTGATGTCGTGGATGAGGTTGTCAATCACAATCGAAGTCTGCGGGTCGAGTCCCGAGTTGGGCTCATCGCAGAAGAGATACTTGGGATTCATCACGATAGCACGCGCTATGGCGGCACGCTTGACCATACCTCCACTCAATTCCGAGGGGTATAGATGGTGTGCATTATCCAGGTTTACACGTTTCAAGCAATAGTTTACTCGCTCCAACTTCTCCTCTTCGGATTGTTCGGTAAAGAGGTCGAGCGGCAATTTTACATTCTCCGCGACGGTTGAGGCATCGAGTAATGCACCGCCCTGAAAAATCATACCTACATCCTTGCGGATAGCCTTACGGGCCTTGAAATCGAGAGTCGAGAAGCATACATCGTCGTAATATATAGCCCCTTCGTCAACTTCGTGCAGACCGACAAGACTCTTCAGTAGTACGGTTTTACCCGAGCCACTACGGCCGATAATCAGATTTGTCTGTCCCGAACCGAACTCCACCGATATGTCGTTTAGGATGGTGCAGCCCTCGAATGCTTTTATTATGTTTACTGCTTTTATCACGTTCTCAAGAGTTGGGTTAATATAAGGTTGCAAATCATAATCGAGATTGAACTCGACACTACGGCTTTAGTCGAAGCCTTTCCTACCTCCAGCGAATTGCCTTTGGCGTAGTAGCCGCAATATGATGATATGCTTGTTACGATAAAGGCAAAGAATGCCATCTTAACAAGTGCATACGAAATTTCGTCGGTATAGAAACAATACATCAAACCGTCGATATACTCCGTAGGATTCATAATGCCCGTAATGCTCGCTATGCAGTAACCTCCGGCAATACCTACCAGCATACTGAATATGGCGAGGAATGGGAAGAAAAATACCGTAGCCACAATCTTGGGCAGGATGAGATACGATGCCGAATTGATACCCATAATCTCCAATGCATCAATCTGTTCGGTGATACGCATTGTACCAATCTCGGAGGCGATGTTCGAACCGACCTTACCTGCCAGAATAAGTGCTACAACGGTTGAAGAAAACTCCAAAATCATAACCTCGCGTGTAGCATATCCAATCATATATTGGGGGATGAAAGGCGATTCGAGCGTGATGGCCATCTGCAGAGTGACTACCGCACCGATAAAAACCGATATGATAGCCGTCAGACCAATCGAGTTGAGTCCTAACGCCTCCATCTCGGCCATAATGCGAGAGTAGTAGATTCGCCTCTTTTCGGGACGCGAGAATACCTTCTGCATCAGGAGCGTGTAGCGGCCTATGGATTTGAAAATTTTAAACATTTTTATTGCTATTCTATTTTTGTTCCCTTATATTAAATATATGAATCGCTCCCTCTCTCCTATTAATCCGCTTTTGGTTGTCGGAGCGGGGTTGTTATTTCTTATCTTTTACCTCCTCAAAATCGACGTAATCTCCGACATTCTCGTTTACACGCTTCTGCGGTTGCTGGGATGTGGTATAAACCTTCACCTCGCCCTCTTGCTTTTGTGATTGCTGGTTATATGTCTGTCCGCCATAGAATTGCTGACCTCGTGCCTGTTGTGAGGCACGGCGGGCCTCCTCCTCTATGTGACGTGATGCACGACGTAGGCGGAAAAGCAAGAAGATGGGTATTGCCAACAATAACAATAAAACGACCATAATGCCGATAAACAGCACACCGAATGCCGATGGAGCAAAGACCATCAACATAATGATGAGGGTTGTCATAAGCGGATTACGTCTTACGAAATCTATGATAGAATCAATCAATACCGATAAAAAGTTCATAATTTATATTCTTAATATGAATAAAATCTGTGCAAAATTACAAAAAAATCACTATTCCGAGAAATATCTGCTCGTAGTATGGATAAAATGTATTAATTTTGATGCCAAATAAACTTATTTGAATAATATGTCACATCAACTTTTATCAATTTCACCCGTAGATGGTCGTTATAATAGAGTAACGTCTGTTTTGTCGGATTATTTTTCGGAGTACGCATTAATTCGTTACAGAGTGCGTGTCGAAGTAGAGTATTTTATTGCTTTGTGCCGTTTGCCTTTGCCACAGTTGGCTGGTGTTCCCGAGTCGGCTTATGATGAGTTGCGTAAACTCTATACCGAGTTTACAATGGAGGACGCTCTTCACGTTAAGGAGATTGAGAGCGTAACAAACCACGACGTTAAGGCAGTAGAGTATCTCTTGAAGGAGAAGTTGGAGCAGTTGGGCCTTAACGAGTATCGTGAGTTTGTACACTTCGGCTTGACTTCGCAGGATATTAACAATACCGCTACTCCGCTCTTGCTTGAGGAGGCTTTGGCTCAGGTCTATTTGCCCGCTCTGCACGAGTTGGTAGATAAGATTTATTCGCTCGCCGAGCAGTGGGAGGATGTGCCTATGTTGGCGCACACTCACGGTCAGCCTGCATCGCCTACTCGTTTGGGTAAGGAGTTCAAGGTGTTTGTAGAGCGTCTTGAGCGTCAGATTGACCTCTTGCAGGATATCGAGCCTATGGCGAAGTTTGGTGGTGCAACAGGTGGCTTCAACGCTCACAATGTAGCATATCCCGAGATTGATTGGGTTGAGTTCGGTAACAACTTTGTTGATTCACTCGGTCTTGTTCGTGCGCAATATACTACACAGATTGAGCATTATGACAATCTTGCTGCAACATTCGATGCATTGAAGCGCATCAATACAATCCTTACCGACCTTGCGCGCGATATGTGGACCTACATTTCGATGGAGTACTTCCGTCAGCAGGTTAAGAAGGGTGAGGTTGGCTCAAGCGCAATGCCTCACAAGGTTAATCCTATCGACTTCGAGAATGCCGAGGGTAATTTCGGTGTTGCAAATGCTGTTTATGAGCATTTGGCAGCCAAGTTGCCTATCTCGCGTATGCAGCGTGACTTGACCGATTCTACGGTTTTGCGTAATGTAGGTGTGCCTGTTGCTCATTCGCTTATCGGTTTTGCATCGTTGCAGAAGGGCTTGGGTAAGGTGATTTTGAATGCCGAGGCTTTGGCGGCCGACTTGGAGGATAACTGGGCTGTTGTTGCCGAGGCTATGCAGACAATCCTTCGTCGTGAGGCATATCCTAATCCCTATGAGGCGTTGAAGGCTTTGACTCGTACGGGTGGCCATATCACAGAGCAGACCATCAAGGAGTTTGTCGAGGGCTTGGATGTTTCGGAGAGTGTTAAGGCAGAACTCCGTACTATTACTCCCCACAACTATGTAGGCGTAGTTAAGTAGAGTAAGTATACTACTTAATATATAAATAAGCGGCTGTTAACTAAAGTTAGCAGCCGCTTGCTTGTTTAATGTGGTTATGTTGTATAACCTTATGAATGAAACCTTATGAACGCACCTGTGCTCCGGCACGAGTCTCCAACTGACGCTGGAGGTTGTTCATAGTCTTCTCGATAACTTTGTCGTTGAGCGTCTGGCTCTTGTCCTCCAAAGTGAAGCCCAAAGCGTAAGACTTCTTGCCTTCGGGGAGTTTGTCGCCCTCGTAAACGTCGAACAGAGTTACACGCTTCAAGAGTTTCTTCTCTGTCGCAAACGCAATCTGACGCAACTCGGCAAATGTGACATTCTTGTCAACCAACAACGCGAGGTCGCGCTTTACCTCGGGGAATTTCGACAACTCCTCGACGGTGATGCGCTGCTTCTTGGCGGCACGGAGAATTAATTCAAAGTCAATCTCGGCGTAATATACGGGCTGCTTGAGGTCGAAACGACGCATCAAAGCAGGTGCTACAACGCCCATCTCGATAACACGCTTGTTGCCCTGCATCAAGGCAATAGCGTCGGCATAGAGGTCGCTGTCGAGGCTCTCGCTACGCAATGAGTAGATATCAATACCGAAACGACGCAATAACTTATCAACCGTTGCTCGCAATGTATAGAATGAGGCCTCTGCCGCCTTTGCGTTCCACGAAGGAGCGGCATCCTGACCTGTAACAGTAATTCCGATGCAATATTTCTCGCTATATTTAGCCAATGGCTTGCCCTCCTCGGCTGCCTCCTCGTTGTAGAAGTAGCAGTTACCCAACTCAAAGAGTTTAAGGTCTGCCGAGCGGTGGTTTACGTTGAGTTCTACAGCCTCCAATGCGTTGAACAGGAGTGTCTGGCGCATTACGTTAAGGTCGGCGCTCAACGGATTCATAATCTTAACCAAGTTTGCTGCGGGCAGAGACTTCAAATCCTCATAGTATGCAGCCTTGGTCAATGAGTTCGACATAATCTCTGTATAACCCGTAGCGGCCAAGTGGTCGGCGGCTATGTTGATAAGGCGATTCTTATCGGGACGTGGAGCGTATGATAGGGTAGAGTGTACCGCTGTAGGAATCTCTACATTATTATAGCCATAGATACGCAAAATATCCTCAACGAGGTCTGCCTCACGCTGAACATCTACACGGTATGGTGGAACGGCAACTGTCAAAGTACGACCATCCTCTGCGATAATCTTCACATCCAATGCATCCAAGATTGTGCGTACAGTCTCCTCGGGAATCTCTTTGCCGATAAGCATATCGACGCGGTCCAACGAGATGTCGAATACGAAATCCTGTGCAGGAGTAGGATTGAGGTCGGTAATCTCGCTCGAAATCTTACCTCCAGCCAACTCCTTCATAAGCAGAGCGGCACGCTTCAATGCGTAAACCTGCATATTGGGGTCGATACCACGCTCGAAGCGGAACGAAGCGTCGGTGCTCAAGCCGTGACGTTTAGCCGAGCGACGGATTGAGACGGGATTGAAGTATGCACTCTCCAAGAATACATTTACTGTAGTATCGCTGATACCTGAATCCAAACCACCGAATACACCACCGATACACATCGGGCGGGTAGCCGAGCAAATCATCAAATCCTCGCTTGAGAGTTTGCGCTCAACACCGTCCAATGTAACAAAGGAAGTTCCCTCGGCGCAGTTCTTTACAACAACCTTGTGGCCCTCGACCTTGTCGGCATCGAAGGCGTGCAAGGGCTGGCCCAACTCAAAGAGAACATAGTTTGTGATATCCACCAAGTTGTTCTTGGGGTTGATACCTGCGGCGCGCAACTCATTTTGCATCCATTCGGGTGAAGGTGCAATCTTGCAATCGGTAACGGTCAAACCGCAGTAACGAGGTGCAGCGTCGTAGTTCTCGACAACAACCTCGAATGGCATATCGTTGTTATCTACTTTGAAATCCTCTACAGAGGGCAACTGAACCTTTACATCCTTGCCTCGGCTGCGCAAATATGCCGCCAAGTCGCGTGCTACACCGATGTGAGATGCTGCATCCACGCGGTTGGGAGTAAGACCAATTCCGATAAGATAATCGTCCTTAACTCCCAAGAAATCACGCGCAAGCATACCTACAGGAGCATCCTCTGCTAACTCCATAATACCATCGTGGCTGGCACCGATACCCAACTCATCCTCGGCGCAAAGCATACCCAATGACTCTACGCCACGAATCTTGCTACGCTTGATTTTGAACTCCTCATCACCTCCGTTGGGGTAGAGCACAGAGCCTACCGTAGCGCACAATACCTTCAAGCCTTGACGGCAGTTGGGTGCACCGCAAACAATCTGCAACGGGGCCTCGCCACCTACATCGACGGTTGTGACGTGCAAGTGGTCAGAATCGGGATGGTCCTCACAAGTAAGGACGTGGCCTACAACAACACCCTGCAGACCGCCCTTGATAGTCTCTATCTTACGAAAATCCTCGACTTCAAGACCAATATCGGTAAGGATTGTTGCTACCTCCTCGGCTGAAAGGTCGATGTCGATATACTTCTTTAGCCAATTGAAAGAAATTTCCATAGTATTATCTTTTTTTTACATTTATTTCCTACTAAACTGCAAAGATAGTCAATAATTCATAATTATTGGCTGCCGAGCCACAAAAATATCATTCCGATAAGGATAAGTGCCATATCAATAGCCTTTGCTCTCAGGTTTTTCTCGTGGAAGAGGAAGGCTCCACAGATAAATGATACCACGACAGAACTGCGACGAATCATCGAAATGATGGATAGCAAAGAGTCCTCCCTGCTCAGTGCAATGAAGTATGCCAAATCGGCCGCCGAGAGCAGTATGGATATCATAGGGATGGCCCACGTCCATTTTATTGGAGAGGCGTTTTTGCCTTGACGTAACGCTATGATACCTACGATGATAGCCATGATGGTTGCTTGGTAGATGTTGAACCATCCCTGCACCATCATAGGTGGCAGTTCTCGCATAATGTATCGGTCGTACAACCCGCTTGCAGCACCTAACAGAGCAGCTGCGACTACGCATAGAATCCAACGATTATTCTTAAAGTCGATACCCTCTTTTTTGCCTGCTCGGCTCAGCATAAATATCGATACAAGTGCCAATCCGACACCGATGCATTGCAATAGGTTTAATCTCTCGCCGAATAGTAGCATTGCGCCTATAAGCACTATGACGGGGCGTGTGGCATTGATTGGCCCAACGAGTGTTATGGGCAGATGCTTGATACCCATATAGCCGAAAGCCCACGACGAAAGTACGATAAGCGATTTGATGAAAATAAGCAGATGTGCCTTCTGTGATGCAGGGCCAATATCGAAAATAGTATCGCTAAACCAGTCGAGTGAAAATTCTCCTGCGATGATTACAGGAAGAAAGATTATGGACGATAGTAGTGTATTGAGCAGTAGTATGTTGGGTACGGCATTATGACGCAAGGCTTGCTTCTTTGCAACGTCATAAAAACCGAGTAAAGCAGCCGAGATAAATGCTAAAATTATCCACATCGGTATTTATGTTTTAAGCCAATAACATTGATGTGATGAAGAATATTGCCAACGTTGTACTTGCCAATCCATTCAATGTGCCGAATGCTATGCCGATATTGCGCTGGCGAGTCGGTGTGACGAGAATATGTTCGGCGATAATAATTGCAGAGAATATGGCCGCACCAGTCCACGTCAGCCAATTTTGAGGCAGGAATGATGCATACCAAACCAATGTGGCGATACTCACAACGTGCAGTGCAGTGCTGATGCCTAATGCTGTGTGAGTAGAGAATTTGGCGGGTATTGAGTGTAGTCCATTTTGGCGGTCAAACTCTTGGTCCTGAAGCGCATATATGATGTCGAAACTGCCGCACCACGTCAAAACTAACAACGCAAGAATGCAGGGCTCAAGAGCGAACTCTCCTCTGACTGCGATATATGCTCCGACGGGCGCAATCGATAGTGAAAGACCGAGAACAAGGTGTGCCATCGAGGTAAAGCGCTTACAATAACTATATGCCATAATAACGCCCAAAGCAACGGGTGACAATGCGGCTGTGAGCCAATTGATTGTAGAGGCTGTTATGATGAACAGCAGAGCATTGATTACAACAAACCATAAAGCGGCGCGTGGAGAAATCTTGCCTGCGGGAATTTCGCGTGATGCGGTGCGTGGATTTTGAGCATCAATTTTACGGTCGGCCCAACGGTTGAATCCCATCGCTACATTGCGCGCAAATACCATACACAGAACAACTTGTACTAAAAGTGCGACCCACCAGTAAGGGTTGCTTTGTGATAGATTTTCTGAAGAGTATTTAACGGCATAAACAAACGAAATTAGTGCAAAGGGCATCGCGAAAATTGT
>JAZOVT010000014.1:0-20190 GCA_045658845.1 Alistipes sp.
AAAGCATATCCTTCAAACGCTGGATATTCATACCCGCAACAGACGAGATAAACACCGACGGTATGCCTTCGGGTAACAAAGGACGCATCTGCTCGATAAGTTCGTCATCCAACATATCGCACTTGGTAATAGCCAACAGACGTTGTTTATCCAAAAGTTCGGGGTTGTACTGCGTCAACTCACCCAACAAAATCTCATAATCTTTGGCTATATCATCACTATCGGCCGGCACCATAAAGAGCAAAACAGAGTTACGCTCGATGTGGCGCAAGAAACGAGTTCCGAGTCCCTTGCCTTCGTGCGCACCCTCGATAATACCGGGTATATCGGCCATCACAAACGACTTGTGGTCTCGCACTTCGACAATACCCAAATTAGGCTCAAGCGTCGTAAAGGCATAGTTGGCAATCTTGGGCTTGGCGGCTGACACAACCGACAGCAATGTACTCTTACCTGCATTGGGGAAACCTACAAGACCAACATCGGCCAGCACCTTCAACTCCAAAATAAAGGCTCCTTCGTCACCATCCTCACCTGGTTGTGCATAGCGCGGCGCCTGATTCGTAGCACTCTTGAAGTGCCAATTACCAAGTCCACCACGGCCACCCTTCAATAGCACCAACTGCTCGCCGTGCTCGGTAACTTCGCCTACATACTCCAACGATGTGGTACCATCCTCCTCGTTCTCAACAACACGACGTGCTACCGTTCCCAGAGGTACGGGGATGATAATATCTTCGGCATCCTTACCCGAAGAACGCGCTCCGTGACCACCCTCGCCATCCTCGGCAAATTGGTGACGCTGATATTTAAGGTGGATAAGAGTCCAATACTGGCGTTCGCCCTGCAAGATAATGCTACCACCCTTGCCTCCGTCACCGCCATCGGGGCCACCAAAGGCAACAAACTTCTCACGACGGAAATGGCACGAGCCAGCACCTCCGTGACCTGAACGAGCAAATATCTTTACATAATCGACAAAATTAGAGCCTGCCATAAAATCATTCTTTTAGTTTTACGCTTGCAAAGATAAGAGTTTGTGACCAATTAGCCAAATCGCTTGGGCAAGAAGCCTGCGACAAATAGATGTGTTGGCCTAAAACTTCCACGACAAGACACCATAGAATGTTCGTGGATAGGCATAGGTGAGAATATCATCTTGCGGCATATAGACGTGGTTAGCACCGCTCTTATAGTGACGGATGCGAGATGATTCATACCCGCTATATACAATATCGTCACGCCCCAAAAGATTGCGGGCAGAGAGTGTAAGCGAGAGGCGATGCTCTCCTATATTAAACCAACGTGACACAGAGGCATCGAGTGTGAAGGCATCATTGAGGCGACGTTGCGAGAGGAAACTACGGTAAATTTCCTCAGACACCGAGGCTTGACGTGCTACACGCTCCGTACGGCGTAACAGAGATGCATCGACATAACGCATAGCCGCCATCTGCGCACTACACGATATGGCCCAGCCTCGATAGGTCATATACTCAAGTCCAACGGTGGATGCCACTTGAGGTGCACCACCGATATTGTAACCTCGCATATAACTGCGAGAATTGGAACTGATGATTGAGTTATCGACATCGGCATAGAGCGTTACCATCGGATTATTCTGATAGGTATAGCGCCCCACAGCAAGCGAAGCATCGGCAGACAGGTTGCGCGAAAGTTTCACCCGAGCGGCAGCCTCCACGCCATAACGCAGAGTCGCAACATCCGTTATATCGACATCGCAATACGTTGCCGACAAATCATCATAGGCTCTGAAGATTTGACGTTCACCTGACTGCAAAATAGCATAGGCCGTAACAGTACAATCTACATTCGTAGTCGAAAGATTATAATTAATTTCAGCCGCATAACGACTCACCATTTTCAAATTATCGGCAATACGATTATTATACTGCGGATTAAGGAACAGATTTTCATCCCCAGGTGTAGTAGCAGAGTGCAGTAGGCCGAACCCCAAACGATGCTGCGGGGCAATAGCACAGGAGAGTGTAGTGCGCAATGCATAAGGCGAAAATCTGACCACATCGGAGCGGCCATAGGAGCGAGCGCCTGCATACAGTTCCTTCTCGAAGTAGCCATTTCGTTGGAAACGGCTACCGCCAAACGCCATATCGGCATCTATCTGCCACTTTCCGACAGAGTAGTTCAAACCAACCTCCGCAGATATGCGCCCCTCGGTAATAGCATAATCGTAGCCGAACTTATCACCCTCGGCTATACGATGGTCTGGGTGGCGTACATCGTTATCGGTCTTATGCGAAAAGGTGTCATCATCGAGCAGGAAATAATCAATATCGGTGTGATATGATGCGCCTAACAAATCGCGCATCTGCTTGAAATTACGAGATGATGCGACACCTACACGCAAAGCATAACGCAAAGATAAAGAAGATGTTATATCGCTCACAAATCGTATAGCGACATTGCCCTGCACATCCTGCGCTACCCTATCTTCCAGGGCATATATGGCACCACGCGAGGAGTAACGATTGCGCTGATGGAGTTCGCCCCAATCAATTTGGGTGTATTTCGTATTACCATTGCGCCACTCCTCGGCTACGGTTGCCGCAACCACAGGATTTGCATAGTAACTCGGCATATAACGATAATTATCGGGACGAGGCGATGAGGCATCATACCATCCAAGCGAAGAATAACTACGGCTATCGAAACCGCCACCAGCCGAGAGAGTCATACGAGTCGTAGCACCTAAATCGGCAGAGTATGACAGCATAAGATATGGAGAATTATCCCGCCTTACTCGAGAATTTCGTTTCTCACCCGCCTGATAACCCCACGATGGATTATAGAGATTATTGCGCGTCAAGGTAAAAGCCTCGTCGGTTGAGCCATAACGCAAACCTCGCTCGCCCGATTGGAGCATAGCCACCACAGAAAGAGTATTGCCTGATGATGATTTATGCGAAAGACGCAGGGCTGCATCAACAGAGTTTTGACCTACGCCATCAATATATAAATCATCGCCCAAGAGGCCCGATGCATAAAGCGACATACTCCAGTCCTTCGACATAGCGTGATGAACGGCAGCACGCACACCACCTAAATAGCCACGACCAGAGAAGAATAGCCCCACGTTGCCACCATCCACAGGAACGCCCTCGGTTGTCGAAAATTCATCAGAGCCAGCATAGCCTCCGAGCAATACATTCTGACCGAACACGCCCGAATAATTACTCTCCACGAGGCCTAATCGTCTTAATGCAGAGAGTCGAGTACGAGGCAATATCAAGCCGTCGAGCACTACATCGCGACGAAAAAACTCGACACCACGCCGAGAATAATCGACAAATGAGAAACGGTAATCGGTGATTTGTCCATACAAGTCACTATGATTGTGTACGGCACGATAAAACAGCAGAGTATCGCTCGATATGCTCTCGGCTGTCAAACGCTCATCGTCAATCTTATACTGATATACGTCATCTATGGTCTGCTGTGCCAAGGCACGGCAGGAAAACATAAGACTAAATATCAGAAGTAACAAATGACGCATAGAGCAAATATACGCAAAAAGGTCGGATTTTCCGACCTTTTATAGCATTTATCGCCCTATTTGTGCTAAATATTCTTAATCACATCACACAACAAGAGCCAAAACTTCTCAACTGTCGATATTTCCAATCGCTCATCGGGCGAATGAACGCCACGAATAGTTGGGCCAAACGATACCATCTCAAGATGCGGATATTTCTCCAAGAAGAGTCCGCACTCCAAGCCTGCGTGAACAGCACGCACACGAGGCTCGGTAGAGAACAAACGACGGTAAGATTCGACTGTTATCTCTAATAACTTAGATTTGGGGTCGGGAGACCAACCTGGGTAGCCATCAGAGTGTTCCACTGCGGCACCTGCCAACAAAAACACCGACTCCACAGCCTGCTTGGCATAGAGTTTCGCGCTCTCCAATGAAGAGCGTTGAGAGGTAGTGACAATAATCTTATCATAGCCATCAAACTTTACAGATGCCAAGTTTGTAGAGGTCTCTACCAAACCCTTCACCGCCATAGACATAGCCAAAACGCCATTAGGCACACCAACCAATGCACCGACCAGCGATTTTTGCGATGCTACGTCGAGTACACTATCGGGTGCAGGCATCGGATTCAACGTAAGGTGCATATCGGGCTCGGTAATGCTGAATTCGGCCTTTATATCGGCTGCAAAACGAGCGTAACGCTCCTCAAATGCCTCGCGATGTTTTGCAGGGACTCCAAATACGGCATACGCCTCACGAGGAATAGCATTACGGAGATTACCACCGTCAATATAACTCAAGCGAGCACCATACTCGCTCTGTGCCTCATACATCAATCGCGCAACAATCTTATTGGAGTTGGCTCTACCCTTCTCGATATCGTCACCCGAATGGCCACCGACCAAGTTAGATACATCGAAACGATAGAAACGATACTCCTCGGGGGCTGGCTCTCGCTTAACATCAAACGTTGCGACTGTATCGACGCCACCAGCACAACCGATAAAAATCTCGCCTTCATCCTCGGAATCAAGGTTGATGAGATACTTACCCGAGAGCATACTCTCGCCCAAATTGAATGCTCCTGTAAGGCCCGTCTCCTCATCAACGGTAAAGAGTGCCTCCAGCGGACCGTGCTCAACCGAGTCATCAATCAGCATTGCCATTGCCGCAGCCATACCTATACCGCAATCGGCACCGAGGGTAGTGCCTTCGGCCTTAACCCAATCGCCATCGATACGTGTACGGATAGGCTCTGTGTCGAAATCATACGGCACATCGGAATTTTACTCGCATACCATATCCATATGCGACTGCAAGATAACCGTCGGCTTATTCTCGTAGCCTGCGGTCGCAGGTTTGCGGATTACCACATTGCCTATATCGTCGCGCTGCCACTCCAAAGAGTGAGACTTGGCAAACTCAATCAAAAACTCAATAATCTTCTCCTCTTTTTTCGAAGGACGTGGAACGCGAGTGATGTCATCGAACTGTTCCCACACCAAACGCGGCTGTAAATCTCTAATATTTGACATAAATTTTGGAATTTGCTTTTGGCAAATTTACAAAATTCAGGCAGTTTTTACAACTTAACGAGATTTTTTATTAAATTTGTTGATATTTAATATTGCATCTTATGAAACGAATTATTTTAGGCATTGCCACACTATTCTTATCGGCTAACATATCGGCTCAAACTCCACAAAAGAGTGTAAATTTGGAGGATATGACATTCGTGCGTCAATCGTTTGTACGTAATTTCTACTCGTCGAACAAGATAATGAGCCAGATAAATATGGAGGGAACAGACCTGTTTCTACCCAATTCTGCCAATCTGATAATTGAGAATAGAGGTTCTGCAGACCTGCCTACATTCAAGCAGAATGGGCGTACACTCGACATAACCTCTGCGCAAGAGGCATCGGCGGCTACCATTCGTGTAGGAGCATTTCACCCATACTTGTGTTATGAGGTCCGTTTTTCGGATATGAATACTGGCGATACAGCAGGTATTGAGTTCTACCCCAACAACGGCAAGGGTGAGATTATACGCACGATATACGGCAATGGCAAAATCACGTCGCTAAAAATATCAGATGGCAAGCAGACTGTTTTGGCAGAAAAGGCTACGCCAAACGATAGTTCGGTGGAAATACGACTGCAATATACGGGAGCGAGATTCCACGTGTTCCGCATATACGATGATGGCCGTGCAGAGTTGCTTTATAGTGTCAAAAACGATATGCGCTCGGTAGAGTGTCCGATGACACACTCTTTCGGCGTATATGCCACACCTGTATCCGCGGGCAAAATCACACTTGAGAAGGCACAGAGCCTGCTATCGTGCGGCACAGGACAAGCCGATTCGCAGATTATCCAAACGACAGATGGTAAGCCGCTGATTAAAGACGGAAGATTGTATCTATGTCTCACAACACGCGGCTTTGAGCAGATTCCCGACTCTTATCAGGGAGTATATTCGCTGGATATTTCATCGTTTGAGTTGCGATTGGAGGGTGCATTATTCTTCGGTAAGGGTGATGGCATAATCTATGGGTTCCACGCCACGAAGGTGGTTTACGATGCCGAGAACGAGGAGTTTTTGGTTATAACAACCTCTCACGGAGACACACATACTTTGGTTTACGCTTCGACCAAAGCCAACCTTCTGCACGGTATCCACTATTTGGAGTGCAAGGAGTTGGATTTCCCCCACAACTACACGCGCGGCAACGAAATCGAGACAAAATATAACACAGAAGACCCCGATTTCTTCTACGACCAAAAGGCTCGCAAATGGCGCTTGGCATATTGCGCTTTGAAAGATAAATCGTATGTCACATATCTGTGTGAGAGCAAAAATTGGAACGGCCCATATAAGCAAATTGCGGAATCGACAAAGAATAACAACACAGGAATACGCATTACGACGGTTGGTGGCAAACGATATGTATTAAGCGGAGGTTCCGACACGACATATTATATATACGACTACCCTACGCTAAATTATTTAGGCGTTTTCAACCACCAATATAGCGACGGAGGTCGTCGAGGCTGGCCGACAATAGTTCCGCTGCAATATGGCAACTATGAGCGTTACTTGTGGATTACATTTGACCGAGGCGCACGCACAGGCCGTTACTCTTATGGTACGCTCTATTTCTTCTTGGGCGACAAGATGTGGTTGAGAGAGGAGTAATCATTACGCAGGATGAAAAAGTGGCTTTTTATAACTTTAATATTGGCTTGCACGAGTTGCTCGCAGGTTGAGGAGCGTGCAGAAAACGAACTGTTTTTGAATACCTCACCTGGCAAACCTCTGATACTCGATGTTGATTTCAGCACCGATGTGGATGATGTATGCGCTGTGAGAATCGCTACGGCTTTAGACGACCAGGGGGTGATAGACCTCAAGTGCGTGGGATACTCCGTTAGGGGCAAAAACAATCTGCAAGCAATGCGCGGAATGTTGCTGCACGACGGCAAGAGCGACATACCTATTGGTCGCAGTTCGGTAGATATTCCCGACACTTCGCCCTATTGGGATTTGATGACAAAGTATGATGATGGCAAAGGCGAAGTGATGGATGCCGTTGCGTTATACAGAAAGATTTTAGCAGAGAGCAAAAGAAGAGTAGATATAATCACAACGGGCTACGTCACCAACATCGAACTACTCCTAAAAAGTGAAGCCGATGAGTACTCACCTTTGTCGGGTGAAGAGTTAATCAAGCAGAAATGTGGACAACTATACATCGTAGGAGGTGTATACCCGGAGGGTTATGACAACAATTTCTTTTTTGCAAAACCTGCTCGGGCAGCGATAGATTATGTGAATCGGAATTGGCCTTTCCCGATAGTATACTTTTTGGCGCAGGTGGGTGGCCCGATGATTTGCGGTGCAGGCTTGCAAGCCATTGACCGCGAAAACAAAGACATCGTTTCGCAGGCACTGACGGCATTTGGCACATCTACGGGACGCTATGCGTGGGACCCCTACGGGGTGTGGTGTGCGGCATATGCTTGCGGCGAGGTGACACAAACGGGTTTGCGTCGCGCAGACCTCGAGATAAGAGTGAGCGACGGTTATAATATATTTCACGATAATCCCTCAGGGCGGCACTACATAAATTACCGACTTTGCAATGACGACAAATACTACAATTCAACTATGGATAGTATCGTTATCAGCAAAGCAAAACTTTAATAAGTTAAACTATGGCAGAGAATCTAATTATTGCTGATGGAGGCAAAGAGGAGAAATATGACCTACTGCTAAAGCAGATAGCAGCCGTTACGGCGACAGAGGGCGACACAATAGCCAATATGGCAAACATTGCCGCTATGATACACCATACGTTTAATTTTTGGTGGACGGGCTTTTATCGCGTAGTGGAAAATGAATTGGTATTAGGGCCATTCCAAGGGCCATTGGCGTGTAGCAGAATCGCTTTTGGGCGAGGCGTTTGCGGCACCGCGTGGAAAGAGCAGACTACGCAAATAGTACCCGATGTGGAGCAATTTCCTGGGCATATTGCCTGCAGTTCGCTTTCTCGCAGTGAGATTGTAGTGCCTGTATGGGATGGTGACAAGATAGTGGCTGTACTCGATATAGACAGCGAGCATCTTGCGACATTTGACACCATAGACAAAGAGTGGCTGGAGAAAATCGTAAGACTATTAAACCATTAAGACAACACATTAATATGAGAAAGTTCACGATTATACTTATAACAGCAATCTACGCCATTACAACATCTGCGTATGCTCAAAACTATGATGAGGCCAAGGTTGGAAACTATCCCCTACCCGACCCTTTGACATTTGCCGATGGCAAAAAAGTGAAAAACAAAAAGCAGTGGGCGGAAAGACGTGAGGAGATATTAGACATCTTCCAAAAAGAGATGTATGGCCAGATGCCCGCCGCGCCTGAAGGCATAGCATTGGAGACATTAGAACAGGGTAAAACCTTAGGTGGATATGCTACTCGCCGACAAGTAAGAATGTGGTTTAACAATGATAAGAGTGGCCCAAAAGTCGATTGGCTGATTGTCACACCCGACCACATCGAGGGCCCGGTGCCGACGATTATGCTACTCAACTATAACGGCAATCACACCCTCCTGACCGACGAGGAGATACTGCTCAACGATAGTTGGATGCGTAACAACGAAGACTTCCACATATACAACAACCGCGTCAATGAGCGAAGCCGAGGCAAGCGACTCGACCCCAATTTACGCAGTATCATTCCTATAAATATGCTCGTCGCTAATGGATATGCTGTTGTAACGGCTTGTTATGCAGACATTTCACCCGACCCAGATGGCAAAGATGTCGATAAGGACGGCATATCGCTAAAAGACCGATTCGCCTATACTGGCATTTTTGAGTTATGGGGCAAGCGTGACGAGAGTCGAGACGACAACACAGCCGCACTCGCTGCGTGGGGCTGGGTGCTGATGCGCGGTATGGATATGATTGAGCAAGATTCCATGCTCGACGAAAAGAGAGTTATACTCACAGGCTCATCACGTCTGGCCAAAGCGGCACTGCTGGCGGGAGCATTCGATGAGCGTTTCCCCGTCGTTGTGCTTAACCAGACGGGTGGTGGCGGAGTACCTCTTCAGAAGCACTACTTTGGCGAAAATGTGGCGACAATGACACGTCAATTCAAATATTGGTATTGCAAAGGCTTTGCTAAATATGCCGACAACGAGGAGAATATGCCCTTTGACCAACATATGTTGCTTGCCTGCATCGCACCGCGCGCTCTAATGATACAAGGTTTTAACGAGGAGTGGTTTGACACGAAGGGAGAGTTTCTTGCAGCCAAAGCCGCAAGCCCCGTATGGGAGTTTTTGGGCGAGAAAGGGCTCCCCGATGTGGAGTGGCCAGCCGACTACGAGAAGAGTGCCATAGGCCCCCGATTAGCATACTACCATCGTGACAACAAACACGGCATAGCCGCCATAGATTGGGTGTGGATGCTGGAGTTTGCCAACAAGTTTTTTGAAGAGAAATAGGCCACAAAGAGAATCGCACACAATAGTGTGACGGAGGAGTCTGCAAATTTTTAATTTTTTATTTCTAAACAGACTACCTCCCCTTTCGGGGTGCTCCCTCTAACTTAAAGGGAGAATTTTATATAATTCTCTACAACTCTAAACTATATATTTCCGAAGGAAAATCCAGATTTTTACGCTTATCACAAAATTTATTTGCGTGAAAATTTGGTTTATATTATAAACTACTTTATATTTGCATCAACAAAGAAACAACTCTTGTATTGTTTGATACTATATGTCGCGGCCGAGACAGACTATTGTCAAACAAGAAGGGAACCACAAAAACAAACAAAAAACCACAAAATTATGCAAAACAAAAACTTTTCGGAGGCACAGAGTTTAGAACTCATCACCTCTATGATTCAAGATTCACGCGCACGCTTGGCACGCAACTCGGGAACACCGTTCTTGATTTGGGGCTACACAACAGTCGCTACCTCTATCCTAAATTACGTCCTGTTCCAATACGACGTCCGAATTTGGTGGCTATGGTGGCTTATACCAATCATAGGCTGGATAGGAATGACAATATGGGGCAAGCGTGACAACGGTGCGAAGAACTACATCGACCGCGTAATCTCGATTATCTGGAGCGTCGTAGGCGTCTCATTCATTTGGATAATGTTTGCCTTCGTGTATTACCACGCCCCGATTCTATTCCTCGTGATATTGATGGCAGGAATGGGTACAACGATGACGGGATTTGTCATTCGCGACAAGGCCACAAAGATTGGTGGCATAGTGGCAATGGCATCGTCGATGCTCTTCCCCGTAAAACATTGGTTGATGATTCGATATGTTGAATTGAACGATATTGCACTACAATCGGAATGGATGAGTACTGATTTTCTGCTATTTGCCGCGATATTCCTCTTTATGATGGTTATCCCAGGGCATATTCTCAATCACAAGTACAACAAATAATCGTGCAACTTATGTTCAAAGAGTTAAATCCATTACTTCATTCTGAACTGCGGCTTGCCGTAATGTCTGTCTTGATTAGTGTTGAGAGTGCCGATTTTGTCTTTCTGCGCGAGCAGACGGGAGCGACGGCAGGTAACCTAAGCGTACAGATTGACAAACTGCAAAAAGCAGGCTACATAACCGTCGAGAAGGGATTCAAAGGCAAGATGCCACGCACCACCTGCGCCATAACGCAAGAAGGTGTAGCAGCCTTCGAGGAGTATGTCACCGCCCTCCGCAGTTACATCGGCGGAAAGGTGTAATAATAGATTTTCGATTTTATAACCATAAAAAAATCCCAACCCTTGCGGGCTGGGATTTTTCTTATGATAGTGGAACTACTATGCCTCCAAAGCGAAACGCTTGTAAGCAACAACTGTAGCCTCCTTATCGTTCTGCTGCAAGTACTCGCGGATAGAAATCTTCTCACCTACCAATGCCTGGTTCAAGAGAGTGTTCTCCTCGAAGAACTTACGCATCTTACCCTCTGCAATCTTAGCCAAGATAGCCTCAGGCTTGTTTGCGTTCTTGGGGTCCTGCTTCATCATCTCCAATGCGATAGCCTTCTCCTTCTCAACTACGTCTGCGGGGCAGTCGTTCTCGTCGATAGAGATAGGAGCCATAGCAGTTGCCTGCATTGCGATAGTGTGAGCAATCTCCTCTGATACCTCCTTGTTGAAACCAAGGATAGTACCCAACTTCTTGTTGAAGTGAACGTATGCGTTGCAGTAAGGAGCCTCGATACGACCATAGTATGCCAACTCAACCTTCTCGCCTGTCTGACCAGACTTCTCAGTTACCATCTCCTCTACGGTGATGCCCTCAGCATTCTTAATAGCCTTCAAAGCCTCTACATCGGCTGCATCGTTTGCTACTGCGATATCCAAGATAGCGTTTGCTGAAGCAGAGAACTCAGAGTTCTGTGCTACGAAGTCAGTCTCGCAAGCGAGGCACAACAAATATGCCTTCTGACCTACAATCTTGGTAACAACAACACCCTCAGAAGCGCTACGGTCAGCACGCTTGCTGACAACCAACTTACCCTTCTCGCGGATGATATCCTTCGCACGCTCGTAATCACCCTCGGCCTCGATGAGAGCCTTCTTGCAGTCCATCATACCTGCACCCGTCATCTTGCGGAGTTTCATTACATCTGCTGCTTTGATTTCCATAATTGTCTTGTATTAAATTGTTAATAATTTCTTTGCTTGAAAAACTCTTTTACCGATTGAGAATTACTCAGCCTTCTCCTCAGTAGCGGCTACTACCTCTGCTACAACAGCCTCCTCGGCATCTACAGCAGCCTTAACAGCCTTCTTGATACGAGGCTTTGCATCCTTCTTGGGTGCAGCAGCCTCAGCCTCCTGAGCCTCCTTCTCCTTCTCAAGTTTACGCTCGGCAGTACCCTCTGCAATAGCAGCGCATACTACGTCAAGGATTGTAGCGATAGACTTTGAAGCATCGTCATTTGCAGGAATTACGTAATCGATGTCTGTAGGATCACAACAAGTATCTACCATTGCAAATACGGGGATGTTCAAACGCTTTGCCTCCTTAACTGCGTTAGACTCCTTCTGAACGTCTACTACGAACAAGGCAGCGGGAAGACGAGTCAAGTCAGCGATTGAACCGGGGTTCTTCTCCAACTTAGCACGCTGACGCTCAATCTGAAGCTTCTCACGCTTTGAGAAATTATTGAATGTGCCGTCGCCCAACATCTTATCGATGGTGGCCATCTTCTTAACGGCTTTACGTATTGTGGGGAAGTTTGTAAGCATACCGCCAGCCCAACGCTCTGTAACGTAAGGCATTCCTACGGGTGCTACCTTTTCGGCAACTATCTCCTTTGCTTGTTTCTTTGTTGCTACGAACAACACACGGCGACCGCTCTTTGCAATCTGCTTAAGTGCTGCAGCAGCCTCATCCAACTTTACAACTGTCTTGTGCAAGTCGATGATATGGATGCCGTTCTTCTCCATAAAGATGTAGGGAGCCATTTTAGGGTTCCACTTACGCTTCAGGTGACCGAAGTGAACGCCTGCATCCAATAATGTATTAAAATCTGTACGTGACATTTTAATTTTTCTGTTTTAATTTTAATTTCTCTTTTCTTCAACCCTTCAAGGTAGTGGCCCTCGGCCAATCCGAAAGGTTTTCCGCGACGGAGCAATCCGTTGGTAATACCTATTATATATATAAAGTAGTCTGACGGATTTGAAACTCGCGTCGTGCTTGCCGAAATTTCGGTCGTGTAAGGATTAACGCTTACTGAACTGGAACTTACGACGTGCACCAGGCTGACCAGGCTTCTTACGCTCTACCTCACGTGAATCACGTGTCAAGAAACCGTTCTTCTTCAAAATTGAACGATGTTCGGCATCAATCTGACACAAAGCACGTGCGATACCCATACGAGCAGCCTCTGCCTGACCCTTAATACCGCCACCTACCAAATTGATAGTAACGTCATAGTTCTCCAAAGTGTTAGTAACCAACAAAGGCTGCTTAACCTCGTACTGGAGAATGTTCAAAGGGAAATAAACGTCAAGTGCTCGGTGGTTGATTGTAATCTGACCATTACCCGGCTTCACATATACGCGAGCCACAGCTGCCTTACGGCGACCTACGGTGTTTACAACTTCCATACTTCTTACTTAATCTCGTTTAACTTAATTTCCTTGGGGCACTGTGCAGCGTGAGGATGCTCCGCACCTGCATATACCTTCAAATTCTTAAGGATAGCCTCACCAAGACGAGTCTTGGGCAACATACCCTTTACAGCGTGCTCGATTACGAACTCAGGCTTCTTTGCCAAATAGTCCGCAGGAGTAGCAAAACGCTGACCACCAGGATAACCTGTGTGACGTACATAGACCTTGTCGGTCATCTTTGCGCCTGTAAGTTTCACCTTCTCGGCGTTGATAACGATAACGTAGTCACCGCAATCGACGTGAGGAGTGTAGCCAGGCTTGTTCTTACCACGCAGAATCTTTGCAACCTGCGAAGCAAGACGTCCCAATACCTCGTTGGTTGCGTCGATAACAACCCACTCTTTCTGAACTGTAGCGGCGTTCAACGAGATAGTTTTGTAACTTCTTGAATCCATCTTTTACGTTTAAGTTAATAACTTGTTTTGTAATCCTATTCCCGCATATTTACGGGTGCGCAAAGGTAGTAATTTTTTTAATATATACCAAATACCCCCGAAAATTATTTCTAACTTTCTGAATAAAAGTAGTTTTTCACCCAAATTACCTAACCACAAAGGCTATAATTTGCGCAAATAGTCGCACAAAACATCATCTTTGGCCTCCATAGGAGTAAAATTACGAGGTTTCTGCATCATCGAAGCTAACCCCTCGGGAATGGGTGCATCCTGCATCGTTGCGGCCTTTGTAACCTCAGAGAACTTGGCAGCGTGAGCCGTCGAGAGCCAGAACCCATCTACACCATAATGTTTCGATGCCAGATAGCCGACTGCGCTATGCGGGTCTGATAGATAGTCATAACGCTCATAAATCTCGTTTATGGCCGCTAGAATTTCGTCATCGCTGCACGAAAAGCCCTTTACCACACCCTTCAAAGCCGCCACATCGTCACCGCACAACGCCATCATACGCTCAAAATTACTTGGGTCCCCGACATCCATAGCATTGGCTACGGTCTGCACCGATGCTCGCGGACAATACTCTTCGGTCAGCAAAAACTTGGGGATAACATCATTGGCGTTTGATGCGGCAACAAAGCCCCTCAATGGTAACCCCATACATCGAGCAAGCATACCCGCAGTAAGATTGCCATAATTACCGCTCGGAACAACAACCGTAGGCATATCTCGTCCCGTCATACGTTTCCACGCACAATAACCATAGAAATAATAGAACGACTGAGGAATCCAACGCAATAGATTAATAGAGTTCGCCGATGTAATACGCACCTGCTTACGCAACTCTTCGTTACGGAACATTGATTTGACCAAGCGCTGGCAATCATCAAAATTTCCCTTAACACGCAACGGATAGACATTTCCGCCAAGTGTTGTCATCTGCGCCTCCTGCAGGGGGCTTACTTTACCTTCGGGATAAAGAACAACCACCCTCACACCCTCGACACCATAGAATCCGTGCGCAACGGCACTTCCCGTATCACCCGATGTAGCCGTCAGGATTGTCAAAGGGCCACCCTCGTTCAGCAAACCCGTCATACGCCCCATAAAACGTGCTCCAAAATCCTTAAATGCATAAGTCGGGCCGTGAAAGAGTTCCAACGTAGAGGAATTCTCGGCAAGTTGATTTAACTCTATCGGAAAATCATAGGCGTCACGTACTACTCGTTCCAAATCAGCCATAGGAATATCATCAAAAAGTAGCCCCGCCAAATACAAAGCCATATCGGCATACGATTTTTCAGCCTCAGCCTCAACCATTGCCATATCAACCATAGGGATGTGCTCGGGCATAAACAAGCCGCCATCGGGGGCCAAACCTGCAAAAGCAGCCTCGGCCAAAGAGAATGGACGTGATTTTGATTTATCTCGTGTACTAAAATATTTCATCGCAATAATTCTTTATAGTTTAACATCTACTCAACTACCCGTGCACCACGATTCGACACCTTCGACACATAGACATCGGAGCCCACGCCCTGCTCAGCAAAGTGCTCGCGCATAATCTCTCCTACACGTTCTGCGGTAGCCATATCTGCCGACAATGAGAATACCGATGGGCCCGCACCAGAGATATTAAATGCCAAAGCACCTGCCGCCGTCACCTTCTCGCGCAATTCATCAAACCCAGGGATAAACTGCTTACGATAAGGCTCAACGACCACATCACACATTGCTCGGCCAACAAGATAGACATCACCCAGAGCCAAGCCTGCCACCAAGCCTGCGACATTACCCCACTGCTTAACTGCCGTACGCAACGGAATATCTTTCGGCAACACCTCACGAGCCATTTTGGTACTTACCATAATTGCCGGATGAGCCACCGAACAACAGAAATTATCGGGAACAGGCAGACGTACAATATCCAACGGCTCATAACCGCGCAACAACACAACACCGCCCAAGATTGATGGGCCTACATTATCGGCGTGAGGTGTTCCACCGCTGATTAACTTTTCGCCCTCCATAGCAAATTCAACCAATCGCTCATCGCTAAACGGGCGTCCAAGCGCAACATTCAGTCCATAGACAGCGGCCGCCGAGGATGCGGCACTCGAGCCGATACCACTACCCGGCGAAATCTTCTTCTCGATAATGACTTTGACCATCCTCTTTTCGCCGAAGGCTGCCATCATAGCCCTAACGGCTGGGGTAACTACATTTTTATCTATATCTTCGGGAAGTTCAACATCGGTAAGATTCTCAATTTGCAGGCCATCGCCCTCCTCCACACTTACCGACATCACATCACCCACTCCGTCGAGTGTCATTCCCATAACATCAAATCCACAACCCATATTCGCCACAGTAGCGGGCGCAAACACTCTCACACTTTTCATAATTTTGGATATTAAAATCAGCCGACTGTGCCATAGAATCACACTATGACACAACGACAAAATAATTAACTAATAAAATAAAACCTTTGATTTTGGCCGACTCCCGCAACCTCGGCGAGAAAAAAATATGACATATAGGAAATGCCCCTATCGGCTACAAGAAACTACACCCCCATAGGGGTAATGGTTGTAGTTGTGGTAATAATCGTACCGCCCAAAATAATAGCATACGACAAGCCTGCGCCAACAATCGTTGTCGTAGAGCAAATAGTCGATATGTTATTTTGCAGACGCATATTTTACCTGTATGACTATGACAAATATATATTAAATAATTTTAATATGCAAGATTTTCGGCCACATTTTGCAAGAAAAGTTTTAATTAGTAAGCACATAATTGCATATAGGCGACAATATAGACACATATACCACTAATAATCTGTACATTACGCAAGTTACACAATAACACCCACCGCAATATAACACAAAAAAAAGACTCGCTCCGCATAACGGAACGAGTCTTATAATATATATAAGGTATATTACTGACCCAAGAAAGCCAATAAGATACCTGCTGCAACAGCCGAGCCGATAACGCCTGATACGTTAGGACCCATAGCGTGCATCAAAAGGAAGTTAGCAGGATTCTCAGCCTGACCAACCTTCTGTGATACGCGGGCTGCCATAGGCACTGCAGATACACCAGCAGAACCAATCAGCGGATTAATCTTCTCCTTAGAGAACATATTCATAACCTTTGCCAAGATTACACCAGCACCAGTACCCAAGCAGAAGGCTGTTACACCCAATACCATAATACCGATAGTCTGCCAGTTAAGGAAGTTGGCAGCAGTAGCAGTAGCACCTACCGAGATACCGAGGAAGATAGTTACGATGTTCATCAACTCATTCTGAACAGTCTTGCTCAAACGCTCAACAACACCACACTCCTTCATCAAGTTACCCAACATCAAGCAACCAATCAACGGAGCAGCCGAAGGCAACAACAATGAGATAATAATAGTCATCGCGATAGGGAAGATAATCTTCTCAGTCTTCGATACTGTACGCAACTGCTTCATCACAATCTGACGCTCAGCCTTTGTAGTCAAAGCCTTCATAATAGGGGGCTGGATTACAGGCACCAACGCCATATATGAGTAAGCGGCAACTGCGATGGGACCCAACAACTGAGGAGCCAACTTTGCAGTCAAATAGATAGCCGTAGGACCGTCAGCACCACCAATGATACCGATTGAACCAGCCTCGGCGGGAGTAAAGCCCATAGCCGATGCACCCAAGAATGTAGCGAAGATACCAAACTGTGCAGCAGCACCCAACAACAAACTCTTGGGGTTAGCAATCAACGGACCGAAGTCGGTCATAGCACCTACACCCACGAAAATCAAGCAAGGATAGATACCCAACTTAACACCCAAATAGAGGAAGTCGATAAGACCACCTACACGGTCAAACGTTGTACCGTCGGCAGTAGCCCAATGCACGTGACCACCCTCGAACAACTCTGTATGATAAAGACCAGCACCAGGAAGGTTAGTCAAAAGCATACCGAACGCGATAGGCAACAACAACAGAGGCTCATACTGCTTAACAATAGCCAAATAGAGCAATACACAAGAGATAATCAGCATAACAAGTACTCGCCAATCTGCGATGATACCGCTGATACCCGATTGCTCAACAAATTTCATTAGCGACTCGCCCAAGTCGATGTCAGCCTCAACAACCTCCGTAGCGGCTGCCGCAGCAGTCATAACCTCGGGAGTTGCCGATGCGTGCACCGAAAGGCCCATAAAGCCCACAGCGAGAAGCACCATCATATATTTCATTACCTTTTTCATTGGTCTCAACATTTTGATTAAGCCAAATCTACCAAAGCATCGCCCTGCTGAACAGCCTGACCTGCGGCTACGTGAACAGCAGATACTGTACCATCGGCGGGAGCCAATACCTCATTCTCCATCTTCATTGCCTCGATGATGAGCAACTGCTGACCAGCCTTAACTGCGTCACCAGCCTTCACCTTAACAGCAACTACGCTACCAGGCAGCGGTGCAGTAACAGAGTTTGCACCAGCGGCAACCTTACGGGGAGTAGCAGCGGGAGCGGCAACGGGAGCAGCAGCAGGTGCTGCAACGGGAGTAGCAATGTGAGATACAGAAACAGCCTCTGAACGCTCTACATCTACAGTATATTTCTTACCATTGAGTTCCACCTCGGCTACGTTGTGCTCAATCTCGGCGATGGTAGCCTCATAGTGCTTACCATTGATATTAAAATTAATTTTTTGCATTTTCCTTTTCTAATTAAAAGATTATACTTTTCTGATTCCACGGTGAATATGCCACATCGTCGTGACGGATGGTCAAGATATCGCTCTCCTCATCGTGCTGGTTGTAGAACGTATGAAGAACATAAGCGATAGCAGCCATCTCCTCCTCGCCAACCTCGGCGGGAGCAGCAGCAGGAGCAGCAACAGCCGCCTGTGCCTTGGGTTTCTGCGCGAAGATTACGCCGAAAGATTTCACGATAAAGATAAGCAGTACGAGTACTACGAATACCAATCCGAAACCTACACCTGTAATCAATAGTGCATTGCCCCAATTAATTGCTAACATTGTCATATTTCAACCGTATATTACAAAGGAATATTACTATGCTTCTTTGCAGGGTTAACCTCACGCTTGGTCTTTAACGACTCCAATGCACGAATCACGCGGAAACGAGTGTTACGTGGCTCGATAACATCGTCGATATAACCATAGCGGGCTGCGTTGTAGGGGTTAGAGAACTTATCCTTGTACTCCTGCTCCTTCTCGGCAACGAACTTAGCCTTATCCTCTGCATTCTCAAATGCTGCCAAAGCCTTAGCGTGCAATACCTCAACTGCACCACTTGCACCCATAACGGCAATCTCAGCAGTAGGCCAAGCGTAGTTGATATCGCCACGGATGTGCTTTGATGACATAACGATGTAAGCACCACCGTAAGCCTTGCGCAATGTAACTGTAACCTTAGGTACAGTAGCCTCGCAGTAAGCGAACAACAACTTAGCACCGTGAGTGATTACGCCACCATACTCCTGACCTGTACCAGGCAAGAATCCGGGAACGTCAACCAATGTTACGATAGGAATATTGAAGGCGTCGCAGAAACGTACGAAACGAGCGGCCTTGCGGCTTGCGTTGATATCCAACACACCTGCCATAAAGTTAGGCTGGTTAGCAATGATACCTACGCTCTGACCGTTGAAGCGTGCAAAGCAAGTGATGATGTTCTTTGCATAACCTGCTGCGCTCTCCAAGTACTCACCGTTATCAACGATGCTACGGATAACCTCGTACATATCGTAAGGCTTGTTGGGATTGTCAGGAATAATCTCGTTCAAGATGTCCTCCTTACGAGCGATGTCGTCTGTGCAAGGAACACAGGGAGCATCCTCCATATTGTTCTGAGGCATATATGAGAGCAAGCCACGGATAAGTGCGATACCCTCCTCCTCAGTGTCAACTGCGAACTGTGCAACACCACTCTTTGTTGTGTGCATATCAGCACCACCCAACTGCTCCTGTGTTACGTCCTCACCTGTAACGGTCTTAACAACCTTAGGACCTGTCAAGAACATATTTGAAGTCTGACGACGCATAATGATGAAGTCAGTCAATGCGGGTGAATAAACGGCACCACCTGCGCAAGGACCAAAGATAGCAGAAATCTGGGGAATAACACCAGAAGCCATCACGTTGCGCTGGAAGATGTTAGCATAACCTGCCAAAGCGTTTACACCCTCCTGGATACGAGCACCACCTGAATCGTTCAAACCGATGCAAGGAGCACCGTTACGCATAGCCATATCCATCACCTTGCAAATCTTGTCTGCCAAAGAGATAGAGAGTGAACCTGCTGTTACAGTAAAGTCCTGTGCAAAGACATAAACCAAACGGCCGTCGATTGTACCGTAACCTGTTACAACACCATCACCGAAAGTGTGCTTCTTCTCCATACCGAAGTCGTAGCAACGGTGTGTTACGAACATATCAAACTCCTCGAAACTGCCCTCGTCCAAGAGCATCTGAATACGCTCACGCGCTGTGTACTTACCCTTTGCGTGCT
>JAZOVT010000015.1:0-9538 GCA_045658845.1 Alistipes sp.
CCTGCACCCGCCCTCGCGTCCCCTGAGCCCTGACAGCCCATCCCCCAGACCCCAAGCCCCCGCAGGCGGAAAAAGAGCCCCAAAAAAGCGCGCTGAGCCTAAGCCCGCGCGCAGCCCCCAAAAGGGTAGAAGAACCGATAGCCCTCACTAATTGGTCGACACAAGAATTAAGAAGCAATTCTTTTGAGTAATAACATCGCATTCCCTACATAGTAGATGCATGTCATTACCAAAATGACAAAGGCAATCCATTTCGCAAGTAAAACAAGGGTCAAAGATATTGGAATCTTGTACCAATCTCACACTCAGACCAGATACCTCTACCACACCCCCTTCAATCAATCTTATCGCCTTTTCATGTATCGTCTTTATATTTTCACTCATAGGTCCATCAAATTAGCGTCTAACATTATAAGTCCATCCTATCTATAACCACCTGTATCAGCATCAAGATTTCATGCACGTCATCGGACAAATCATCGTACAGGCAAATCGCTTCCTCATTCTTATAGTTCGATGCTTTTTTGCCATAGATGAGCGAAATCCGTTGCTTGGAGGTGATTATCGACCATCCATTATGGAAGTCCTGTCCGAAGCCCTGACACACATCGTTAGTCATATAGACATTCAAGACCGCTAAGACCGTCAAATCTTCGCCCAAGTACTCTACTATATCGTAGTCCGTCAAAGCCAACTGACGGGCTATCTCGGCCTGTACAGCCGCATAATCAACTATCTTTGCCATCTTCGTGTCCTTTGCTATTTATATTCGATGCTTCAATCTCATATTTCGCCAGTATGTTGTGCATCGTCCAATGAGAGCGACGTACCATTTCATAGATATCTTTCTCATCGAAGTCCTTGAATACAGCGTACAGGATTTTATCGATGACATGATTCCGCGTCCAGTATCTATGTCTTGCGCAGAACTCTTCTATTTTCTTTAGTGTCTCGGGGTCTATCCTTGCCGAGATAAGTTTCTTTGATTCTTTCATTTTGTTTAGGGTATTTTTTACTTTTGAATTTCCAGATGTATCACACTCTTTAAGGCCTTAACGTTCGCATCCTCACGCGCTACGTGCGCGGGGGCGGGCGCGCCCCCGAAAGAATTTCCTCGGGAACCCCAGTATTTACGGGGGTTCTGAGAGATATGGGGTGGAAATCGCACGGCGGTACTACTGTACCGCCTTTCTGCGGGTCTGTGAGCGTCAAAAAATCTCGTTCCTTCCAATGCATTTTTTGCATGTGAGTGAGTAGCACCAGACCTGATTGTGGTGCATTGTGCAATATCCGAAGTTGTCGGCTCCGATATTCACGCAATAGATGCAGTCCATGCACCTTAGATGTCCCTCGTTCATCAGAATATATCATTTTGGTTTATTTCTTTAAGTATATCATCAAGTATCATGGCGACACTACGGGTATCACCTCCCATCTTTCTTGCCAAAGTCAGTTGCAGTGCTCTGGCTTCTGCGAGATTCTCCTTAGGAGAGTAGTTTGTGAGCCTTGTAAGGTCAATCTTCGACAGCAGTAGATTCACGGCCTGTATGACTTCGGGATGTGGGTGTAACATTCTGTATCTGATAAGTCGCTTTTCCAGTATCTCATCATCGCGGCTCTTCTTTGCGTCGTGTGGAGCCTGTGTGAGTGTGGTAAACTCGCGGTCTGTATCAAAGTAGAATAGTTTCTTATCTCGACACCTATCTTTCCGTTTGAGTGGCCTACTGGGGTCAGAATGAACCCGAAGCAAGTCTTCATCCGAAAGTGTATTATCGCCATCCGCATACTCCAGATACTTGAATCTGAAATAGTGATAGCAGAGGTCTTGAAAGCGTTGCCAGAGTTTGTCCTTTGCATCGAACATCGGTAGTCTGTGTGGAAGATGTTGCTTTTTCATTTTCTTTCCTCCCTGCCATTCGTATACTATCCAACCATCACAGGCAGAGCGTAGCGAAAATTCAAGTCTCCATACCTCCACTTTTTCCTCTCTGCCATCAGAATTATACTTTGTGCACCGAGTGGGGTTATCGACCAGTCCTGCCATCATCCAACAAGTCTTAATATATGGTTTATCGGTTTTGCCCTCCGCCAGTTCTTTCGTCTTGTTGTATAGTTTAGTAGATACCATTGATGTCCGCGCGCCCCAACTCAGGGAGTTCCAATTGCAAGCGTTCCAATTATCCTCACCATGAGCCGTCAGGGAACACTGGTTAATCTTTCTGAATTTGCCTTCGAGATACCTTTTCACGAACTTAGCGGGCTTATCGCCTGTATCAAACCGCACGAAGTCATAACATATATCTATGCGAAAAATCCGCTTGAAGATATAGTCATGCTGAAGCAAGAACCCGCACAGCATTTCCACTGGGCTGTTCTGGTAGAGAATCCAGTTGGGCAGTCTGATATGTGTACTCTGAGGTACGAGACCATTGAAGTCACCTTCCCCAGAAGCGGGATTTCTTCTTATCTCTATCATCGGTTGATTATCGTCGTTTAGTATCTCGAACATTTCTTTATATACTCGTGTGCCAAAGGCTCTCTCTCGTACCATATAACCGTGCCTACGGAAGTACTCCGCATTACATGGGTAACGGTCTTTACTTTCGAGAGCGTATATCTCGAGCCAGTCGATATTGACACACCTTTGTTTCGCTTCATCGTGCATTGGTATTGGTTAAACCATAGCCAGTAATAAACCAGAAACCTGAACTTATTGTTCAGGCTCTGATTCTGGCAGTTGGGATGGTGTAACAAAACCATGAAAATCCATCGTATACTCCATGCCCCGTTTGTCTACGAGAACACGTGTATCTTCCCGCTTCATTCCTTTGGTATTGAACTCCGTCCAATAGTACTTTGTGACGGGATAAATCTTGCCGTCTGTCGGGTCGATTAATGAACGAGGCACTTCATCTCCACTCCCTCCGACCAATTCAATCTCTTGGATTGCCACAGAAACACCCGCTACCATCTGTCTGAGTTTGGGTGACGAGTACACTCGCAGGTTCATGTGACCTCTGGCGAACACTTTCACACCTTGTTTCAGGTATGGGATTATCCCGCTGTCTACGTTCGAAATGGTGCAGTCAATCCACTGGGTACGCTCCTTATCCTCCCCATTTTCATTTCTCCACTTTTCCGAGTGTGCGACACGGAATGTTACGAACTTGTGGCCATTGACCTCTCTAATCTCTGCATCGGCTCCTAAATTGCCGATAACTTCTACTTTTAACATACGATATAAATTTATTGGTTTGACATTTAGAAAGTCTCGATTTCTCGAAGTGCTTTCTTATTTTTAGATAGAATAATTTTCTTTCATCCTATAGTACTACGCAACTCTAAGTGTATTTTGTAGGCTTAGGTTTTCCGCGTGGGGAGGTTGGCACGAAGTATCACGATTTTTTCGGTTTTCCCTCGCCACGAAATCAGGATCGTTTCGATGATTGAGATAGATTTCAAATGGAGTGGAGTAATTCTCCGCTTCGAATTTATTGAAACCGTCATCGATTATGAGACGGTATAAATGACTGATGGAAATGGAGGCCGTTCTATACGGTGAAGCGAGTGCACATCCATCCACTTTGAATTTGTCTTTGAACTGACAGATAAGAGAATCAACTGCTTGTGACCATCTGACAAACGGCAGGTTGTTTTCTCTGCAAAAGTGTTCCACCAGTTTTTTCTTCGCTCCATCTGTGAGTGAAGAACCGACCCAGACGCGATAGATGGTGATTCCAACGAATAACCCTCCGCTGTGTCGGACGAAATAATAACCGCTTTTCATTTTCGTGCTTTTTAGGTGATTACGTACTAGGAGGCTCTATTTTCTTTCCACCGAAAAAGACGGGAATCGCGATTATGTGTAATACATTTTCCGTCTTTTGCAAAAAGCGCGGGAGCCGAAACTGTGACAATTAGAACCGACTCCCGCAAGCACGAAAAGCGTGCCAAACCTCTGGTTTTACGTTCACGGTCGCACCTCTGCGTTGCCGTTATCCTAAACCGCTGCAAAGATATACAAAATATCGAAACGATGCAAGAGAATGAAGTAAAAACTACATAAATTTAGATTGATTCTAAATAGAAAAACAGTCTGAAATGTGCATAAAGAAAGGGCTTACATCCCTGCAAACCCTCTCTATCAACATAGACCTATACCCAGTCATTAACGAACGCTATCGGAAACGCACTGGCTTTGATTTTTAACTCTAACCGTATCTTTTGGTATGATAATGTGTTCTACTTCTACTTTCCAGTATACACTTATCTCGCCAGTCGCCCTATTATACTTAAAGATAGCGTCTGAGTTCGACGAGAGATAACTAATTGATGAGCACGAAGTAGATAAGAATAATCCTAAAACTAACCAAAAAAAAGTCTTGAAACGCATACAATTATTGTCTAACTAACTTAAGTTCATACCATATCGTAGGCACTCTCAATGATTTTGGTGTCGATGGGCTGTCCGCATTCCACACGAACCATCGCATCGACTAGTGCAACCATCAAGGAGCGTTGAGAAAAGGCCATTTTCTGGTGTCTGGGAATGCCCGTGAGTTTGCATACCTGACTGATGTATGCTTCGGTATTGTTCTCGTTGGCAGGAGCCCACCGACGTATGATGAGGTCAATGGTATTGAACTTTCTGGTGAGCCCGTTGTACCCAGACATATATTTTCGGAGGATGATGAATCCTGCCCTCACACCATATTCCATCGAAGTGAACTCCTCGAAAGACTTATCTTTCTTTTCGGAGCGTTCCCCTTTCCAGTTGTTACCCACCCTGATGTTTAGCGGGTTGTTGTTTCTGATTCCCCTTGGGACTATTGACTTATCCATAGCGATATAAATTTAGATATGATGGGATTAAGTTTCGGCCAGATATTCTCTGGACGTGTATTACAATTCATGAATGAATGGTACCCATGATCATTGGGAACAATCCAAGCCCGTTGCAATGTATCACAGTGGATGCATACAGCAACCTTATATAAAGTATCTGGAACAAACCAATTTTTTTCTCCGGAGGATTTTGTATTACACGCTGCGGTCAACGAACCACATGCTATTTTTAAGACGTGGCCTTTTGTGGCCAGATTCCTGCATTCCGTCTCGATATCTTTCCAAACACCCGCATTCACCTCTGGAGTCATCGGTACGATATTCGAGGTGAAGAAAGTGTCCTTGAACCAGTCTTTTCGGCTGTCCCTATCCCCAGAAGGGCAGAGGTGGCCACGCTGGTAGCCAGTGAATTTGAAATCCTTATTCTTCCGTCTGGGTGGCGGTAGCAGATAGTCAGCCTTGAAGTACTTCGGTTTTGACTTCTGTGAGCCTTTGAAGTCTGCATCCCGAAGTGTATAGTAGACACATTCAGGTGTCAGTAAGTCCTGATTGTATAGAATCTCGTAAGTCTGGTGTTTGACGTGAATAATCCGTTGTGCAAAGGCCTTGTAAGCGCACAGGGCCAGCCATAGCACCAACAATATCTTGATGAACCGAATCAAGTTTTCCTTCTGTCTCATTTTGGTTGCTGATTACGTATGAAAGTACCGAGTTTATAATCCAATCCGAAGATTGTCGCGGTGAGCATGAGGAACTGTGCGCACATCATCAAGACCGATGTGTCTATACTGGTGTCTTCTGACAGTAACAAGGCTGTAAAAGCCAAGGCCACAGCGGCAATAAAGGAGCCGATGGCGACGAAACATTCTGCTTTCTTATTCTGTATCATAGGGCTGTATTTTTTTGGGATTAGAAGATGTATGGATATGGTTTCACTTGTGGTTCACCAATCCATGTACCGAAGACATCGGCTGGAGCATGGCCACTCAGCCATGCGTCGTCGAAATCCTCGAACCACTGATATGATGAAGATGATATCTTTTTCTTTCCGTCTGCGTAGGAAATGCTGAACGCCCCCCATGTATAAGGCTCTTCTGACCTGTTTACTATTTCGAGGTCGAAACCCAAGAAAAGATATGGTGCCTGTGCGTATCTCTTACAGATAACACCCCTATTGGACGAACCGACGAATATCTGGGATAAGATATCATCCGTGATGGCCACCCCATCAGACAGGGCTGGGTTAATCTGTGCTATCATATAATTGTGCTTATAGAAGAGGTCATTCTCTTCTGTTTCAGCATTATATTCCGCATACATTCCAAACATGCAGAACACTACCGTATCGAGTCGTGTCATTCTATTAGCCCGCAGAAATTCACCTATCGAGCATCCGTAGTATGGGAGACTAAAATACAAGCCCTCTGGCGCGTTTGTGCTGTGAGGGTAGCCAACTAATCCACCAGTCGGGTAATCCTGTGTCGCATGGCCTGCAAACACATTAAACTGTAGTGTTCCTGAACTGAGCATGTAGAGCCCGCCCAAATCTCTTTGTTTGATATCGAACCTATCCAACTCAGGGTAGACGAATTGATTGTTTCTGTACCAATTCGTTTTGCAATCTCTGGCCACCAGTTGCAAGTTATACGATGAGAAAGCATTTAGTGATTTTGACTTGTTAGCGGCTGATTGCATTGATATCTTACCAACCTCCTTCAAGTCCCTCATCATGGCTTCTACCATGCTTGTGCACATTCTTTGTGCCTGTAGGCGCGGGGTAGTATAGTTAACCGTCGTTTCCCCCTTTGCCGTTATAACTTGGGTATAAGTTCCATCGTTGTTTTTTCGTATCTGGTAGACTTCTTCGCCTACCTGACCACTAATTTTTGAGCGTGTTCCGCCAACTCTTCCACTTGCCATAATATTAGGTTTTAAAAAGAGGGGGCAGGCAAACACCTGCCCCCAGAAGTGTCAACTAACTTGGAATGACGAAACCATTATTGGTCCGTGTCATCACCTCCACCTGAGGCAGCAGTATCCACTGTCAGTGTTGCGTCTGCATTCGGCATGCGGAATGAGCCCACATACTGACTAGCATACTCACTCAGTGTAACCTGCGCGCCATTCAAATAAGCGGTAGCACTCTTGCCAGACTCTGGAGTGATGGCAATAGATACTTGCTTATTAGTCTCGATAGAGGCACCCGAAGATACAGTTGTTCCGTCGACCGTCATGGCAACGGTACCATTACCACTCTTTTGCAGAGTTAGGGTGTGCTCGGTGGCGGGCTCGGGTGCAGGTGTACCACCACCGTCGCTAAAATTTTCGTTCATGCCGAAGATGTCACCACCATTCAGGTAGTCAGCAGAACCGACGGGGTACGTCGGGAGTGCTGCATTAGCGTTGAAATCGAAGCCAGTACCAGCAGACAAGGTAGCCTCGTTGTGGATATAACCAGCAGCGGTCTTCTTACTGATGATGACAGCGCAACATGTGGCCACACTCGACAGCGTGATAGTAATCACGTTGCTTGCTACGGTCACGGTAGCGGCAGCGTTACCCTCGACAGCGAACACGTCAGCAATGTTGCTTGAACTGATTGCTGTATTGTCAGCCAAAGATGGGTTGACGCGGAAACGCTCGTACAGGCCTGCGCCTGCGGTGCTGATACCTACGAGAGTAAAATACTCTTCTGAGGTCATACCCAGAGCGGCCTTCAAGCCACCAACGGTCACGTTGTTTGCGGCCATAGTGATAGCGATAGCACCATTAGCAGGGGTCAGAACGAGGGCAGCAGGCAGAGCGGCCTGACCGTCAGAAATGACATACTGGCCACGCTTTGCGCCTTTCTCCTGATACTTGTTAAGGCCAAACTTGTTTGAAGCACTGGGGTTGGCTGCAACGTCTGCCTTGATAGCGGCATAGTTACGAGCGATGAACTCGGAAATGTTGGGCTGTTTACCCGTGACATTGTCGAACGAGTGGTCGATGATGGGCTTAAGAGCGGCCACCACCTGCATGATTGTCGACATGATCATGCGACCCTTCATCTGGGATTGGGTCTGAGGATTGGCAACGGTCTCAGCGAGAGAGCGCACAACCTGTTGCTTTTTACCTTTGGAGTCACGACCGATACTATATACATCTGCGCCCACACGGCCGCGGATGTATGAACGGGTACCTCCTGACTTTGCTTTTGCCATAATTGAGATATAATTAGGGTTTAACTTTGCCCTCTTCCCTCGGGCTTTGGGGCTGTCAGGATTGTACCTGTTTCAACGTCCGCAAAGGTACAAAATTATATTTCTCGAACCAAATCGGGAGTTAATCGGGAGGGGGTGGGCGGGGAATCGTCCCCCCTTTTGATGAAAAAAGCGGACACCCGCGCCCCCGCGCCCCCGAGCCCGCGGGGCGAGGGGGCAACCCCCCGCGTCACCTTTGGATGCGGGGGTTTCGGGAGGGTGGGGGAGTGCGGAGCACCCGCCTGCCCCTGCGCGCGCGCCTTAACACACTTTAACTTATTTAACTATGCCCCACCCGAAATGCATCCAAAATTAGCCCTATTTAGACTCAATCTAAATAGACCCGAAGGGGCAAAAAAAAACCCTAAAAATTTGCATATGTCGCAGAAATTTTGTAATTTTGTCTCGACAATTAGAACAAATAACACATTAAGACCTGCGACCTCAGCGCACTATCTGGGGAGACATTATGACACGAACAAAAGCAAATGTAGTAAGAGCCTCCATCATGGCACTCGCCATCAGCAACCCCACTTGGGGAATCACACTGGAGGAAAAGCACGAAACCATCTTTGGAACGACCATTCAGGTCACGACTGAGAAGAGCCGAATCTTTCAGGCGATGGGGATGGATGAACTCACGGCACTCTGCCGAATCTCTAAGGGCGCAGACGTTACAAGTCTGGTGACTATAGATAAAACCAAGAACGCATTGAAGATGATGATATCATAGGAGGGCAATATGTTGAAGTTTCGCATAACATTAGACCAAATAGACTACGAGGCTTTGCTTGGAATCGTATCGAAAGCCTACGAAGGGGGCAAACTACAATGGAATCTATCTGATGCCATCATAGAATCAACCCGTGTGATACATGAACCAAAAAATGAGGGCGCGTAAGCGCCCTTTTTTTTTTGCCCGCAGGGCAATCTATTTAGCATAATGTCAGTTATCGGCTATTTAGAAAACGTCCAAACAACCGTACTTTTGGGGGCTGCGCGCGGGCTTAGGCTCAGCGCGCGGGGCTCTCGGCCTGCGGGGGCTTGGGGTCTGGGGGATGGGCGTTTCAGGAAGGGCTCAGGGGACGCGAGGGCGGGTGCAGGGTGGAGCACGAAGCGGCTGGGCGCACTGCTACGGATGCGGGCGGCTGGGCGCGACGGCGCGCAGGGCTTTGGGCTCTTGGGGTCAGTGCGGGCTTGTGCGTCGGTTACGCGCCAAGCACGCGCGCCGCAAGAGCCCACAGCCCGAGCACCGAGCGACCAGACGCACGCAGACGGAGCAGGGCGACCAGACGCGAACGCGCGCACACCCTGCACCCGCCCTCGCGTCCCCTGAGCCCTGACAGCCCATCCCCCAGACCCCAAGCCCCCGCAGGCGGAAAAAGAGCCCCAAAAAAGCGCGCTGAGCCTAAGCCCGCGCGCAGCCCCCAAAAGGGTAGAAGAACCGATAG
>JAZOVT010000016.1:0-3760 GCA_045658845.1 Alistipes sp.
ACCACCATTGGCGATATACCAACTCTCGGGGATGATTCGAATGTCGAACAATGTGCCCGAACCGAACAACTCACGGAAGAAGGCTACGATAAGCAAGATTGCTGCATAACCCAAACCGTCACCAATACCATCGAGGGATGAATCCCAAGGTTTGTTACCCAAAGCATAGGCCTCCACGCGACCCATAATAATACAGTTGGTAATAATAAGACCAACGTATACCGACAACTGTTTTGACACATCGTACACGAAAGCCTTAAGGAACTGGTCCACGATAATTACCAACGCTGCGATTACAACCAACTGAACGATGATACGAATGCGCGAAGGAATACCATTACGCAAAAGTGACATCACCAAGTTAGAGAACGCTGTAACGACCATAACAGAGAGACCCATAACAAATGCGGGCTCCATCTTCACAGTCACCGCCAAAGCCGAACAAATACCCAAAATCTGAACGATTACAGGGTTGTTTGAACTCAGCGGTCCGGTTAAATTTTTCAAATTACTCATAGTTCCGCTTGTTTTTATTTGTTAGACTTATTAGCATTCAAATAAGGAAGATAACCCTCAAGGCTGGTCTTAAGCATTGCGGTTACACCGTCACAAGTCTTTGTACCACCAGAGATGGCATCTACCTCGTGATTATTTGTAGCACCACCCTTACGCATAGAGACTGACACGAAATCTGCACCCTCAAAGATTGTCTTACCAACGAACGAAGACTGTACCTTTGATGTAGTAATCTCGGCACCCAATCCTGGAGTCTCACCAGAGTGGTCCATAACGATACCCTTAACGGTATTCATATCGGGCTCGAGGGCGATATAACCCCAAATAGGGCCCCACAAACCTGCACCGTAAACGGGAACTACAACACAACCATTATTTGCCTTAAAGATAGGATATTCGCCAGCAGCAAATGATGCTGTCAAATCACCCAAAGCCGAGAAAATATCGGCATCGGCCTTACCCTCAATCTTCTGACCATTCTTATCAAGCATTACGGCCTCGGCCACAACATCTGAATATGAGGCTGTAGCAGGGTCCTCGCCCAAAGCCTTAACAATCTGTTGACGCTTCTCGTTAAGGATGTTCTCACCCTGACGCTCCTGCAACGAGAGCGATGTAACAGCCAATAGAACAGCCACGATTACTACCATCACTACCGAGTAGATGATGATATATGCATTGCTATTTACATTAAATTTTGCCATACTCTCTCGTTATTTTACAGTTTTAATACGACTCTTACGACGATTGATGTTAGCCTCTACTACGAAGTAATCAACCGTAGGAGTCAATGCATTCATAAACAGGATAGCCAACATCATACCCTCGGGGTAAGCGGGGTTCACAACGCGAACCATTACAGCCAAAGCACCTGTCATAAAGCCTACGATATACTTACCAGCGTTAGTCTGTGCCGATGTAACAGGGTCTGTAGCCATAAACACTGCACCAAATGCAAAACCACCAACCAAAAGGTGATAGTAAGCAGGATAATCAGTAGCGCCAACAGCCTGGAACAAATAGCCCATAGCCAAACCACCAACAAATACGCTCAACATAGTACGCCAAGAGGCAACACCTGTCAAAAGCAAGAACAAACCACCGAGCAAGATGCAGAGTGTAGAGGTTTCACCGAATGAACCAGGGATAAAGCCAAGGAATGCATCCATCACGCTCCACTGCATCTGACCTGTTGTTGCCAACTGCTCCAAAGCGGTAGCACCTGTTGTAGCATCAGTAGCGCCCATAAACTTCCAATCAGAGAACCAAACCTTCTCACCTGACATCTGGGGAGTAAATGCAAAGAATACAAATGCACGAGCAACGAGTGCAGGGTTGAATACATTCATACCTGTACCACCGAATACCTCTTTTGCAAAGATTACAGAGAAGGCAACACCCAAAGCAACCATCCACAACGGAGTGCTAACAGGCATAATCATAGGAATCAAAAGACCTGTTACCAAATAACCCTCGGCAACCTCCTCCTTACGGATTTGTGCATAAGTAACCTCAATACCCAAACCTACGATATATGATACGGCAACCATAGGAAGCACGCGTACCAAACCGTAAATCAAAGCATTAAAGCCTTCCAAACCAACCTGCAAACCTGTATTGAAACAACCAAACAAGAAAGCAGGAATAAGAGCCAAGATTACCATCGTCATTGTACGCTTGATATCGTTGCAATCGCGGATATGCGCACCCTTCTTGGTGGTAATATTAGGAACAAAAAGGAATGTTTCGAAAGCATCAAATGTAGATGCAAGGAAACTCAACTTACCGCCCTCCATAAAGGTCGGCTTGATATTATCAACTAATTTTCGCAATCCCATAACTAACACTCCTTAATCATTAAGTTAATACCGTCACGAACCAACTGCTGAATCTCGGTCTTCGAGGGGTCAACGAACTCACAAAGAGCAACGTCCTCCTCTACGATTTCGTAGATACCGAGGTTCTCCATCTTGTCGATGTCGTTAGCCATAATTGCCTTAAACAGATACATAGGATAGATATCCATAGGCAAGTACTCCTCGAACAGACCTGTTACAACGAATGCACGAACACCACCATTGAGGTTAGTATCGAGTTTGTACTCCTTCTTCGGGCAGAGCCAAGAGAAGTATGAGCGTGATACCGAGAATTTGTTGAAGCGAGGAGCAATCCAGCCCAACATCTCATACTTATCACCCTCGGGGATAACAGTAATCTGTGTTGCTGTAGCAGTGATAAAGCCATCGGCTGCAACCTTCTTACCTGTAAGTACGTTACCAGAGATGATACGAACTGAATCACCAGCAGCCTGAGGCTTAATGTTGCCATCAACGATAGATGCTACGGGAGCACCGCTGATGACACGGTAGTACTGCGGCTTCTCAACCTCGCTACCTACAAGAGCAACAACCTTGTGCAAATCAACCTTACCGGTTGAGAACAAGCGACCAATAGCGGCTACATCCTGAATTGCTACTGTCCACGCGATATCGCCCTTTGCGATGGGGTCGATGTGGTGAATCTGAACACCTACGCAACCTACGGGATGCTTACCCTCGAAGGTGTGAATCTCGGCGCCCTTGAGTGAAGTCATCTCACCCTCGGCCTTAGCCTTAACAGAGAGGTGAACCTTTCCGTTAGAGAGTTTTGACAACACCTCAAGACCCTTCTGCAAATTCTCCTTCTCGCCCTTAAGCGCGAAGTTCATATCAGCAGCCAAAGGTGCTGAATCGAATGCAGACACGAAGATAGCCTTTGGCTCGTCAGCGGGATTTGCTACAATACCGTAGGGACGCTGAAGAATCATTGTCCACAAACCCGACTTGAGCAAAGTCTCGATTACCTCTTCGCGAGTAGCCTTCTGCAAGTCAAGCAGAGCAAACTCTGCCGACTCTTGCTGGGCATCGGCAGCAACTGTTACGTTGAGAATCTTACGCTTCTCGCCACGATTAACAGCCGACACAGTACCGCTTACGGGTGAAGTAAACAACACGCGAGTATTGTTCTTATCGAAGAACAAAGGCTCACCTGCCTTCACCTTGTCGCCCACCTTCACCAACAATTTAGGAGTCACATTCTCAAAATCCAGCGGTGATACGGCATACTCCTTGGCCAATGGCAACTCTACCAATGACTCCGCAGCCTTACCCTGAAGATTGATGTCGAGACCCTTCTTTAGTTTAATGATTTTCGACATAGATTTGTAATTAATTTGAAATGAATTTATGTAATTTGTGTGTGTTAT
>JAZOVT010000017.1:0-89555 GCA_045658845.1 Alistipes sp.
ATAACGGCAGTACCCATCAAAGAGTTGAAAGAACCACCAATCTGAATCAACTGGTTACCCTTGTTACCACCACCTGCGAGTTTGTTCAACATAGGGTTAACAACGATGTTAAGCATACACATTGAGAAACCTGCGATGAAAGCACCCAAGAGGTAGACGCCGAATGAGCCCATAAAACCAGAGAGAGTCTGGATAGCCACACCAGCAAAACCTACGCCGATAGCAATCAATGCTGTCTTCTTGTAACCCATATTCTGGAGCATATTACCAGCAGGGATACCCATAATAGCGTATGCAATAAAGTTAGCGAATACACCAAGTGTACCCATCCAGTTAGCAACGCCAAACTGGTTCTTCAACACGTCACCCATAGGTGAAGCCAAGTTGGTCACGAACGAAATCATTCCGAACAACAGAATCATCACGATAATGGCCAATACATTACTTTTCTGTTTGTTTGCCATAAATTAATTGTTTTTTAGTTAATAATTTGGTTTATAAATTTGTTTTGTGTTTTATTCAACTACTTATCACGCTCGGCAACGTAGGCGCACAAGTTGATGAGTGCCGTGCGATAGGGCGAATCCTCATATTTCGAGAGTATAGCCACTGCGCGGTCGATGTAGGTCTGCATCGTGCGGGCCGCGAGCGACAAACCGCCCGTCACCTCTACGATGTTCTGAATATACTCCACCGCACTGTCGTCCGTTGCACACTGCGACAACTTATCAATCAACTGCAATCTCTCGGCCGACGTACACTGCTCCAGCACCTCTATGAGCGGCAAGGTAATCTTACCCTCGCGCAAATCGTTGTTGCGTGGCTTGCCTGTCTGTGCCGAACGGCTGTAGTCGAGTATATCGTCCTGAATCTGGAATGCCATACCCAGCGCCTCGCCGAAGCGACGCATCTGCTCGACATCCTCGCGTGAGGCCATAACCGACACAGCACCTGCCGAAGCGCTTATGCTGATAAGGCTGGCCGTCTTTTTGTATATAATCTCCAGGTAGTCCTGACGTGTAGTATCCTTGTCGGTTGCGTGCTGGCTTTGCAACACCTCGCCTTCGCAGAGTGTAGCGACCGAGCCGATGATGTGCGACACCAAGTCGTATTGTGCGCTCTCCATACCTGCACTCATCGTGCGGGCCAACAGGAAGTCGCCCATAATAACGGCATTGCGCGACTGCCACAAGGCATTCACCGAGGGGCGTCCGCGGCGTGTGTCGGCATTGTCAATTACATCGTCGTGGATGAGCGATGCGGTATGAAGCATCTCGACCATCATAGCCGCCAAGTAGGTACGCTTTGTGCAATTACGTTCACCCTCAATCCATTGGCGAGTATTTGCCGATGAGGTGAGAGCCGAAGTAAGCATAACAATGATGGGGCGCACGCTCTTGCCGCGAGCCGACAAAACGTGCGTAAGCATCTCGCTCATCAACTTACCGTCCGATGAAAATTGGCCCTTCAAAAAATCGTCGAAGGCATCGATATCGGCGGCGATGGGAGTACGTATTGCTTCAAGACTTACCATAAAAACGGTATTAGAATATATCTTTTACTCTGCAAATATAGTAAAATTTCGGAATTAGACACCGAAAAATGAATGTTTTTCGTAACTTTGACGCATTAACTGATGATATTGTAATGAAAATCGATTCTATAAACCTGAAAAAATGGCTCCTTGCAGCCTGTTCAATACTTCTGTTTTTTGTAGTGGCGGCTATCTATTGCGCTCCGCAGTTTGGAGGCAAGGTGCTATCGCAGCACGATGTGCAGCAGTATGAGGGTATGCGTAAGGATATTGTCGATTTGCGAGCCACGACGGGCGAGGATGCCCAATGGACGGGCCGTATGTTTGGCGGTATGCCAGCCTATCTTATCGACGTTAAGTATCCTGCGCAGGCTGTTAAAAATACGGTCAGCAAGGTGGTGAAGGTTGTCGATACACCTGTCGCGTTTCTCTTCTTTGCGATGACGGCTATGTGGGTTGCAATGCTGTTGTTTGGCGTGAGCCCCTGGGTGGGCCTTATCGCGGCATTGGCCTACGGCTTCTCGACCTATTTCCTGCTGATTATCGGTGCGGGCCACATCACCAAGATGTGGGCTTTGGTCTATGCTCCGCTTATGATGGGTGGAGTCTATTTTACACTTCGTCGCAATATGTGGGCGGGTGCGGCCTTGACGGCACTCTTCACCTCGCTTGAGATAGGCGCCAACCATCCGCAGATTACCTATTACTTTGTTCTCGCTATGGCCGCTATGTGGCTCAGCGAGGGCTATTTCGCTCTGCGCGAGAAGCGAGTGAAGGATTTTTCTAAACGTACTGCGTTGCTCGTGGCGGCGGGTATTATGGCCGTAGGCTCAAATTTCGCCCCGCTGTGGTACACTATGCAACACTCCAAGGAGACCATTCGTGGCGGCTCGGAGTTGGTTGCCAAGGACGATGTAAATCGAGGTGCAGACGGCCTTGATTTGCAATACGCTACGGCGTGGAGTTACGGCAAGGCCGAGACCTTTACGCTCTTTGTTCCCGATTTTATGGGCGGCACATCCCTCGATACATTCTCTAAGGATGGCCCTGTGGCCAAGTCGCTCAATAAATATGGCTTGGGCCAGATGGCTCAATATCTGCCTCGCTATCGCGGTACACAACCCTATACGGCAGGCCCTACATACTTGGGTGCTGCGGCAATCTTCTTGGCTCTGTTGGCTCTGTTTGTATTGCCCAACCGTCAGCGTTGGTGGATTGTCGGGGCGACCGTGTTTACTCTGCTACTCTCGTGGGGTAATAATCTGATGTGGCTGACGGCCTTGTTGTTCGACTATCTGCCGGGATATAATAAGTTCCGTACTTTGTCTATGGCGCTGGTTGTGGTGCAGTGGACTGTGCCTCTGCTTGCGGCATTGGGTATAGCGCGCATCGTGAGCGAGGAGTTCGACAAGAGCAAATTGCGTCGCGCCCTGACGTGGTCAACTTCGATTACCGTCGGTATACTCCTCATAATGATTTTGGGAGGTCGCTCGTTGGGCGATTTCGGTCAGCAGGAGAGTGGTCAGATGCTTGTGCAGCAATTCCAGCAGATTCTGCAACAGCAGGGTGCAACTGACTATATCAAGCAGGGCTTGCACGAACAGATGGCGTGGGATGCCGCTTCGGCTATTGCCGAGGAGCGTGCCGATGTGATGGCTGCCGATGCGTGGCGTTCGTTGTTGTTTGTCTTGCTTGCGGCTTGTACGCTTTGGCTCTACGAAAAGCGTAAGGTTGTGACTTCGTCAAAGGCGTTGTGTGTGGTGCTGACGTTGATAGTGGCCGTTGACCTCATAGATGTCGATAGACGTTATTTGAATTACGATAGTTTTATGTCGGCTCGCCAGACGGCTATCCTGCCCACCGAGGCCGACAAGGTTATTATGCAGGATAAGGACCCCGCATATAGAGTCTTCAACCTCTCGGTATCGCCTTTCAATGATGCTTCGACCTCATATTTCCACCGCTCGGTCGGCGGTTATCACGGTGCCAAGTTGTCGCGCTATCAGGATGTGATTGACCGCTACCTAATGAATATCGACGACAAGGTGCTGGATATGCTCAATGTGCGCTACCTGATTGGTCAAAATGCTACTGCCGACGATGTCATCCCTCGCGAGACGGCCAATGGTGCGGCGTGGATGGTCGAGAGCGTAGTGCGCGCCTCATCACCGCAGGAGGAGATTGAACTTTTGGGTAAGATAGACAATAAACGTGAGGCCATATTCAGCGAGGAGTTTATGCCCCAGAGCGTGAAGTTCTCGGCGGGCGAAATCACCCTCGAGGAGTATCGCCCCAACTATCTGCGCTATGAATCATCGGCCGAGGGCAATGCGCTGGCCGTATTCTCGGAGATTTATACCCGTGAGGGTTGGAGCGCTACAATCGACGGCGAGCCTGCACAGGCGTTACGCGCCGATTATATCCTGCGTGCGTTGGAACTCCCTGCGGGTAAGCATACCATCGAGTGGCGTTATCGTGCGCCAAATTGGGCTCTGATTGAGGGTATAACGCTCGCCTTCTCGTTGGCCGTATTGGCTGCATTTGCATTAACCATAATACTCTATTTCCGCAATGAAAGAGGACAAAAGAATAAAGCGTAAGGTACTGCGCTCGTACATAGTTTCAACCTTCAGTATCGCGTTGGTGCTGTTCCTGTTAGGCTCGGTGGCATATATGCTCACAGCGGCTTTGGGTACGGCCCACACTCTGCGCCGTAGCATCACCTTGTCGGTTGAGTTGGAGAATAATCTTGCCGATGACGGCCGCGAGGCACTGCGCAATAAGATTCAGGCTATAGAGGGCGTTGTAGATGTCACCTATGTCGATAAGCAGCAGAAGATTGACGATGTGGAGTTCCGCCGTATGTTCGCCGCCGAGATTGAGGAGATTTTGGCCGAGAACCCTCTGCGTAATAGTTTTGAGGTGGCCGTAGAATCTACCGACCGAGCGGTTATGGATGCTATGGTCGATAAGTTGTCGGCTATGGATGGCGTGGTCTATGTGGCCTATCCTGCCGCGACAATCGAGCGTCTGCATTCGACGATAACGAAGATTACAATCGTCCTGCTGGCCTTTGGCGGTGCGTTGTTTATCATCTCGCTTATCCTGCTTAATAATACTATACGTTTGGCTATCTTCTCGCGCCGCTATCTGATTAATACCTTCAAGTTGGTGGGCGCTACGAAGGGCTATATTATGCGCCCATTCCTGGCTACGGCGGCCAAGCAGGGCTTATGGGCGGGCATTATCGCCAGCCTGTTGTTTGGCTCTTCGCTTGCCGCGTTGAGTGGCGCTATGCCCGAGGTGGTTTCGACGACGGAGTTGATAAAGATTGGCATTACGGTAGGCAGTATGGTGCTTTGCGGATTGGTTATATCGTTAATTTTTACGACCTTTGCCGTCAATAAGTTTGTAAATATGAAGTCTAACAAGATATATTTGTATTAATCGCGATAATGAAAAAGATGTTTGAAAACTTGCGCCAGCGCTTCAACTCGGCTACCGATAAGCACGATGCCGAGATGCCTTTGACCATCAAGAATTATATCCTGCTCATCGCAGGTTTTGTGGTGATAGTCCTCGGTATGGCACTTATGACGGGCGGTGGTAGCGACAACCCCGAAGAGTTTAATTACGCTATGTTCTCGTGGCGCAGAATCACGCTCGCTCCGCTACTTATCGTGGGCGGTTTTGTGTTCGAGATTTATGCACTATTGAAGAAATTTTAAGTAAAAATAACGGGAATGTATAGTTTAGTGATATAGAGTAATTGTCATTCCGAAGGAGCATAGCGACTGTGGGAATCTCCCACGTTATGGGCTTGAGGAGATTACCACGTCGGACTAAAGTCCTCCTCGTAATGACACGACACTAAAATAGATAATTCCAAAAAATAATACCCAAACAATGACAATATTTGAATCAATTATTCTTGGTGCCGTACAAGGCTTGACAGAATTTTTGCCCGTATCGAGCAGTGGCCATCTTCAGATTGCCAAGGCGCTGTTGGGCGTCGAGATTGAAGAGAATCTCGCTTTCGATGTTACGTTGCACGCGGCAACGGTGTTGAGTACAATCGTTATCCTGTGGTCAGAGGTGAAGCGTCTGCTTGTGGGATTGTTCTCACGTCACTTCAACGAGGAGCAGGCCTATGTGCTGAAACTCATTCTCTCGATGATACCTATCGGCATCGTCGGCTTTGCGCTGAAGGATTATCTTAACGCTATGCTCGAATCGCCCTATATCCTCTCTATCGTGGGTGCAATGTTGTTGTTTACGGCTGCATTGCTTTCGTTTGCCTATTTCGCTCGTCCGCGTGTGAAGGAGGAGATTTCGTATCGTGATGCATTTATCATTGGTCTGTCGCAGGCTGTAGCCGCTATGCCGGGTCTTTCACGCTCGGGTACGACTATCGCTACGGGCTTGTTGCTCGGTAATAAGAAGACTGCCGTAGCACAGTTCTCGTTCCTTATGGTGCTTGCTCCTATCTTGGGCGAGATGTTCCTTAATTTGGTTAAGGGCGAGGTTGCATTCTCTTCTATCGGCATTGCGCCTATGTTGGCAGGATTTATCTCGGCATTTGTTGTTGGCTGTTTGGCCTGCAAGTTTATGTTGGGTATTGTGCAGAAGGGTAAACTCATCTGGTTTGCGGTATATTGCGCCATTGCAGGTGTGGTCTCTATCGTTTGCAATTTAATATAATCAAGTTGTTATAATTCACGCAAGTAAAATATGGCAGAGAATCAGTCGCTTCGCGGGATAGATTTCCGCGAAGGTTATATTGCCGTCATTGACAAACCGCTGGAGTGGACATCGACCGATGTGGTGCGCAAGATAAAGTACGTCTTAATCAACCGTTTGGGTTACAAGAAAATCAAGATTGGTCACGCTGGTACATTAGACCCTCTGGCGACGGGCGTTCTGCTTATCTGCATTGGCAAGGCGACGAAGATGGTCAATGCATTGCAGAGCGAGGAGAAGGAGTATGTTGCCGAATTGGAGTTGGGCGCAACCACTCCGAGTCACGATATGGAGCATCCCATCGACAAACGTTATCCGACGGAGCATATAACCCGCGAATTGATTGATGAGGCTTTGCTCTCGCTTACGGGCGAGCGCCTGCAGGCACCTCCCATTTATTCGGCCAAGAAGGTTGAGGGCGTCAGAGCCTATGAATTTGCGCGTGCTGGCGAGGAGGTGGAACTCAAAAAAGCCTTAATCAACATCTATGAGATTGAGGTGTTGGATTTTACGATGCCTTATCTAAAGTTGCGCGTGAGATGTAGCAAGGGAACCTACATCCGTTCATTGGCTTACGAGGTGGGTCAGGCACTCAATAGCGGAGCCTATCTGCGCTCGTTGCGTCGTACCCGAAGTGGCGGTTTTACAGCCGAAAATGGGTACAAATTGGAGAATTTTTTGGAAAAGTTGAACGAATGTGAAACAAAATAGCGAAAAATTCGTATTATATATTGATATTTGTGTCTTTCACAGTTGATAAAACGATTTATAAATTATGAAGTTATCTCAATACGGATACGACTTTAAGAGCGAGATGCTGGCTCAATATCCTGCGGAGAACCGCGACGAGTCACGTCTGATGGTCGTTAATCGTGCTACGGGTAAAATCGAGCATCGCATATTCAAGGACATCATCGAGTATTTTGACGAGAAGGATTTGTTCCTCTTTAACGACACGAAGGTATTTCCTGCGCGTCTTTATGGTAATAAGGAGAAGACAGGAGCCGAAATCGAGATTTTCTTGTTGCGTGAGTTGAACCGCGAATTAAGATTGTGGGATGTGCTGGTGGACCCTGCGCGTAAAATCCGTATCGGTAATAAACTCTATTTCGGCGAGGACGATATGATGGGCGCCGAGGTGATTGACAACACCACCTCGCGAGGCCGTACTCTGCGTTTCTTGTTTGATGGCTCTTACGAGGAGTTCAAGGAGGCACTCTATCGTTTGGGTGAGACTCCGCTGCCGCGTTGGGTGCGCGAGAAGGTCGAGGAGGAGGATGCCGAGCGTTATCAGACAATCTTCGCCAAGCACGAGGGTGCTGTGGCGGCTCCTACAGCGGGTATGCACTTCTCGAAGCACTTGCTGAAGCGTATGGAGATTAAGGGTGTAGATTCTGCATTTATCACTCTGCACGCTGGTTTGGGTAACTTCCGTACTGTAGATGTTGAGGATTTGTCGAAGCATAAGATGGATTCCGAGCAGTTTATCGTGTCGGAGGAGGCAGCCGAGAAGGTGAACTCTGCAAAGCGAGATGGTCATAAAGTTGTAGCCATAGGTACAACAGTTATGCGTACCATCGAGACAGCCGTTTCGACAGGCGGAATGATTAAGCCACAAGAGGGTTGGACCAACAAATTCATCTTCCACCCCTATGAGTTTACGGTGGCTGACGCTATGGTTTCAAATCTGCATCTGCCTTGCTCGACTCAACTTATGATGGTGGCGGCCTTTGGTGGATACGACTGTATAATGAATGCTTATAAGGTTGCAGCCGAGGAGGGTTATCGTTTTGGTACCTACGGTGACGCGATGCTTATTTTGTAGAATAGGTTTGTGAGGAGTGATAAATGAGCCTCTTTGGAGGCCATAACAGAGTGAAAGACCGATTCTTTGAAAAAAAATTATTATATTTGCACATTGTAAAATACCAATAATATGGCTGCACGCAAGATACTCTACGTTTGTCAGGAGATTATGCCCTACTTGCCCGAGAGCGAGTTGTCGTCATTGTGCCGACGTTTGGCTCAAGCAATGCAAGAGAGAGGCAACGAAATTCGTACGTTTATGCCACGCTACGGCTGCATCAACGAGCGTCGTAATCAACTGCACGAGGTTATTCGTTTGTCGGGTATGAATCTTATTATCGACGACAACGACCATCAACTAATCATCAAGGTGGCCTCGATTCCTTCAGCCAGAATCCAGATTTATTTTATCGATAACGACGACTACTTCGAGCGTAAGGCTGTCTTGGTTGATGAGGCAGGCGAGGAGTTTGAGGATAATGACGAGCGTGCTATCTTCTTCGCTCGCGGTGTGTTGGAGACTGTCAAGAAACTTAATTGGACTCCCACGGTGGTACACTGCTTGGGATGGATGTCGGCCATCACGCCGATTTACTTGAAGAAGGTCTTTAACGACGACCCGTTGTTCCGCGACGTTAAGATTGTTGTTACTCTGTGCGACGATAAGTTCGAGAAGCCGTTGAGTGACGATTTCAAGGATAAAATTGCAAGCGAGGGTGTAAATGATGCCAAATTGGAAGATTTGTCACTTCCCTCATACGAAAATCTCTATCGTTTCGTTATAGACTATGCCGATGGCGTAGTTGTCTCTTCGGAGAAGGCCGATGCCGCACTTGTCGAGTATGCTCGCCAGAGCGGTAAGCCGATGCTTGAATATAGCGACCCCGAGGGAGCAGAGTTTTTCGATAACTATAATCGTTTCTATGAAGAATTGTAATAAAAGATACACAAAGGTGCTGGCGTCGCTGGCCGTGATATGTGCCGTGTGCTTTGCCACACTGACCTCTTGTACCACGGAGGCTGATTACACTCTGGGTGAGGAGTTGACCCCAGGCCATCAGCAGATGCAGATGCGTCATAGACTCTATAAGGCAGGCATCGTCAAGGAGGAGAGCCAGGCTGATGCTCCGTGTAAGATATTCCAGACTCGTCTGTTTAAGACCGACTCGATTAAGTCGAACTCGCTCGATAAACTCTATTTGGGTTTGCAGAAGGATGAGCGCTTTGGTGTGCGCAAACTATCGTTTGCCAGCCAAGTGTTGTTTATGATGCCCGTAGATGACTCTGTCGGTTTTGGCTATCGCCCTGTGTATGACTCTACGGTGTTCCGTATCAAGGTAGATACCTTTGCGGGTGATACCACCAAGCCTACGCTCTATCACGTTTATGAATTGACAAAGGAGTTGGTTAACGAGAAGACCGAGGATAGTACCTTCTACATCTCGTATGACCCTCGCGCCAAAGGCCATCTTAAGGCTGATGCAGAGCCTATCTTTACATTCGAGTTCCCCAATCAGGAGAAGGGTATCTATACCACCACTACACATATCCGTATGCAGGAGACCGAGGCTACGCCCGAGTTTTTGAAACGTTTGCTCTGCTTGGAGTTGGACAAAAACGGTAATGCTACGGGCGGTTTGGAGGCCTACAAGAGCGATTCAGCCTTCCTTCATCACTTCTATGGCTTGTATGTTGAGGCTGCAAGTGCAGAGCCGCAGGGCGAAGGTGCTATCTATTCGTTGAATCCTGCGTTGTCGGGTATGCAGGTCTATGGTCGTTCACGCCATACGGGTGCCGACGTTTCGATGATTGCCGACACGATTAATATGACCTACTTCTTCAACGATACCTACGCTATGGGCTACGGTAATGTATCGGCCCAGCGAGCGGAGTACGACTTCTCGACTACCGAGTTGGCAAATCTTGATATTGACGAGAATATGGCTTCACGCGCCGAGGTGGAGTTGGGTTATGTCGATGGTTGCGGAGGCGTTGTTACGGAGTTGACCTTCACAGATGAATTCCTCTATACACTGCGCAATATCAATAGCGGCGATAAGGAGTACTCGTCGGCTGCTATTAACCAGGCGGCGTTGAGAATCTATCTCGAGGGTGCCGATTACGATTATAGAGTGATGGACCCGTTGGTAATGGCCGATAAGATGAATGCTTCGATACCTCGTTTGGGTATGTATAGCAACTTCAAGTCGCAGACACCTATTGCCGATTATCTCTATCTCCAGGAGGCCGAGGGTCAGACGCTGGCTTATGACGGTCACTTGAATCGAAGCCGTGCTTTTTATGAAATGAATATTTCGTCATACATCCAAAATTTGATTAATGAGTTGCTCGATATGGAGCCCAAGGCCGATGGCACACTCGACTTTGATAGTATGACGATGCCGCGCACGATTTACGTCGCCCCCGATGTCTACGACCTGTTCACCTTCAAGCGTACGATACTGCAAGGGGCTGATACAAAGATTAATCCAGCGAGCATAGAGTTGGAATTGACCTACACATTGGTGAAATAAACTACTTTTGAATAATATCGCGGCAAACCTAAGTCATTGCGCTTAGGTTTTTGTCGTAATAGAAGAATAATAGAGCAGATGCAAGAAAATTTAGTTATTGTGGAGTCCCCTGCCAAGGCTAAGACTATCGAGAAGTTCTTGGGCAAGGATTATGTGGTAAAATCGAGTTTTGGTCACATCCGTGACCTCTCGAAGAAGGGACTCGGCGTAAATATAGAGGAGGAGTTCTCACCCAAGTACGAGATTCTGGATGATAAGAAACGTGTGGTTGAGGAGTTGTCGAAACTCTCAAAGCAGGTAGAGACCGTATGGCTGGCATCCGATGAGGACCGCGAGGGAGAGGCTATCGCGTGGCATTTGGCCGAGGTGCTGAACCTGCCCGTCGATAAGACCAAGCGAATCGTATTCCACGAGATTACCAAGAGTGCAATTCTCAATGCGATAGAATCACCGCGCACGATAGATATGAATCTTGTAAATGCGCAGCAGGCGCGTCGTGTGTTGGACCGCATCGTGGGCTTCGAACTATCGCCCGTATTGTGGAAGAAGGTGAAGCCAGCATTGTCGGCTGGTCGTGTGCAGAGCGTGGCCGTTAGATTGATTGTCGAGCGTGAGCGCGAGATTATAGCCTTTAACTCTACCCCCTATTTCCGCGTTGTAGGACAGTTCTATATCGCAGGCGACAAGCGTCAGAGTCTGTTCAAGGCCGAGTTGCAGCATCGTTTCGAGACCAGAGAGCAGGCCGAGGCATTCTTGCAGAGTTGTGTGGGCGCTACCTTTACGGTGTCGAAGTCGGAGGAGAAACCTACGAAGCGTTATCCCGCAGCACCTTTTACCACTTCTACATTGCAGCAGGAGGCGGGCCGTAAGTTGGGTATGTCGGTGGCGCAGACTATGTCGGTAGCACAGCGTCTGTATGAGCAGGGTCTTATCACCTATATGCGTACCGACTCGGTTAATCTCTCGGTACAAGCCATAGCGCAGTGTAAGAACGAGATTAGCGCACTCTTTGGCGACAAGTATTCGTCGGCTCACAACTATAAGACCAAGACCAAGGGCGCACAGGAGGCTCACGAGGCCATCCGCCCATCATATATCGACCGTCACCAGATTGAGGGTACGTCAGCCGAGAAGCGACTCTATGAGTTGATTTGGAAGCGTACGGTTGCATCGCAGATGGTGGCTGCCGACGTTGACCGCTCGACTATCGTCATCGATATGGAGGGTTCGCAGTGGCAGTTTGTCGCTACGGGTGAGGTGGTACGTTTCGACGGATTCTTGCGTTTGTACTCCGAGTCGGTGGATGAGGATGCCGCAAGCGACAGCAACGAGGCAATACTTCCCAAGATGGAGGTTGGTGCAGCCGTGCAGTCGTCGCAGATTGTCGCTACGGAGCGTTTCTCGATGGCACCGTCGCGCTACAATGAGGCATCGCTCGTAAAGCGTATGGAGGAGTTGGGTATTGGCCGTCCGTCAACCTATGCACCTACCATTACGACGATTATCAATCGCGGATATGTGGTAAAGCAGAATAAGGAGGCGCAGAAACGTCAATACGTTGCTCTTACCCTTTCGTCTACTGGTAAGATTTCAGAGAAGACACTAACGGAGAGTTACGGTAAGGAGAAGAATCGTCTGGCTCCGACAGATATTGGTATGGTCGTTAATGACTACCTCGAGTCGCAGTTTGGGCAGATTATGGATTACAACTTTACGGCTAATGTCGAGAAGGAGTTTGACCGCATTGCCGAGGGTAACATCACCTGGAACGATATGATTACCGACTTCTACTCGCCGTTCCACAATTTGGTTGAGAGTGCCATTACGACGCAGACCGATAAGAACAACCAGATAAGAGTTTTGGGTGTAGACCCCGAAACAGGCAAGGCCGTTAAGGCCCGCATCGGTCGCTACGGTCCTATGGTCGAGATTGAGGCCGAGGAGGGTGGCAAGAGCCGCTACGCATCGCTCAAGAAGGGCCAACTCATCGAGTCAATCACTTTGGAGGAGGCTTTGGAGTTGTTTGCTCTGCCTCGCAATTTGGGTAAGTATGAGGGTCAGGATTTGATGGTCGGCATTGGTCGATTTGGCGCTTATGTACGTTATGGCAACACCTTCGCATCGCTTACAAAGAGCGATGACCCCTACACGTTGCAGTATGAGCGTGCCGTAGAACTCATCGAGCAGAGCAAGGCGCAGGCTGTAGCCGCTGCCGCACCGATTAAGACCTTCGAGGAGGATAAGGATATGGTAATCAAGAATGGTCGCTACGGAGCATACATCGCTTACAAGGGCAAGAACTATCGCTTGCCTCACAACCGTAAGGCCGAGACCATCACCTACGAGGAGTGCTTGAAGGTGGTTAATACCCCCAAAAAGAAGTAGACAGAAAATTTAATAAGATACTAATTTAATAAAACCCAAAAACAATGAAAAAACTTTTCGTTTTGGCAGCCATCGTGCTGGGATTCGCAGCCGCTGCCTCGGCTCAGGAGGGTTTCAAGTTCACCGACAATAACGAGGTGAAGAAACTTGTGCCCATCACAAATCAATATCGTAGCGGTACTTGCTGGTGCTTCTCTACTCTCTCATACCTCGAGGAGGAGATTATGGCAGTAGGTGGTGAGCAGATGACACTCTCACAGATGTGGGTTGTTCGTCACGCTTACTTCGACAAGGCTATTAAGTATGTTCGTTTGCACGGCAACTTGAACTTCGCTGTAGGTGGTGCTGCTCACGACGTAACAGAGATGATTGCAAAGTATGGTATCGTTCCTCGTGAGGTTTACACAGGTCAGAACTATGGTACAGAGTTGCCCGAGTTCAACGAGATTGACGATGTGTTGAAGGCTTATGTTGATGCTATCATCAAGAATGGTAACGGTAAACTTACTCCCGTATGGCAGGATGGTTTGAACGCTATCTTGGATACTTACTTCGGTAAGCGCCCCGAGACCTTTACATACAAGGGTAAGGAGTACACTCCCAAGTCATTCGCCGAGTCTTTGCCTATCAAGATGGAGGATTATATCGAGATTTCATCATATACTCACCACCCCTTCTACTCAACATTCATCCTCGAGGTGCCCGACAACTGGATGTGGCACTCAATGTACAACTTGCCCGTAGGCGAGATGATGCAGGTGTTGGATGCTGCATTGGAGGCTGGTCGTCCCGTAGCGTGGGGTACTGACGTTAGCGAGAAGGGCTTTAGCCGTACAAAGGCTATCGGTGTTATTCCCGAGGAGGTAGAGAAGAACTCTATCGGTTCTGACGCTGAGCGTTGGGGTAAACTTACCGACGCTGAGAAGCAGGCTATGATTAACAACCTCGAGGGCCCGATGAAGGAGAAGACCATCACTCAGGAGATGCGTCAGGAGGCTTATGACAACTACCTCACAACTGACGACCACGGTATGGTTATCGTAGGTACTGCAACTGACCAGGAGGGTAATCCTTTCTACAAGGTACAGAACTCTTGGGGTGAGAGCGGTCCTTACAAGGGCTTCTACTACTTCTCACGTCCCTTCGTAGAGTACAAGACTATGGACATTATGGTCAACAAGAACATTGTACCGAAGGAGATTTTGAAGAAACTTGGCTTGAAGTAACATTTAGTATTAAGTTTCGATAGCCTGTAAAGGCCGCCGCCGCATCCGAAAAGATGCGGCGGTTTTTTTTGTTGCGTTGCGTCATTCCACCGAGCCAATGGCAAGAGAGAGGAAAGATAAAAGAGCAAAGATATATTCCCAGCGCGAAGCCTAACCGTAGCAGATGAATTTTGGGATAGAGGATAAACGAAGAAACTTTCGTTGAAAATTGGGACTCTGACTAACAAAAAAACGCAGCCCAACTTTGGACTGCGTAACTTATACATATTGATATAAAAACCTTCGCTTAAATCTTGCTCAGAGCCTCGAAGCCCTGGCCGTAAACTCCCATTACAGAGCCCATCGTAATGAAGGCATTGGGGTCAATCGAGTGTACCAATTTGAGGATATACGAGGCGTTGCGCTTGCGGCAAACGACCATAACGATTTTAGTCTCCTTTTTCGTGTACCAGCCCGTGCCGTCAAGAACGGTAACGCCACGATGAGCATCGTTGTTGATAGCATCGGCGATGAGTTCATATTTGGGCGAGATGATAAATATCTGGCTCGACTGCTGGCTACCCGACTGAATCAAATCTACGGTATAACCATAGACGGCAATCATAATGTAACCGTAGATGATGGTGGCGATACCCGTAGCAATGTCGCTCGCTACAAAGATTGAACAACCGATGATGAAGAAGTCGCTCGAAATGACGATTTTACCGTAACTAATTGTCTTGTATTTGTTTATAATCATCGCTACGATATCCGTACCGCCCGTTGAGCCGCCTTGGCTAAAGCCTATGGCAACACCCGAACCTGCGATGATAGCACCCAGGATTACAAGTAGGATGTTATGCGAATCGATGTTCTGCGTATATTCGACAAGGATGCCTGGGGGTATGATGTAATCCCACGAATCCATCGCTATGGATAGCACGATGATGCAATAGATGGTCTTAATGCCGAAGTTCCACCCGATGATAAAACCTGCGATAATGAGCAATAAGGCATTGATGATAAAGACAAATGTACCAATCGAAAGTGCAGGGAATACGGCGTTGAGCAACATCGAAAGACCTGTTGCACCTCCACCCATACCTCCTGCGGGAATGATACAGGCAACCCAACCGAAAGCATACATAAACATACCGAGAGTCATAATCACATACTCCTTTATGCCTACGGCAACCTGCGAAAGTGAAATCTTCATAACCTTTTGTTAGTTGTAAACTATTCTTTTTTGAATGTTAATCTTCAGCGTTTGTGCAGTTTGTAGCATCTGCGTCGGCAAAGATATTAAAAATATCGCCTTGATGTACACCTTTCTGCTCTAATCTTTCATCGAGCATAGCCAAAAGTTGCTCGTTGCGGATTAATCCCCAGCCTTTGGTGTGGTGGTAGCGCGGAGGAGCCTCGCCCGCGAAGCGTTCCACAACCAGGTCGGGGCGCAGGCGTCGCAGAATCTCGACAAAGAGGTCCAAATACTCATCGATACTCCAGAAACGGAATCTCTCGGGATGCTCGTCGTACTCCTGTGCCAGCGGCGTCGAGCGAAAGAGTTGCAACTGATGAAACTTGACGGTGTCTATTGGTAGCGAGTTTATCAGGGCAGTCTGATTTATTAACATCTCGTCACTCTCGCCGGGGAGTCCCAGGATGAAGTGCGCACCGCAGTGTATGCCTCGCTCGGCCGTAAGGGCGATGGCTCGCTGGGCTGTGGCGAAGTCGTGACCGCGATTGATACGTTGCAGAGTGGCATCATAGCACGACTCCACGCCATACTCTATGCTGACATATTTTTCGCGGGCAAGCGAAGCGAAGTAATCCAACTTCTCGGCGTCAACGCAGTCGGGGCGTGTGCCTACGACGATGCCCGCAACCAAAGGATGCGCAAGTGCCTCATCGTAGCAGGCGCGCAAGCGTTCAAGCGGGGCATAAGTGTTTGAGTATGACTGAAAATATGCGAGATATTGCTGTGCCTCGCGGTAGCGGCGGCGGTGAAACTCCACACCTTCGTCAATCTGCTGCGTGATGCTCTTTTCGGGTGTGCAGTACGAGGGCGTGAAGGCGGCATTGTCGCAGAACGTGCATCCGCCAAACGAGATTGCGCCGTCACGATTGGGGCAGGTAAAACCCGCATTGACGGTCACCTTCTGCATTCGGTGGCCGAACAGTCGCTTGAAATAAGCGGCATAGGAGTAGAATCGTCTATTATCGCCCCAGGGGTACTGCATTGCAAAATGTTTTATGCTTACATCACCGACAAAAGTAGTGATTTTGCAGCGAAATAAACTCTTCGGCACTCAACTTTTATTATAAATTTTGTACCTTTGAAAAAATAATTTGCTTCAAGACGATGAATCGCTTTGCCGACATAGTGTTGCCGTTGGCGCAACCCGCTTACTGCTTTGCCGTGCCCGAGGGGGTGGTGTTGCAGGAGGGGGATGCTGTGGCTGTGCAGTTCGGGCCGCGAAACATCTATACGGGTATAGTGTGGCGACTGCACGATGAGCCCCCCGCAGCCAAGCGCATCAAGCAGGTGGGTGACAGATTATACGATACACCACTGCTCGACAGAGCGCAGATGCGTCTGTGGGAGTGGATGGCCGACTACTATATGTGTAGTATTGGCGAGGTGATGCGTATGGCCCTGCCCTCGATGGCCAAGCCCAAAGGCAAGAGCGAGGAGGAGTTTTCTGCAGAGATTTTCAAACCCCGTACCGAGCCTTTTGTTGCTTTGGCAGAGGCGTGGAGTGACAAGGAATGTCTTCAGCAAGAGTGTGAACGCATAGGTCGTCGTGCTCCCCGCCGCAAGGAGATTTTATTAAGATTAGCAACAGCAGCGCCCGAAGAAAAAAATGATTGGGGTGAGATTCCGCGACGATTAATCGAGTGCGACAGCACCATTTTGGCGGCCCTGCGCAAAGCGGGCTATATCACAATCACCGAGCGTGAGCGACAGGTTTTGCCCTCCTCGGTGCAGCAATTTATCCTCCCGAAACTCACGCCCGCACAGCAGACCGTAGCCGATGAGATTGACTCTTCTCATCGGGCGGGCAAGGCTGTGCATCTGCTGCGAGGTATTACGGGCTCGGGCAAAACAGAGATTTATATGTCGCAGATTGCCCGCACGTTGGCCTCTGGTGGCGATGTGCTGATGTTGGTGCCCGAGATTGCCCTGACGGCACAACTCATCGAACGTATGGAGCGTGTGTTTGGCTCGTGCGTTACGGCCTATCATTCGAAACTTACAAACCGCCGCCGTACGGAGACCTATCTGCGATTGGCAAAGAGCCCGGGCGGCGAACTTATCATAGGCGCTCGCTCGGCCTTGTTTCTGCCGATGCGCCATCTGCAACTTATCGTCATCGACGAGGAGCACGACCAGAGTTACAAGCAGAGCGATACCGCACCCCGCTATCAGGGGCGTGATTGCGCAATTATGCTCGCCTCGATGTATGGGGCGTTTACTCTGCTGGGTAGTGCTACGCCCTCGTTGGAGAGTTATGCCAATGCCCAAAGTGGCAAATTTGGTTATTCAGTCCTGAAGGAGCGTTATGGCGGTGCGCGTGAGCCTCGCATTATTCTGTCCGACACGATGCGCTCGGTAAAGCGTGGCGAGCGTAAGAGCCACTTCAACCTCGCACTCACGAATGCCATAGGCGATGCCCTGGCCGCAGGTGAGCAGGTGATGCTGTTCCAGAATAGGCGCGGATTCTCGCCATTCGTATCGTGTCAGCAATGTGGCTGGACGATGCGTTGCCCCAACTGTAATGTGACGCTGACGTGGCACCGTGCAACCGAGCGTATGGAGTGCCATTATTGTGGTCATACAGCCCCCGTTGCCCATAACTGCCCCCATTGTAAGACGGCAGAATTGAGGCCTATGGGCTTTGGAACGGAGAAAATCGAGGAGGCTATAGCTGCCCTCTTCCCCGATGCCCGCGTGGCACGTCTGGACCGTGATACATCGACTTCGGAGAGCGCCTATAACCGTATAATCAGCGAATTTGAGAGTGGCCATACCGATATTTTGGTCGGCACGCAGATGATAACCAAAGGCTTCGACTTTGGCCGTGTGGCGGTTGTCGGAATACTCAATGCCGACAATCTGCTCTTCTCGCCCGACTTCCGTTCGTCGGAGCGCGCCTTCCAACTTATGACGCAGGTGGCGGGCCGTGCAGGTCGTAGAGAGCGAGAGGGCGTGGTTGTGATTCAGACTTCGGAGGTCGATAATCCCGTCATCGGGTGGGTGTTGAGGGGCGATTATGAGGCTATGACGCGTAGCGAACTCGCCGAGCGTTATGCGTTTGGTTATCCGCCATATAGCCGTCTGATTCGCCTTGCGTTGCGTGATGAGGATATGCAGATTTTGCGTCAATGCGCCGTAAGGCTCACCGATGGTCTGCGCCGTCGCTTTGGAGGGCGTGTCGTAGGGCCTGTGACTCCACCCATTGACCGCATCCGTGGCCAATATATAGTGCATATCTTACTGAAAATCGAGAATGGTCGCTCGATGGCCCGCGCAAGAGAGTTGTTGCGCGAGGAGTTGGATGAGGTGGGGCGAGAACAACAGTACAAACGTGTAAACATAGCCATAGATGTCGATATTCAGTGATATACTGCACGATGTGGCCTCGCTCCTAATGCCTCGCGTCTGTCCTATCTGCGGTGCTGAACTCAACGACAGACATAGTACGGTGTGTACGCTGTGCGAACTTACCGCACCGTTGACCGAGATGTGGAGCGAAGAGGATAATCCTATGGTGCAACGATTTTGGGGCTTGTTGCCCGTATGCAGGGCATCGGCATTTCTTTGGTATGTCGAGGGTAGTCCGTGGCGAAGGGCCATTCATCGTTTCAAGTATAGTGGGGCGTGGCGTGTGGCTTATGGGTTAGGTCGTTGGTATGGCAGGTATCTTCGGCAGAGCGGATTATATGACGATGTTGACGTCGTTGTGCCTGTGCCTCTGCATTGGTGGCGACAACTGCGCCGAGGCTACAATCAGTCGGAGTATTTGGCTCGCGGTATAGCCGAGGAGTTGGGCGCAAAGGTCGATGTGCGTAGTGTCAAGCGATATAGATATAATCGCAGTCAGACCTCGCGTCATAAGTCGGAGCGCTGGGAGAATGTCGAGGGAATATTCAAAGTAAAACGCCCTGCGGCATTGGATGGCAAGCATATTCTGTTGGTCGATGATGTGTTCACTTCGGGCGCAACCATAATGTCGTTGGGCGCAACGATTCTCGCCTGTTCACCTACGGCACGTTTGAGCGTGGCAGTATTGGCCTCGTCGCGCAAGAGCCTCCATCGAGAGCCGTAGGCGACAAAGTCGGCATAGGGACTTGAGTTATTAACCGTTGTCAATAAGCCTATGTTCATAATTTTTAATGAAAACGTATTGTCGGTTGGCTAAAATTTCCTAATTTTGAATCGTGGATAAAAGCCCTGTTGAAAATCGGACTTGGGCGCAAGGTGGTTGTTTTGTGCGTTTAATGGTTTGAATATCAGTTTGTAAAGCAAGATTTTATGGTAAAAAATTATAATCCGTCAGCGGCTAACCGTGCCGCGTATGAGAAATTGACCGAAGCACCCGTTGCTGGGGTTGTTCCTCCTCAGGCTGTTGAGTTGGAGGAGGCAGTGTTGGGTGCGTTGATGTTGGAGCGTGACAGTATCATTGCTGTGCAGGAGTATGTGCGCCCCGAAACGTTCTATACCGATGAGCATCGTACGATTTATAGTGCCATAGAATCGCTGTCGCAGGAGTTGAAACCTATCGACCTCTATACCGTCACCGAGCGATTGAAGGTGCGCGGCGAATTGAAGAAGGTGGGAGGTGCGGCCTATCTGGCGCAACTCACGCAGAAGGTGGGTTCTGCTGCAAACGTCGAGTTCCACGCAAAAATCATTGCACAGAAGTATGTTCAGCGCGAACTTATCCGCTCGGCTACCGAGATTCAACGTCGCTCGTATGACGAGGACCAGGACGTGACCGATTTGATTGGCTATGCCGAGAGTGAAATCTTCAAGGTTGCCGAGGGCCACGTCAAGCGTTCGGTGCAGAGTGCAAAAGATATTCTGCAACAGGCATTGAATCAGATTGAGGATGCGAGCAAGAATTCCAGCAAGTTTGTCGGTGTGCCGTCGGGTTTTGCGGCTATCGACCGTGTGACGCTGGGTTGGCAGCAGAGTGACCTTATCATTGTTGCGGCACGTCCCTCAATGGGTAAGACCGCCTTTGTGTTGTCTATGGCCCGTAATATGGCTATCGACCACGAGTCGCCCGTTGCGTTTTTCTCGCTTGAGATGTCGGCTGTGCAGCTTATGATGCGATTAATCGTTGCCGAGACAGGTCTTTCGGGTAACGACATCAAATCGGGACACCTCACACCCGAGCAGTGGCGCCATCTGGAGAGTTCGACCAAGCCGTTGGGTATGGCTCCTCTGTATGTCGATGATACACCCGCCCTGTCGGTCTTTGAGTTCCGCTCGAAGGCTCGCCGATTGAAGATTCACAACGATATAAAGATTATCATCATCGACTACTTGCAGTTGATGACCGCCAACCAGGATTCAAAGGGTAACCGTGAGCAGGAGGTGGCATTCATCTCGCGTACGTTGAAGGCCATAGCCAAGGAGTTGAATGTGCCTATCATCGCGCTGTCGCAGTTGAGCCGTGCTACGGAGACTCGTGGAGGCTCGCGCCGCCCGCAACTCTCCGACTTGCGTGAGTCGGGAGCAATCGAGCAGGATGCCGATATTGTAGCATTCATCCACCGTCCCGAATATTACGGTATCAATCAGGATGAGAACGGTATGCCGACAGCAGGTTTGGCCGAGATTATCCTTGCCAAGCACCGTAATGGTGCGGTGTGCGACATCAAGTTGCGCTTCCTGAAGGACCAGGCACGTTTTGCCGATATAGATGCTGACGAGAATTCTACGGCAGCCGACCCGATGGGTGGCAATATGGGCGGAGGCTATCGTGAGGTACAGAGCGGTATGAATGGAGGTATGGATGATATGCCCGCTCCTATCAGTGGCGGATTAGGCTCTGCGATGGGTGGTGGCGAGTTCGACCTCAATCAAGGCCCGACAAATATAGACAAACAGCGCCCCATTATCGACGAGGTGCCGTTTTAGAGGATAATTATTAGAGCGATAAGCAATGGTAGTAAAGGCATTTACGGGTACAGTGGCAGGTATAGGCGCTGTGATGGTTACCGTCGAGGTGAGCATCACGGGCGGAGGTCTTGGCCTCTTTCTGGTAGGTCTGCCCGACAATGCCGTACGCGAGAGTGAGCAACGTATTCGCTCGGCCTTTGAGAATGCCTCCTACCGTATGACCTCGCGCAAATGCGTGGTGAATCTTGCTCCTGCCGACTTGCGTAAGGAGGGTTCGGGTTTCGATTTGCCTATTGCTGTGGCTATATTGGCCGCTACGGAGCAGATTGAGGCCGAGAAATTGGCTGATTCTGTGTTTGTAGGCGAGTTGTCGCTCGATGGCGCTATTAGGGGAGTTAGAGGAGTGCTGCCCGTAACGGCTGAGGCTCGCGACAAGGGTTTTAAGCGCATATATGTTCCGCGCGAGAATGCTATGGAGGCAGCTGTGGTTGATGGTATCGAGGTGTTGCCCGTGGAGTCATTGAGCGAGGTGGCCGCATCGCTTAATGGCGAGGTGGAGATAGAGCCAGAGTGTAGCGAGATGTATGGCGCAGAGGAGGAGCAGACCTATGCCGAGGATTTTGCCGATGTAAAGGGTCAGGCCCACGCCAAACGTGCTTTGGAGATTGCGGCGGCAGGTGGCCACAACGTAATAATGATAGGCCCGCCAGGCTCGGGTAAAACGATGTTGGCGCGACGTATGCCCTCGATAATGCCTCCGATGAGTGCGGCAGAGGCTTTGGAGACTACGAAGATACACTCTGTAGCGGGTAAGTTGGGAGCGTGTCGCGGCTTGATGAGCCAGCGCCCGTTCCGCGCACCGCATCACCTGGCATCGCCCGTAGCATTGATTGGCGGCGGTCAGAATCCGCAACCCGGTGAGGTGTCGTTGGCGCATAACGGCGTGTTGTTCCTCGATGAGATGCCCGAGTTTGGTCACGGCGTGTTGGAGGTGTTGCGTCAGCCGCTGGAGGATAAGCATATAGCTATTTCGCGAGCACGTTATGCGGTGGATTATCCCTCGAACTTTACGCTTGTAGCGTCGATGAATCCCTGCCCGTGCGGATATTATAACCATCCGACCAAGGAGTGCAGTTGCTCTACGGCAGCCGTACATCGCTATATAGGCCGTATTTCGGGCCCGTTGATGGATAGAATCGACCTGCACGTCGAGGTGACGCCTGTCGAGCGTGAGGAGATGGCATCGACCACGCTGGCAGAGTCGAGTGCCGCGATACGCCAGAGGGTTATGGCGGCCCGCAAGGTGCAGTCCGAGCGATTTGCAGGTACGGGCATACATACCAATACGATGATGACGTCGGCTATGTTGCGCGAGTTTTGCCCGCTTACGGCCGAGTCGCGTATGTTGCTCGACAGGGCTATGGAGCGTCTGCAACTATCGGCACGAGCCTACGACCGCATAATCAAGGTGGCTCGTACGATTGCCGATTTGGAGGGTGCGGCGGATATTGCTCCCACTCATATTTCGGAGGCTATAACCTACCGCTCGCTCGACCGTGAGAGTTGGGGACGATAGGGAAATTCAAAATTCAGAATTCAAAATTAATTTTTGAGTTAGGTAGAGGAATAGGATAGAAATAACAACTATGAAACGAGTAATACTTTCGGGAGGCGGTACGGGCGGACACATATACCCCGCAGTGGCCGTTGCCGAAGCGTTGAAAAACAAATATCGTGACAATGTGGAGATTCTCTTCGTCGGTGCCGAGGGCAAGATGGAGATGGAGAAGGTCCCTGCATTGGGCTACAATATAGTGGGCTTGCCTATTGCGGGCCTGCAACGCCGTCTGGAGCCGAAGAACCTGCTTGTGCCGTTCAAGACGGTGAGCAGCGTGTGGAAGGCCCGCAGCATCATACGCGACTTCTCGGCTGATGCCGTTGTCGGTTTTGGAGGCTATGCCAGCGCACCCGTGCTATTTGCGGCGCAGATGTTGGGCGTGCCGACAATCATTCAGGAGCAGAACTCTTATGCTGGTCTTACCAACAAGATGCTCGCGCGCAGGGCTCGACGTATATGTGTGGCTTATGAGGGTATGGAGCGATTCTTCCCGGCCGATAAAATCATCCTGACGGGTAATCCCCTGCGTGGTCGCTTTGCTCCTGCAATGCAGAAGAGCGACGAGGCTTTGGCCTATTATGGCTTCAGCGCTGAGATGCCGACATTGTTGGTTGTGGGTGGCTCGCTCGGTACGCGCACGCTCAACGAGATGATGAAGAGTTGGATACTATCGCTGGAGGGTAAGGATGCCCCGATACAGGTCATCTGGCAGACAGGAAAATATTACGAAAAGGAGATGCAGGCGTTTTTGGCGGAGCATCCGACGAAGAATATTTGGCAGGGGGCTTTTATCGAGCGTATGGATTTGGCCTATGAGGTGGCTGACCTTGCAGTGTCACGCAGTGGAGCCTGCACGGTGTCGGAGTTGTGCCTGATAGGTAAGCCTACGATTTTCGTGCCCTCGCCCAATGTGGCCGAGGACCATCAGACCAAGAATGCTATGGCGCTGGTTGAGCGCGATGCGGCGCGTATGGTGGCCGACAAGGAGGCTGCTGTGAAGTGTATGCCGCTGGCTATGGAGTTGTTGCAGGATGAGCCTACGCTCAAGCGCTTGTCGCGCAATATCGCGGTGTTGGGCATCCGCGATGCGGCAGAGAGAGTTATGAAACAGATAGAAAAAGAGTGGTAAAAGCCTCTATATAATAGATAAAGCAAGTTGTAAAGAGTATTTTAGTGCGCTTATTTGTCAAAATCAGAATGTGATGAAAAACTACGACAATATATATTTTATGGGCATCGGTGGCATCGGTATGAGTGCCTTGGCCCGTTATTTTATGCACGAAGGTAAGGCTGTAGCGGGCTATGACCGTACGCCGACACCTTTGACAGCAGCACTTGAGAAGGAGGGTGCTACGGTATGTTATGAGGATGGTGTGGAAAATATCCCCGAGGCGTTCCGTGATAGCGCGACAACAATGGTGGTGTTTACGCCCGCCGTACCTGCCGACCATCCGCAGATGGAGTATTTTCGCCAGAATGGATTTCTGATGGAAAAGCGCTCGCAGATGCTTGGTCATCTCTCTGAGGGAAAATATGTTATGGCCGTAGCGGGTACTCACGGCAAGACCACTACATCGACTCTTGTAGCGTGGCTCAATGCCGCGACCGATGTGGGTGGCAACGCTTTCTTGGGCGGTATATCGAAGAATTTTAACGGCAATATGGTCTTGGGCGAGGGTAATCGTTTGGCTGTTGAGGCTGATGAGTTTGACCGTTCGTTCCTGCGCCTGAAACCCGATGTTGCGGTCATTACGGCTGTGGCTGCTGACCACTTGGATATTTACGGTACGTTTGAGGCCGTAGTCGAGGCCTTCGGGCAGTTCGCGGCATTAATCAAGCAGGGCGGTCACCTGATATTAAAGCAGGGCGTAGAGATTACTTTGCCAGCCGAGGGCGTGAACATCTGGCGATATAGTTACGATGAGCCTTGCGATTTTTATGCTAAAAATGTAACTCTCTGCGAGGGAGGATATTATAATTACGATGTGGTGACTCCGTCGGGCGTTATCGAGGGTTGCCGATTGGGTATTCCAGGCTGGGTGAATATCGAAAATTCGGTGGCTGCAGTGGCATCAATGTGGTGTGCTGCACGTTCACGTGGCGAGGCCCTCGATGAGGATAAATTGCGTCAGGGTTTGGCGCAGTATTCGGGTGTGAAACGCCGTTTTGAGTTTTATATCAACACCCCGCGCCAGGTCTATATGGACGACTATGCTCACCACCCCGAAGAGTTGGAGGCGACAATCACATCGGTACGCAAGATGTTCCCGGGCCGCAAGATTACAGCGGTATTCCAGCCGCATCTCTATACCCGTACGCGCGACCTCTATCGTGAGTTTGCGGCGGCGTTGTCGCTGGCTGACAAGGCGGTGTTGGTGCCGATTTATCCTGCGCGCGAAGAGCCTATCGAGGGCATCACGTCGGAGATTATTGCCGAGTGTGTGACCGTGCCCTGCCCGATATGTGAGCGCGAGAGGTTGGCCGAATATTTGTCGGCCGAGCAGACCGATGTGGTGGTTACTTTCGGAGCAGGCAATATCGATGCATATTGTCAGGCCATAGCCGATGCATTGAGCCATAAAGCATAAGAAAGAAAATGATTTAGTATAATTCGGAACTTTGTCATTACGAAGGAGTGCAACGACTGTGGTAATCTCCCATTTGCCTGAACGCAGGAGATTGCCACGTAGGACAAGAGTCCTACTCGCAATGACATAATAACGATGCTTAATAAGCAAAGATGAACAAGACGCTGAGGATAATATTGATGACTCTGTTGTGGGTTTTCGTCGCGGCCTTTATCGTGTATTTTAATGGTCGCGCCAAGGTGCATCGTGCATCTACGACAATCCGTAGCGTCGATATCAACATCGTAGATAGCACACGCGAGGAGATGCTCATCTCGAGCAAGACTATCGAACGATGGATTCAGCAAAATAAGATTGCGACTGTCGGTGTGCCTATCGAGGAGTTGGATTTGGCATCAATAGAGAATACGATACGAGCCAACGGCTTTATCAAGCGCGTGAATGCCTATGTCACTTACGATGGCGAGTTGCGCATTGATGTGAGCCAGCGTCGCCCGATGTTGCGACTGATGGCCGACGGCTACGATTCGTACATCACAGCCGATGGCTTTATCTTCCCTGCACCTCGTATGTCGGCTGTGTATGTTCCCGTTGTGACAGGCCCCTATGCTCCGCCCGTGCCCGCAAACTATACGGGCCGATTGGAGGATTATATCCAAAGCCGCATAGCCGAGTCGGAGGCTAAAATCCTCGAGTTGCAGCACGAGAAAGTGCCTCTGTTCAAGCGCGAGAAGGAGATTAAGGACTCTGTTAGGGCCGTTAGCCGTATGCTTGTGGCAAAGAAGGGTTTGCTTTCGCGAAAGGGCCTATTTGAGAGCCACGATGAATACGACAAGCGTCGTCAGGCCAAGTTGCGCGAGCGAGCCGATTTGCGCCAAAAATACAGTTATTGGAACCGTCAGAACGAAAATGAGATAGAGAAAGTGAGCGCAAAGCAGGATGCCGAGCGTAATAAGCAAAAAAAATTGCTCAAAAGGTATGAAGATTTGTCGAAACTCATTAACTTTGTAAAATATATCGAAGATGACTCTTTTTGGAGTGCCGAGATAGTACAAATCGTAGCATCGACAATGAGCAGTGGTGACCTTGAGTTGGAGTTGATTCCGCGTACAGGTCGTCATACTGTTCTATTTGGTGGAGTGGATGATGTAGAGGAGAAACTCGACAAATTGCTGGCTTTTTATCAGAAGGGACTATCCAACATCGGATGGGACTCCTTCCGCACAATATCCATCAAGTACAAGGGCCAAGTGGTCTGCACCCGATAAGTGGGGGCGAGCGTGGTGAACAAGGTGAGCAGGGGCGAGCCGAATATTCAGAGAACGGGTAGAGTAAGAGAAAAATTAAAACAACAATATAGTGGAGAAGAAAAATTACATAGTAGCAGTCGATATCGGCTCATCGGAGGTGGTTATCGCCATAGGTTCGATAAACGAGAACGGCTCTTTGGAGGTACAGGCTATCGTGACCGAGCCTACAACAGGCGTTACGGCAGGATTGGTCGATAATAATGAGAGTGTGGTCGAGGCATTGCGCAAGGCCCGCGCAAAGGCCGAGCAACAGGCGGGTATTGCGATTACCGATGCTTATGTCAGCATCTCGGGTAAGTTTGTGCGTTGTGCTCGTTACACCGACCACGTCTTTGTTGAGGATGCCGAGAATTGTATCTCGCAGCGCGATGTGAATGCCTTGAGCGAGCGTATGCGTAACGTCAAGGCTGCCGATGGCGAGGTTATTATGGATTTGTATCCTCTGCTCTATAAGGGTGACGCTGGCACCGAGATGAAGAATCCCGTAGGCTCTTACAGCAAGCAGTTGTCATCGACCTATAACTTTATCCTCTGTGAGCGTGATGCCAAGAATCGCTTCAGCCGTGTATTCCTTGAGGCGGGCATCAAAATCAAGGGGGTATTTGCAAGTGCCGCCGTTGTTGCAGAGTCGGTAGTGACCAGCGACGAGAAGGAGGAGGGTGTTGCCATCGTCGATATTGGTAGCGGTGTTACCGATGTTGCGGTTTATTGTGGCAATGTGTTGACCTATATCGCCTCAATACCTATCGGTGGTGCTGCTATAAACAATGACATTCGTCTTTTTAACGGATATATCCCCCAGAAGACTATCGAGAACTTGAAGCGACGTTATGGCTCTGCTGTGGCCGAGATGACCAAAGATGACCTCATTCACATCCAGATTCGTAAGGGCGCTCGTACCATTAAGCCTATCTCGCGTTGGAATTTGGCCGCTGTAATCGGTGCGCGTATGACCGACATCGCTGAATATGTGTGGAACGAGATACGCGAGGCTGGCTATGCCAAGAAACTCTCGGCAGGTATTGTTCTGACGGGTGGTGGCGCGGCGCTTGCCAATGTGGCCGATTTGTTCAATAGTGTAACAGGTCAGGAGGTTAGAGTCGCTTGTGCCGAGATAGGTGTCGATTCTGCATCGTTGGAGGCAGTCTCGTCGCCCAACCTCACGTTGGCTGTATCGATGCTTTTGCGCGGAGCGAAGGAGGGTGCTTGCCCAGTGGGTGTGCTCCATACTCCTACCCCCAAGCGTGTAGTGCCCGATGTAGCACCTGCACAACCTGTCGCACAACCCGCACAGCCCACTCAACCTGCACAACCTGCACAGCCTGCTGAGCCGCAGACTATCAATCAGCGTTATGGCGCAGCCACAACTCCTGAAACGCCTGCCGCTCCTACCGCAACGCCCGTTGTGCCTAATGCAACCCCATTGACCAGCAATGCCGATGGATATGATGATGACGAGGTGGATGAGGATGAGGATATCAAGCGCGAAGGTTTCTTCTCACGTTGGTGGAAGAATAAGATTAAGAAGGGGCTCGACGATGCTTTCCGTAACCCCGAAGACGATGATGATGACTATTAAAATGTAGATTGACAAATGGAGGATTTGATGAACGAACTCTCGATGCCAAAGCAGGCATCGTCGATTATAACCGTTATTGGTGTAGGTGGCGCAGGTGGCAATGCCGTAAACCATATGTGGAATACAGGCATCAAGGGTGTAAACTTCTTGATATGTAACACCGACCAAAAGGCGATGGATAATTCGCCCGTTAAGGATAAAATCCGTCTTGGTGAGGATGGTTTGGGCGCTGGTAACGACCCCGAGCGTGGTCGTGAGGCTGCCATAGAGTCTTTGGAGCAGATTAAGCAATATATCGAGTCTTCGGGTACTCGTATGGTTTTCATCACCGCAGGAATGGGTGGTGGTACGGGTACGGGAGCATCGCCCGTTATCGCCAAGTTGGCGCACGAGATGGGACTCTTGACCGTTGCCAATGTAACCTCGCCGTTGCGTGGTGAGGGCCCGATACGTTGTCAGCAGGCTGCTGCTGGTATCGACGAGTTGCGCAAGTATGCCGATTCGTTGTTGGTTATCAACAACGACAGCATCCGCGAGATGTATGGTAAGTTGTCGTTGCCGCAGGCATTCCGTAAGGCTGACGATATATTGGCATCGGCTACAAAGGGTATCGCCGAACTCATCACCGTAGAGAGCGCATATATCCGTGTCGATTTTGCCGACTTGCAGCGTGTGATGAAGGGTAGTGGCCGTGCGCATATGGGTGTGGCTACCGCCGAGGGCGAAGGCCGTGCTTTGGAGGCGGCTCGTCGCTCATTGTGCTCTCCGCTGTTGGATAGCAACCTTATTGCGGGTGCCAAGAATGTGCTTATCAATATCTCGGCTGCCGACATCGAGAGCGTATCTTACGAGGAGTCGATGGAGGTTATCGACTACATCCAGAGTTATGCAAGTTATAAGGACGAGGATGGTGTAGAGCATAATGCCAACGTTATTTGGGGTGCAAGTTCCAAGCCTATGCCCGAGAATCTGTTGGAGGTCGTAGTTGTCGCTACGGGCTTCAGCACCGAGGAGGTACCGTCACGTCCCGTGTCGTTGATTATGGAGCCTATCGAGCCCCTCGATGATGAGGCTGTAATCACTACTGTGCCAGCGAGCGGTCCCGAGTCGATAAAGTCGGCACAGCAACATCGTTCGATGCCCGCAATGCTCGACCGCAAGCCTTCGAAGTGGGCTAATATCGAGGCCGAGTTGCGCATACCTTCGTTCCAGCGTCGCAATGTGAAGTTGGTTGTCGATAACGATAATACATCTCGCCACAAGGAGGTGTATCGTGAGGAGCAGCACGAGGCTGAGAATAAGTCGATGGATAACAACCTATTCAGAGGCAATCTGTTGTAGGAGAAGTTGAATTTAGATGATATAGTTTGGAAGAGGCTGTAGTTACATATCTTGGCTTTTCGCTCGATGTGGCGGTAATGGGTGTGGTGATGGTTTTGTTGCTTACCATTTCGGCATTGGTGTCGGGCTCCGAGGTGGCGTTTTTTTCGCTTACCCCTCAAGATTTGCAGCAGATGCGCGAAAAGGGCGACTCGCGTGATAAGACCATTTTAGGCTTGTTGAGCAATGTCGATACTCTGCTGGCGACGATTCTTGTAACTAATAATCTTGTAAATATCGGCATCGTAATACTCTCATCGAATATTATGGATGCGCTGTTTGAGTTCCACCGTTTTGAGTTCCTGTTCAAGACGGTGTTGGTTACGTTTTTGCTGTTGCTCTTTGGTGAGATTTTGCCCAAAGTATTTTCGCAGAGTAATCCCAAGCAGTTTGGACGTGTGGTGGTCTATCCCATCAAACTCTTCAGATGGTTGTGTTGGCCTATGACCTACGTTCTGGTGCGTACGGGTGGCCGTATTAGCCGTTTGGCGACGCGCAATGCCGAAATCTCGATTGAGGAGTTGGCCGATGCTGTCGATTTGGCTCGTGGCTCGGCGCAGTCCGAGGAGGAGCATCAGATGCTGGAGGGCATTGTCAATTTCGTGAATACCGAGGTTGAGGAGATTATGCGCCCGCGAATAGATATTACGGCTCTCGATATAAAATCGACCTTCGAGCAGGTTAAGGCCATAATCATCGAGTCGGGCTATTCGCGCATACCCGTTTACGATGAGGATTTGGATAATATCAAGGGTGCGCTGTACGTCAAGGATTTGTTGCCTTACATATCTTGCGGCAACGAGTTCGGCTGGCAGCAGTTGTTGCGTAAAATCTATTTCGTGCCCAAGCATAAGAAGATTGACGACCTGTTGCGCGACTTCCAGGAAAATAAGATTCACGTTGCCATCGTCGTAGATGAGTATGGCGCTACGCAGGGCCTTGTCTCTCTGGAGGATATTCTGGAGGAGGTTGTGGGCGAAATATCCGATGAGAGCGATGAGGACGAGTCATTCTATGAGCGACTGAATGCCAATACATATATCTTCGATGGTAAGACTCACATCGTAGATTTCGAGCGTGTTGTGGGTGTCGAGGAGGATATTTTTGCCGATGTGCAGGGCCGCGCCGAGACTTTGGCGGGATTGATGCTGGAGTTGCGTCGTGATTTGCTTAAGAAGGGCGATACGGTTGAGGCGCACAATGTGCGTTTCACGGTCCAGAAGATGGATGGCCGCAGAGTCGATAAGATAAAGGTCATAGTAGGTCAGCAGAGCGATGGAGAGAAGTAACGAGCATACTCCTATGCCCGATGTAGTATCGCTTGGCCAGAGGGCAGCGTTGTTGCTTATAGGTCATATTGCGCCTTTAGAGGAGTTGGAGGCCGAGGCATCGGAAGATGAGTTGCAATCGGTAGAGCGATTCTCGTCATCCTCGCGTCGCGCCGAGCGACTGTCGTGGCGTATAATGTTGCGCAGAGTTGTTGGCCACGGTGTTAGGATTGAGTATAGTTCGCAGGGAGCACCCCTCTTGTCTGAGGAGGTCGTTGTAAATAATCACCATTATAAATATATATCTGTGTCGCATTGTCGCGATATGGTTGCAGTGATGCTCTCACAGCAACCGTGTGGTGTCGATATTGAGCAGATGGGGCGAGATTTTGGGCGAGTGAGCAGTCGTTACATCACCCAGGAGGAGCGCCGCTTGAGTGATAATCCTCGTTTCGAGGCTACGGTGTGGTGTGCCAAGGAGGCCCTTTATAAGTTGGCGCAACGTGAGGGCTTGGACCTTAGGCGCGACATTTGTATCACTGCGGTCGATTTCGAGGCAGGCAGGATTGTCGGGCGTGTGGCGGAGTTTGCCAACGTCGATATGCAGATAGCGTGGCCCGATGAGGAGCATATCGTAGTCTGTGCGCGTGTCTGAAAGTAGGTAACCCGTAGCATCAAATTCGCCTAAATAAATAGAGTGCCGTATAAAAAAAGGTATATGGTAACGAAAAAAATCGTAACTTTGCCCCTATGAATAAGAGCGGTTCACCTCAATCATTAGGTACAGATAAAATCTCCACCTTGCTTAAGCAATACGCGATGCCTGCAATCATCGCGCAGGTAGCCGCATCGCTATATAACATTGTCGACAGTATATTCGTAGGTCAGGGTGTTGGCCCGTTGGCTATTACGGGATTGGCCTTGACAATGCCGATGATGAACCTCACGGCTGCCTTTGGTGCTATGGTGGGTGCAGGTTCTGCGGCGTTGACCTCAATCCGTTTGGGACAGGGTAACAAGCCCGCCGCCGAGACTATTCTTGGTAACGTGGTGTCGCTCAATGTGATTATGGGCCTTGTGCTGACCTTCTTTGGATTGTTCTATCTCGATGAGTTGCTCTATTTCTTTGGCGCGAGCGAACAGACTCTGCCCTATGCGCGAGAGTATATGCGCATTATCCTTTATGGTAATATCATCACGCACCTTTATCACGGCTTGAACTGTATGCTGCGAGTGGCGGGTTATCCAGGCAAGGCAATGAATATCACAATATTCGCCGTTGCACTGAATGCCCTGCTCGATTGGCTGTTTATCTTTGTGTTCGGCTGGGGTATTGCAGGCTCGGCGTGGGCGACGGTTATAGCGCAGTTGGTGTCGGTTGTGGTGCAGATTGTCCACTTCTCTAGCCCTAAAAGTTTCTTGAGATTCCGTCGTGATGCTTTCCGTCTGCATTGGGAGATTATCAAGAATATCATTTCGGTGGGTATGGCGCCCTTTATGATTCAGTCGTGCGCTTGCGTAGTGGTGATTCTGGTCAATAATATATTGCGAGTTCACGGTGGCGACCTCTCTATCGGTGCCTACGGCATTGCCAATCGTGTGGCGTTCCTCTTTACGATGGTCGTGATGGGCCTCACGCAAGGTATGCAACCCATTGCGGGCTACAACTACGGAGCGCGTAATTTCGACCGTGTGCGTAAGGTTTTGTGGATGACGGTGTGGTGGTCGGTGGCGACTACGACATTGGGTTTTGTTATATGCGAATTGTTCCCTTATCAGGTGGTGCAAATCTTCGTTAGCGAGGATGGTACGGGTAACGCCACAGCACTCATCGAGGCTTCGGCCCGAGGTCTGCGTATCCTTGTGTTGATGTTGCCCATCGTAGGATTCAATATCGTTGCAGGTAACTTCTTCCAGCACATTGGCAAACCCAAGCGCGCCATACTGCTCTCGGTATCACGACAGATGCTCTTCATCGTGCCATTGTTGTTTATCCTGCCACGCTGGTGGGGTGGTGATGGTGTATGGTACTCTATCCCCATTGCCGACTTCACGTCGTCGGTATTGGCGGCAGTACTCCTTGCTATGCAATTACGCAAGTTACGCGAAAATCCTTCGCAGGAGAAATCTATTTAATAGCGGATAGCCCGACTCTAATAATTTACGGCGGCATCGCGCATAACGAGTTCGCCCGACCATACGCGTTGTGACGACCACTTCTCATCCTGTGCGCTCCAGAACTCCGCATCGGCGGGCAATCCCAAAGGCAAAAATACGAAGCAACAAAGATAGGCGCTTCCCGTCGATACATAACTCTCGGCTACATCGGGCTGATGACCGCAAAATCCTAACGTCAGCCATCCCTCCTTGTCGAACATATCTTTTACCGTCTGGCGCTTGATGACCGCAGTCAGGGCCGAGCGTACCTGTGCGGGTGATATGCCCTCGCTCAAAGCATCCAGCAAGGCGGTGTGCGCAAGTGCCTGAAATGCTCCGTAACGATAGCCGCACGAGCGACCTAACATCGGGAATGTGCCTTCGGGCGAAATCATCATCTCCTGCTGCGCCGCAAAACGAGCCATACGCTTCAGATACTTATCGTACATTGCACCGTAGGTGGCGTACTCCTCACTTTTGTCGGCGTTGGCTTTGAGTGTTGCGGTGACATCGACCAGCATCGGCTGAATGACATAACTGTTGTAGTAGTCGAGGTGGAACGTAGCGCCGTCGCCATACCATCCATCGCCCTTGTACCACTCGTCGTGGCGGTCCAGCGCATATTTTATCTTCGAGAAATCACACTCGCCCGTAAACTGCAGCAAAGCGGCCTCGACGGTTGCCGAGAAGAGCAACCAATTATTCTCCCACGCGCGAATCTTGCGTGAGCGCTTGAACTCATCGATAATTCGTTGGCGTGTCACATCGTCTAATCGGGGCCAGATGACATCCTTCGAGCGGAGCAAACCCTGCGCAAAAAAGGCTGCATCGACCAGCGGTTGCGTGCCGGGCCCATCGAAGCGCAGGTAGTCGGGGCTCGCAGGGTTTACGGCGTTGGCGATAGCCTTCACAACGAGGTCAGTCATTGCCTTGCGTTGCTTGCCTTCGGCGCTATCCTCCTCGCCCAGGTTAAGCCACGGAGCAATGCCGTTGAACGAGCGACCAAGCGCCTCCAGATGGCTCACGTCGGCACGCTTACCCGTGTTGGAGCCGTCATTGACCTCGACAGGCATATTCTCGCGCAAGGTCTCGTTGGCGAGATTCTCATATACGGGTGTTGCTATGCGCAACATTGTGTTTACCCAATATTTTCGGGCCGCTTTAGGCGATGCGGCATAGAGGTCGGTGATGCTAACTATCGTAGCCAAAAGTAACGCCAAAGTAAGGATTCGCTTTGTCATATCTTTGGGAAATTATTGTAAGTAATCGATGAAAAGTTTGCCGTCGAGGTGGTCAATCTCGTGCTGGAAAATCACCGCCGTGAAACCCTCGATAACCTCTTCTTGCGGGGTGAAACAGCTGTCGTAATATCGCAGAGTGATGCGTTGTGAACGCTCCACATCATCGTAGATTTCGGGCACCGACAAACATCCCTCACCGCCTGCGACAAGCGTATCATCTTTGTCCACAATCTCGGGATTGATGAAAAATTCAAAGGGCTTGCCCTCCTTGTCGAAGCGCTGCACAGCGACCAGACGACGCAAGATGCCCACCTGCGGAGCCGCAATGCCGACGCCCTCGTTTTCGGGATTCTGCACAGTAGTGAGCATACGGCGACAGAGGGTGGCGAACTCATCTTGAGAGACCATATCGCGCTTGAGGGGTTTTGATGTGGAGCGAAGCGTTAGGGAGTCCTGCTCGTTCGCAATACTTAAAACCCGCATTATCTCCACCTCGCCACCGTAGATTATTTTGCGCTCGTCAGTGGTAAAACCTTTGGTACAACTTGCAAGTAGTGTCATCGCAAATATGTGAATTAAAAATCGTTTCATTTTCTTTTTTGGTCGAATATGTTCAAAGACAAATATACAAATTTTTATCATATCGTGTTGCGGTACGCCCGAATAAAATTGATGTTAGAGACTCCAAATAGCAGACTCCTCCGTCACACCTATGGTGTGCCACCTCCTCTACCTTAGAGGAGGAATTTGTTATACAACATTAAACACCACCACCTCCTCGTAATGACACAACACGAAAATATAAAAATATTATATCGTAGATATAAACCTCACTCGCACAAAAAAATAGCACCAAATATTTTGTTGCGTAAAATTTTTCGATTACATTTGTAGTGCATAAGGCGCCTTTACGGACCGAGCGTTACGAGAGGTGAAAAGGGAATACGGTGAGTATCCGTGACAATACCTGTTGCTGTAAGTTCCATTCTCTTTAGGAGAATTTATTTGTGGTACTCTTTGCCACTGACGGAAGGACCGTTGGGAAGGCACTACAAATGGAATAAGTCAGAAAACCTGCCTTTTGCGAATGGATTAAAACCTGCAGGACTACGGGTAAGAATCAGAACTATTTTTAGCCAAAATTAGAGTTTAGTTTTCAGAGCGTAGTCACCAGAGGCAGGATTTTTTCCTCCACGTGGATGTTACGTTTGTACGATTGTCAAAGTGTGCGGTCAGAGGTGTGCTATTGTGTACATTTATGTCGGCATCTTTGCATAGGCAAAAGCCTAATAGACTCGTTGTCGGCGTAGATAGTTTTGTGTGTTATGATGTGTGTCCTGCAAAATGCGACAATACATTTTGTTTAACACTTTTAATAACACAAAACGATGAAAAAATTATTTATGTTTTTGGCGGTGGCTCTGTTGAGCGTATCGCTTACGAGTTGCGAGTATGATGACTCTGACCTTTGGGGTGCAGTAGATGAACTCGAGCAGCAGGTGGCTGCCAACACCGAGGACATTGCAACCCTGTCGGCATTGATGGAGGCAATGAATCAGGGCAAGGTGATTACATCTGTTGATTACACCGATGAGGGCGTTGTGCTGACATTTAGCGATGGTACAACCGTAACAATCAAAAACGGTAAGGATGGCGCTGATGGCCAAGATGGTAAGGACGGCATCGATGGAAAAGACGGTCAGGACGGTGCTGACGGAAAAGATGGTCAAGATGGTGCCGACGGCAAGGATGGCGATTCGTTCTTTGTATCAATCGAGGAGACCGAAACTACGGTAATCATCACATTGGCCGATGGTCGCCAGATAATTTTGCCAAAGGTGGAGGTGCGCGTTCTTACATTCGAGGACAAGGACTACAAAGGCTCGGCTTCGAATGCCGAGAGTTATTGGTCGGATTTAATCTCGTCGTCGGAGTATGGCAACGGTAATGGCCGCGACTCTTGGTGCGATGAGGGTAACACCGAATTGGCGTTCTACCCATCAAGAACGGCTATGTTCCCAGGTTATGGTGGTCACGCCATTTCGAATTATGTGGGCGACGACCTCTCGCAGGGTGATTATATGCACGACTTGCAGGCCTATGCCGTAGAGGGTGGTGCCAACGACTCGGAGAATTTTGCCGTACACTTCGGCTATTTGGACGATTCGGGTATGGGAATGCAGAACGAGTTGATATACTTCGAGTTTGACGATGGTGTGGCTCGCACGATTGACCATATGTATGTGACCAACACTACCTATGTTTACAACATCCTTGCAAACGGCGATGGTTGGATGGTACCATCGGGTGGCGTGTCAGAGGATTGCTGGTTTAAGATTATAGCCTATGGCTATGATGAGGATGACAATCAGACCGCGACAGCCGAGTTCCTACTTTGGGACAAGGGCCGCAAGGGTGTCAAGGAGTGGACAAAGTGGGATTTGTCGTCACTCGGTAAGGTGGCACGTGTAGAGTTTAACCTTGTGGGTAGCGAGGAACTCTATGAGAGCGGTTACGGCTTGGGCGCTCCCGGATATTTTGCTTATGATGATGTGGCTGTAATATTTGAGTAGCGCGTGATTGTGAAAGAGATATTTAGATTTGTATGTGTATTAGTGGCTTTGATGATTACGTCGTCTTGTAATAAGGACGGCGTAATCACGCAGCCTATCGAGGACCACTATCGCGCCAAGACCTCGTCGTCGAAGGCCGATTGGTCGGAGGTATATGATTATACTCCCGCGCCGGGACAATTTATTGGCGATACTCGCACGGGCGGTTTTAGCGGCAATGAGAGCACTATGGCCGATGCCATAGCCTATGCCGAAGAGCGATTGGCGAAGGGTACGTTTATCTCGTTGGGTGGCTTTGGTGGCTATATAGTTGTGGGTTTCGACCACAGCATAGACAACGAGGCGGGATATGATGTCGCAATAAAAGGCAATGCCTTTGACGGCTCATCCGAGCCCGCTATTGTATGGGTTATGCAGGACGAGGATGGTGATGGTGAGCCAAACGATGTGTGGTATGAGTTGCGAGGCTCGGAGTCTGGTATGGCGGAGACCTTGCAGGAGTACTCGGTAACATATTATCGTCCCGAGGAGGAGGGCCAACCCGTAGCGTGGAGCGATAGCGAGTGCTGTACGGGCGAGATAGATTATTTAGGGCAGTATCACTCGCAGCCTTTCTACTATCCCGCGTGGATTAAGGCCGACAGTTATACACTTTCGGGTACTTGCCTTAAGGCTCGCAATTACGATAAGTCGGGCAATGGTACGATGTGGATACAACCCGGTTACGATTGGGGCTATGCCGACAACTTCTCTTCGAAGGATTGCCTCGAAGAGGATAAAAAGGTAAATTTGTTTGACATATCTAACGCTATAGATACAGAGGGAGATAGCGTAGAGTTAAAGTATATAGATTTTGTAAAGATACAGACCGCGTGCAACACAAAGAGTGGCTGGTTGGGCGAGATGTCCACCGAGGTGTGTGGCGTCTATGATTACGCTATGAGGAGATAGGTAATAAAGAAGGAATGAATGTGAGGTACAACATATTACGTTTGGCGATTGTCGTTTTGATACTTGCTTCATCTGTAGGGTGTATGAAGTGGGAGTACGACGACGGCGAGAGTTTTGCCACATCGGGAGCGGGGCTTTTCGTGATAAACGAGGGTAACTTCCAATATGGCAACGCATCGCTTTCGTACTACAATCCCGCAACGAAAAGCGTAGAAAACGAGGTTTTCTATCGTGCCAACGCTATGAAGTTGGGCGACGTGGCGCAGTCGATGACTCTCTATGGCGATACGGGCTGGATTGTGGTGAACAACTCGCACGTAATATTTGCTATCGACCCCGCCACATTCAAGGAGAAGGGGCGTATCGAAAACCTCACTTCGCCGCGTTATATCCACTTCTTGAGTGACGAGAAGGCCTATGTTACGCAGTTGTGGGATAATCGTATATTTATCGTGAACCCCAAACGCTATGAGGTGACGGGCTACATCGAGTGCCCTGCGATGACTATGGAGTCGGGCTCGACGGAGCAGATGGTGCAGTGGGGGAAATATGTGTTCGTGAATTGCTGGTCGTACCAGAATCGCATACTCAAGATAGATACCACGACCGACAAGGTGGTGGCCGAGTTGGAGGTGGGTATTCAGCCTACGTCGCTGGTGGTGGACTGCTACGGTAAGTTGTGGAGCATAACAGACGGCGGCTACGAGGATTCTCCTTATGGCTTTGAGGCCCCGTCATTATATCGCATCGATGCCGAGACCTTCACCATCGAAAAGCAATTCCGTTTTGCCAAAGGCGATGCCCCCTCGGAGGTGCAACTCAACGGACGTGGCGACAAACTCTATTGGATAAACAACGATGTGTGGGCTATGGATGTGACGGCGGACAGAATCCCCGTCAAGCCGTTTATCCCCTACTCCGATACTCTGTATTATGGCCTTACCATCGACCCGAGAAGTGGCGAGGTATATGTTGCCGATGCCATCGACTACGTTCAGGCGGGTAAAATCTATCGCTACTCGGAGCAGGGCGAGAGGTTGGATGAGTTTTATGTGGGCATCACCCCTGGTGCGTTTTGTTGGAAATAGATGATTTGATGAGAGGAATTTTGACCATAATATTGCTGATATTCTCGTCTGTCGCGCTTGCTCAAAGTGGTGCGTCGGGCGATGGTGTGCGTCGTGGTGGCGATATTCCCGAAGTCAGAGTCTATGGCCAACGCCCGATGAAGGAGATAGGTACACAGCAGACCAAATTCGATTCGCTGGCTCTCAAAGAGAATATCTCGCTCTCGATGGCCGATGTGCTGACCTTCAACTCGTCGTTGTTTGTCAAGAGTTATGGCCGCGCAACACTCTCGACGGTGGCTTTTCGTGGTACATCGCCCTCGCATACGCAGGTGACGTGGAACGGAATGAAGATAAATAACCCGATGTTGGGAATGACCGACTTTTCGATGATACCCTCCTATTTTATTGACGATGCATCGCTCTTGCACGGCACTTCGTCGGTCAATGAGACGGGTGGCGGTCTGGGTGGTGCGGTAAGGCTCGCCACAAAGCCTGCACAAGCCGAGGGCTTCGGGATGCAATACGTTCAGGGCATAGGCTCATTCAAGACCTTTGATGAGTTCTTGCGTCTGACCTATGGTAATGAGCATTGGCAGGCATCGTTGCGTGCCGTCTATTCATCGTCGCCTAACGATTACAAGTATCGTAACCACGACAAGAAGTTGAATATCTACGATGAGGATAAAAATATCATCGGCCAATACTACCCCATAGAGCGTAACCGTAGCGGAGCGTTCAAGGATTTGCACATCCTACAAGAGACCTATTATAATACAGGGCGTGGCGATAAGTTCGGCCTTCAGGCGTGGTACACCTCTTCCAATCGTGAGTTGCAGATGCTCACCACCGACTATGGCAGCGACACCGATTTCGAGAATCGCCAGCGCGAGCATACATTTCGTGGCATACTCTCGTGGGACCACCTGCGAAGTAATTGGAAGGTGGCGGCCAATGCGGGATATGTGCACACTTGGCTGGCGTACGACTATCGTCGCGACGTGGGTAATGGCAATATGCAGGTTATGACGCGCTCGCGTAGCAAGGTCAACACCTTCTACGGCAAGGTGGATGGCGAATATTATCTCGGCGAGAAGTGGTTGCTGACGGCCAATCTGTCGGCTCATCAGCACTTTGTGACCAGCGCCGATAAGAATATTATCCGACAAGACGGTAATCAGGCTATCGTCGGCTATGAAAAGGGCCGTATGGAGTTGTCGGGCTCGGTGTCGGCAAAGTGGCGCCCAAACGATAGGATAGGCGTGTCGGCTGTTGTGCGTGAGGATGTCTATGGGCATAACTCATCACCCATAATTCCTGCGCTGTTTGTCGATGGAGTGCTCTCCGAGAGGGGTAACGTGATGGCCAAGGCGTCAGTTTCGCGCAACTATCGTTTCCCGTCGCTCAACGACCTCTACTTCTTGCCCGGAGGTAATCCCGACTTAAGGAGCGAGCAGGGCTGGACCTACGATGCGGGTTTATCGTTTGATGTCGGGGAGTCGGGTGTGTATTCGTTGTCGGGTTCTGCGACGTGGTTCGATTCAAGGATTAAGGATTGGATTTTGTGGTTGCCTACGCCCAAAGGATTCTTCTCGCCACGCAATGTAAAGGATGTACACGCCTATGGAGTCGAGTTAAAGGCCGATGCCAATGTGGCTCTGTCCCAAGAGTGGAGCATTGCTCTTAATGGCAGTTTCTCGTGGACACCGTCAATCAACGTGGGCGAAAAACTCTCACCCGCCGATATGTCGGTAGGCAAGCAACTCCCCTATGTGCCAGAGTACTCCTCTTCGGTGACGGGCCGCATAGGTTGGAAGCAGTGGTCGCTGCTATATAAGTGGTGCTACTATAGCGAGCGATATACAATGTCGAGCAACGATAATACCCTGTCGGGTAAGTTGCCTACCTATTATATGAACAACATCACGCTGGAGCGTCTGCTCACCTTCTCGTGGGCCGATTTGTCGATTAAGGGTACAGTAAACAACCTCTTCGATGAGGAGTATGTGTCGGTGCTTTCGCGCCCTATGCCGGGTATCAACTTCGAAATATTCATTGGCATAACACCCAAGTGGTAGATAATGCTGAATTAATACCTCGCAACGCCCTGCGTTTTCGGAATTTATTATAACTTTGCAATATAAGGTTTTGTGTGGGGTGGGCTCGCCTGTGCGGTGAGTCGGCCTGTAAATAATTTAGAAAAACTTTAAGCAGAGTTATGGCTATTTGGGAGTATATCATCTATACCGTTTTTCTTTGTGTTGCGCCTGCTGGTGTTATATGGGCGTGTCGTAGGTTTTCGTTGCTCGGTCGTCTGGGCCCGATAATGGTGTTGTACGCCGTGGGTATGGTGGTCGGCAATTTGCCGTTTCTGCCTGCGGGAATCGCTACCCTGCAAGAGATAATCCCCAATGTTATGATTCCGCTGGCCATTCCAATGATGCTGTTCGGTTGCAGTTTCTCGCGAGGTGAGGCTCGCTTGCAGATGAAGATTGTATTTAGCGGATTTCTGTCGGTGTGTGTGGCTGTAACGATAGGCTATCTCTGCTTTGGCCGACATATAGGTGAGGGCGCTGAAGTGGGTGGTATAATTACGGGTATGTACACAGGCGGTACGCTCAATGCTGCCGCCTTGCAGGCTATATTTAAGATTGATAGTGAGCGATTTGTACTGATTAATTCGTATGATATAATCATCTCGTTCCTCTATTTTGTATTTCTGTTCAGTGTCGGCATCAAGATGTTTCGTCGTCTGTATGGCGAGCGCGACAAGGTGCTCTCTGCGAAGGGTAGGGCCGAGATAGATGAGCAGATTGTTCAGGCCGAGCAGAATCCCTACCGCCGTTTGTGGTCGCGCGAGGGCGCACAGCAGTTGGGCCGTATGTTGCTCTATACGCTGATGATTGTAGCCGTCTCGGCAGGTGTGGCTATGCTGATGCCCGAGGGGTGGTTTATGGTGGTGTTCATTCTGTTGCTTACGACTCTGGGTGTGGCGTGTTCGTTTATTAAGCGTGTTCGTGCGCTCGATTTGAGTTACGATGTGGGTATGTACCTTATCTATATATTCAGCATCACCATAGCCTCGATGGCCGACTTCTCAAATCTCGATTTGGCGGGCGGCGTAAACCAACTCGCCTTTATGACGGTTGCGGTCTTTCTTTCGCTGATGATTCACGCTGTCGTGTGTCGCCTAATGCGTGTCGATGCCGATTCGATGATGATTTCCTCTGTCGCCTTTATCAACTCGCCACCCTTTGTACCTATGGCCTCGGCGGCAATGCATAACAAACGTGCTCTGGTTACGGGCCTTGGCGCTGGTATCGTAGGTTATGCCGCAGGAAACCATCTGGGGGTATTGATGGCCGAACTATTGTCTCGCTTGTAGATTTGATATAGTTTAGAAAACAAACAAGGCTGCCAACTCGATTTGTTGGCAGCCTTGTTGCGTGTTTTGAGGTCTATTTAGAATAAGAAGCCTGTGTTGATGTAGAAGGCTCCGTTGCCATCCTGCTTGCTGTACTTGCCGACGGGCTTACCGTACTCGAAGCAGACGATGAAATTCTGATTCATAATAAAGCGCAAGCCTGCACCTACGGTGATGTGCGGGCGGTCGCTGTCGAGGCCCATAGCCATATACTCGTCATATTCTGCCTTTGCCTTTTGGTAGTCGGTCTGCGATGCGAACTCCTCGGCTGCACGGCCAAACGACATATCGTAAGCCTTTGTGACCATCGTACCGTCACTAAATGCATTCAAGCCAAATGCTATGTTTTGATTCCATAGCGAGAATGATACAAATCTCCAGCGCATCTCGGCGTTGTAAGTAGCCATATCCAAACCCTGCACACGATTACGCATCAAACCTCTCACGGTACGGAAACCACCCATACCGTCACGGTCGTAGGATTGGCCCATAGTGGTGATGTAGGGTAGGATGTAGTAAGGCGCTTTGTCGCCTATTGTGCCCTGATAGTTAAGGCGATAGGCAAATGTCAGGATGTCGTTATCGACAATCGGCACATAGTGGCGGAAGGTAGCCGAATATTTGTAGTAGGGATTTTCAGTGCCCAACCACTTCGGGGCTAACGACAGGTGGCTCTCGGCCCAAATACCTCTCGAGGGTGCGCCCTCCTTGTCACGAGTGTCGTACAAAAGTCCCAAGCGAACGGTGCTGTTAATGCCTCCGTCGGCCTCATCGTCCGAGATGATGCCCCAAGTGCGATACTGCTCGAAGAGCGTAGGCTCGCTGTCGGGGAACATCTTGTTTTCGTCTTTGTTCTTATTAATCTTCTCGCGGTTGATGGCTCCCTGCTTGAAGTAACTCAAGTGGTAACCAGCCTCCCAGAAGAACTTGTTGTCCCAAATATTACCGATGAAGTCGGTCTTGAACAATACAGCCACGCGGTTGATACGATACTTGGGCGAGTAGAGATACATATCGTCATTCTTCTTGCCATCGTTCACCTTTTGATGGTCGTAGTAGGACATATAACCGTTGAATCCGTAGAAGTCCATCGCCTTGTCGTTCGTAGCCGTCAATGTTGTCGAGAAACGGATACCAGGAATCAAGAACTTATTGTCGTACGAAATGGTGTAGAGTTGCGAGCCTTTGGTAAAGAACGATGCCTCGAAATACCACTGTTGGCGAGTGTTGGGGTAGGTCGAGCCGTCACCAAAGTCGTAGATATTGAGTAGTGCACCCAACTGGAAACCCTTGTCAGCATCAAACGCAACAGCGGGCAGAGGGCCAAAATTGTAGCCCTTCTTTATAATCTCCTTTTTACTCTCTCCTGTTGACTGCGCCAATGCACTGAATGTGAGCGATGAGAGCACCAGGGTAATAATCAAATGTTTGATTTTCATAATCTTTGGGTTATTTGTTGTTGAATAGGATTTCGCGTATAGCCTTGTACTTGCCGCGCAACTCCTTGTTTAGTAGCAGTTTAATATCCGACTTCGCCAAGCGGAACAGACGCCACATCTCGTGTGCCACAACGGGTGCGGGCAACAACAAGAGCGTAAGCGGCAATGCCCACTGCCATGGCAGGGCGATGTATGCAATGATAGAGTATATTATCATCATTATAGGCCACAGCACCAGATTCACCAAGAAACGTATCGAGTTGCGGAATGCATAATCCTTGAGTTTGGTGAATAGGAACATACACAACAACTTGATAGGCAGATAGAGTATCGATACAGGAATCATATATGGCAGCGCCACGATGAAGATGAGTGTCTTCAGTATGCGAGAGAGTATGGGATACTTTATCGATACCGATGCAAGGCTGATTCGCTGTGCGCGGCGCATAGTCGAAGCCTCACGGCCCAACTTGAGCAACTGCTCGGCCTTTATGGGGTTCTGCTCCTTGAGTTCGAGAATATGATTTACCGTTGCGCGGTTGGCGACAAAGTGCGCATCGAGCGGGTTTACTCGTTTGCCGTTGGCATTATATTCGAAACTCTTCACCTGTTGCTTGACGGCTGCGGCGCATATCTCGTATGTCGCATCGTAATCCTCGTCATTAGGGATGTAGAGTATCGATGAGGTCATACGCTCGGTTAGCACATCCTTAATGCTGTTCATTTGCTCGGCCGTCGTGAGGGCGGAGTTATCGGCAATGAACTTGCCTATGTTGATAGGCTCTCCAATCTGCACTCGTACCGTTGAACGGAAACGGAAGAAACTTCCGTAGCGTATGCCCACGGGAACGATGTAGAGTGGCATATCGGGCATCAACTCCTGCGCCTGAAAAGCGATGCGGAAGATACCCTTCGAGAGTGGCAATGATGAATACTTCGCCTGATGTGTACCCTCGGGGAATATGCAGAAAGGAATCTTGTCGCGCAGTACATCTACAGCCTTCTCGATTGTCTCCTGATTCTTTCTTACCTCGTCTATGCCGTCACGCATACGCATAATGGGCATAATCTTCAGGAATCTGAAAATCTTTGCCAGAAGTTTGACTCGGAAGATGTCGGCACGGGCAACAAATACTTTCGCTTTGGTGTCCATAGCGAGGATGACCAATGCATCCATCAATGCGTTGGTGTGGTTGGGTGCGTAGATTACGGCTCCATCCTGCGGAATCTTCTCACGTCCGACGTAACGTACTGTGCGGTATGAGAGGTTGAGTATGAAATCGACATAGTGTCGCAGGAAGGCGTACGCAGGGTCGTAGTCCTGTATTTTCTTGATTTTTTTAGCCATACTTACTCCATAAGGGGTTTGCGACGGAACAGATAGGCAACGGTAAGGCCCGAAATGATGTGCCAAATACCCCACCAAGCCGTGATGAAGAGCATACCACCATAGTGGCCGTGCCATACTTCGGGCGGGAAGATTGCCGTATTAAACAACAAGATGAGGCCAAGTCCCGAATTCTGAATACCTGTCTCGATGGTCAGCGAGCGACGGTCTGCTTGAGGTACTTTTGCCAATCCACCACCGAAATAACCCGTAGCCAACGCACTTGCGTTGTGAAGCATTACGATGAAGAAGACATAGATTATATTATCCAAGAAGATTTGGAAATTCTGCGAGAACGAAACAATCACCATACCGATGAAAAGCGCGATAGAGAGCATCTGCGCAGGCTTTGTTATCTTCTTCGTAGCATTGGGGAAGTAGTGAGCGAAGACAAGGCCCAATACGATGGGCACACCCAACAACAACAGAATCTGCTCCAACATCGGCAGGAACGGAATAACCAGCATAGGGATATCGTTGCGCACGCTGATGATTTGGCTGTAGAGATTACCCCAAAAATAGAAGTTAAGCGGTGTGATGAATGGAGCGAAAGCCGTCGTGATGGCGGTCATCGACACCGACAACTCGATATTACCCTTCGAGAGCGATGAGATAAAGTTCGAGATGTTACCTCCAGGGCACGATGCCACCAAAATCATACCCAACGCAATCATCGGTGTGATTACGGGGTTGAGTATCAGCGTAATCAAGAATGTCACAGCGGGCAGACCAACCCATTGCAACAAAACACCTACGATAACCGATTTGGGATTTGCAAATACATCCTTGAATGTGCGGGGCTTGATGCCCAGTGCAACGCCAAACATTACGAATGCGAGGATGATGTTTACAATCATCATTCCACCCTCGCCAAAGTTGATGGAAATACCATTCAGACCTTCTAATTGTTCTCTCATTTCAATAGTCATTCGGCAACACGTAAACCATATCGGGGGCATTGTCTACTCCTCGATAGGTCTCGGTTGCGAGTTAAATGTCTTAAATTTGGGGCGGCGTCAATAGTATTTACGCGACATTAATGACTATCTCTCTTGCCCATATAATCCAATATGTAGTCGGATTATGCTACAAAAGTATCAATAATTTTTTTATTTTCACCATTTTAGGCAATATATCTTACCTATTGAGGCCAAATCTGTACGCCAAACTTTCAAAAACAAAGGTTGTCGCACTACTGCAACAACCTCTCTTAAGTATTTTTGTTGATTCTGTTTTATACCAAGCGGCGTATGATTTGCTCCTTGTCGCCTGCCAAAAAGTCAATCAGCGGAATCTCAATCATTGTATATGCTCCTGGGCGCTGACGCAATACTGCGCGGGCTCCCGCGACGAGAATCTGGCTCGTCAGGCCGGGGTTGTCGATGCTCATATTGAACTCAAAGCGCTGGTTCTGCGTTTTGCCCGACACGCCCTTGCGTACCATATTTACTCCGTGGCCCATATCCAAAAGGGCATCTACGCTCTCGACCTTCGTAACGTGAGTCTCGTCGTGAACGAAGTATGCATCGTTCTTGATTGCCGTAGCAACCGCCTCAAAGTCGTAGTCCTCCTCCAACTCGATGTAAACCATACGGCGGTGGATGCCCGTACCCAAAGGAATAGTCATCGAGAGAGCCGCCTTAACGCCCTCGATAGCCTTCACGGCAACAGTGTGTCCCATACTCATACCAGGGCCAAAATTAGTATATGTGATACCCTGCGGAGCGCATACCTCCAGCAATGCACGCACCACTGAATCGCTTCCTGGGTCCCAACCAGCCGAGATTAACGCCGCAGCATTGTTCTCGCGGGCGATGACATCCAGGCGGGCGCGAGTGTCGGCAATGCCTGTGTGTATATCGTAACTATCTACGGTCGAGATGCCAAGTTTAAGAGCCGCCTCGGCGCTCTTCTCAACCAAGCGCGATGGTGTACACAAAATTGCTACATCGACGCCTTCCAACTCGGCGAGGTCGCTCACGACGGGATATTTTGAATCTGTTGCAGTTGCCACCGACGATGCGCGGCGCACGATGCCTGCAATCTCGAAATCAGCAGTGGCCTCAAGTGCCTCTACTACATATTTACCAATGTTGCCGTAACCCACTACGGCTGCTCTAATCTTTTTCATTGTCCCAAAATGTTAGCAGGTTGATAAAAACAAAAAAATGAGAACTGCAATAGCGGTTCTCATTTTTTTTTGAGTAGTGGATAGGGGATTCGAACCCCTATGTCATGCGTGAGAGGCATGTATCCTAGCCCTTAGATGAATCCACCATTGTTTTGTTTCGTGGTGCAAATATAGAGCAAAAAAATCAATCTGCAAATTTTTTAGCAAAAAATATGCATTTTTTTGCAAATTTTATCTCTCCGAGGGTGCTAAAGTGGTTTTTGGGTGGTAGTTTTCAACCTATTTAGCCTCTTTTTTATAGCAACCTCTGCGCCACAAACACTACAATATATCCCTTGTAATACTCCTATTCGTTGAGGTAAGAGAGTATATTTCCGCTAATCTGCATCAACGAAATCTCGCACAACTTTGTGTTGTACTCGGCCGTCAGGATGCGCTCCTCGGCATCGAGCAGACTCTTTTGTGCTTCGCGCATATCGATACCAGGCAAATCACCAAGCAGATAACGCTCCATAGCGATATTGTAATTCTCCTTGGCCGCAATGAGGTTCTGTCGCTCCAACTTTATAACCTCTAAATTGTTGAGGTATGCTTGCCAGAAGTTGGCCAAATCGGCCGAGAGCGATTGCTCAATCTGCTCACGAGTATATTGTGCGTTCTCGACCTCAATCTTTGCGTTGCGCTGCTCACGGCGGCGGTTGCCGTCAAAGATTGTGAATCCGAGATTGAGTCCTACGTTGGGACCCAATGTACCTCGAGTCTTGGTTGTGCCACTGCCGTAGCGGTTGAGCGTATAGCCATAGCCAGCCGCCAATTTTAGGTAGGGGTAGTTGCGAGCCTTTACCGCCTTCAAGTCGAGCATCGAAATCTCGGTGTTGCGGTCGGCAATAAGCAACGAGACGTTTGACTCGGCCATTTGAGCCGACAGTGCATCCCATTGCAGAGCGTCGTTTACCTTGATTACAGTATCTTGCGCCACGCACTTTTCGTCGATGCTCTTATTAGCCATAAGTTCGTTTATACGGATGCGTGAGGATGTGACAAGTTCCTGCTGCGACATATATTGCGATGAGTCGGCGTTGAAATCGACTCTTGCTTGCAGTAGGTCGAGGCGTGAGAAGTCACCAATCTGGTAACGAGCCTCGGTGATGCGCAATCGCTCACGCGAAAGAGCCATAGCATAGCGGAAGTTCTTCAGGCGCAGGGTCTGCTGAATGAGGTTGTAATATTCGGCCGTAAGGTCAGCCACGAAATCCTCAATCGTCAGGCGTGTCTGCAACTCGCCCTTCTGCTGCAACTCGCGCAACTTGTTGTAGTTGGCGCGCAGACGCATACCGTCAAAGAGTGTCCAGTTGAGCGACAGACCTACATCCACCGTCTGGTCGAATGCTGCATTGTCAACCATTTTGTCGCCTTCGACGGGCGTCGTCTCTGTTCTGTCGGCCGAGCCCATATATCCCGCTGTAAGGCCCAACGTAGGAAGCATTCCTGCATTGGCGGCCGTAGCGTTGTTGTCGCTTATGCGCTGAAGGTTACGCTCGATAAGTATGTCGTAGTTCTGTTGCAAACCCGTTTCGAGGCACTCCCGAAGCGAGAGCACCTTCTCCTGAGCATTAGCCGAAACAAAAAGCCCAAGTGCTAATATCGTAGAGAGAATATATCTTTTCATAAATCGTCTATTTTGTTGCTTGCTTACTTCTGTCGGTTGAGACGTAAGAGTAGATTGCCGGTACGACATATAGAGTAAGGATAGTCGAAACCAACAAACCACCCACTACGGCGATACCCATAGCGATACGGCCATTAGCACCCTCGCCCGTAGCGTAGGTCAAGGGCAAAAGTCCCAAGATAGTCGATGCGCTGGTCATCAGGATGGGGCGCATACGCTGCAATGATGCCTGCTCGATGGCCTCCATAAGGCGCATACCTTGCTCCTGCTTTTGGTTGGCGAACTCCACGATGAGGATACCGTTCTTGGCCACAAGGCCGATAAGCATAATGATACCGATTTGGCTAAAGATGTTCATCGTCTGTCCTGTTGCGGTCATAAATATCAACGCACCAGCGATAGCCAACGGCACGGTAAGCATAATAACCAACGGGTCCTTGAAACTCTCGAACTGTGCCGCCAGAATCAAGTAAATCAAAACGATAGCCAACATAAAGGCAAACAAAAGGCTCGATGAACTCTCTCTAAACTCCTTTGAATCGCCCGTAAGTGCCGTACGGAAATCGTCGGGCAGCACTTCGGCCGCGATGCGGTCCATCTCGGCCAATCCGTCGCCGATGGTCTTACCCTTCGCCAAACCAGCCGATACGGTAGCCGAGAGGAAACGGTTGTAGTGGTAGAGTTGCGGTGGCGCAACCTCCTCGTTGATGTTAACGAGGTTATCCATCTGAATCATCTCTCCCAAGCCACTACGCAAGTAGATTGACTTTAGGTCGGCAGGCTTATTACGTTGCTGGCGGTTAATCTCGGCCAAAATCTCATACTGCTTACCGTTCATATAGAAGTAACCCATACGCTGACCACTCAATCCATACTGCAATGTCTGCGCAATGTCGCGTGTCGATACACCCAACAGATTGGCCTTGTCGCGGTTGATGTTGATGCGGGCCTCGGGCTTACTGAACTTCAGGTTTACGTCGGCCATCTGGAATACAGGGCTCTCGTGTACCTTCTCCATAAATTTGGGCAGCACCTCCTCCAAACGGTCGATAGTCATCGCCTGCAATACATACTGCACAGGCATACCACCTCGGCGGCTACCGAATGTGGTCTGCTGCTGCACGAAGGCACGAGCCTCGGTGCGTGTCTTTACCGCCTGCGACAACTCCTCGGCAATCTCCATCTGGGTACGGTCACGCTCCTTGATGTCATTAAGCGCAATCTGTATATTACCACGACCACTGCTCACACGGGCCGTAACGTAACGGCGCTCGGGCATAAGTGAATCGACCAAATCGTTGATGCCTTCGGTGTAGTCACGCAGGTATTCATACGTTGCACCCTCCGAGCCCGATGTGTTGATGGTAATCTGTGAGCGGTCCTCCAGCGGCGCCAACTCGGCAGGTATAGATGTCCACAACCAGCCGATAATACCCAACATCACCACCACTATGGGAATCGCTATCCAGCGCACCTTCAAGAATGCCGCGAGTGTATTGCTGTAGAAATTATTCAATCCCTCGAAGAAGGGCTCGGTCTTGGTGTAGAACCAATTCTTCTTCTCCTGACGTATCAAAATCTTCGATGCCAACATCGGTGTTACGGTCAAAGCCGCAAAGGTCGAGATGATAACGGCACCCGAAATCACCAAACTAAACTCAATGAATAGTTTACCCGTCATACCCTCCATAAAGACGATGGGGAAGAATACGGCAAGTAGGGTGATAGAGGTCGAAATTACGGCAAAGAAAATCTCTTTGGCGCCATCGATACCTGCCTCAAAGGGCGACATTCCTCGCTCGATACGGATATATATGTTCTCGGTCATTACGATGGCATCATCGACCACCAATCCTACGGAGAGCACGACAGCCAACATCGAAAGCACGTTGATAGAGAATCCCGCCAAATACATTAAGAAGAATGTACCGATAAGCGAAACGGGAATAACGATACACGGGATGAGCGTAACGCGGAAGTTACGCAGGAAGAGGAAGATGATGATAACCACCAAGATAAAGGCCTCGTAAACCGTCTGCTTAACCTCGTCGATAGAGGCGCGGATAAAACGTGTGTTATCGAAACCGTAACTCAACTTCACATCCTCGGGCAAATCCTTACGCATCTGCTCGATACGCTCGTAAACGGCATCGGCAATCTCGATGTGGTTAGCACCTGGCTGGGGGACAACAACGACACCTACCATCGGCACACCGTTCATCTTCATATAACTGCGTGTATCCTGCGGGCCCAACTCGGCACGACCAATATCGCTCAAACGGATGATGCGAGAGTTGTCCTCGCGGATAACCAGGTCGTTGAACTCTTTGGCCGTATGCATAAGACCCATTGTGCGGATGGTAAGCTCCGTAGTGTTACCCTCGATACTACCCGAAGGCAACTCCACATTCTCTCTATCCATCGCGCTCTTTACATCGATGGGTGTAATACCGTAACCTGCCATCTTGGCGGGGTCCAACCATATACGCATCGAGTAACGCTTCTCTCCCCAAATCTGCACGGCACTCACGTTGTTGATAGTCTGTAACTGCTCCTTGATTGTAAGGTCTGCAATCTCACTAATCTCCAACAACGAACGTTTGTCGCTCTGCACCGCCACCATCAAGATAGGCATCGCGTCGGCATCAGCCTTCGATACGGTCGGGGGGTCGCAGTCGCGGGGCAGGAATCGTTGTGCGCGCGACACCTTGTCACGCACGTCGTTGGCGGCAGTCTCAAGGTCCACCGACAACTCAAACTCTACGGTAATACGGCTCGAACCTTGCGAACTGACACTCGACAATGAACGGATGCCGGGGATACCGTTGATATTCTGCTCCAGAGGCTCTGTAATCTGGTTCTCGATAACATCGGCGTTGGCTCCAGGGTAGGAGCACGAAACCGAAATGATGGGATTATCGACGCTCGGGTACTCTCTCACGCCCAAATAACTATAGCCAATCACGCCAAAGATGACGATGATAAGCGTAAGCACTGTCGCAAGTACGGGACGTCGTATGCTTAATTCGGAAATATTCATACGTTTGGTTTCTCTTTGCGATTATTGAACGTTGTTTAACTGTACGGGCAAATCCTCGCGCAACTGCAATGTACCCGATGTAATGATTGTATCACCTACCTCGATACCCTCTACAATGTGAATCAATGCATCGGTACGAAGGCCCGTCTTGACGGCTACTGACTTTGCCTTGCCGCCACGATATACAAACACCTTATCGACACCCATCTCGGGTACGATAGCCTCTGTCGGTATGGCTATGGCGTTGGGAATATCCTGCATACGAATCTTCGCCGAGATAAAACGGCCAGGTTGCAAACGACCATTGGGATTGGCGTATGTTCCGCGTACCGACAACATACGAGTGTCGCTATCAACCTCCGACTCCTTGGCATATACCGAAGCCTTGAACTCCTCGTTGATACCCTCGACAGTGAAGGTAAGAGGTGTGCCAGGCTTCACCTGGTCGGCATAACGCTCTGGTACGAACATATCAATCTTAAGGGGTGAAATCTTTGTAAGTTTAGCCACTACAACGCTTGGCGATGCGTAAGCACCCTCACTGACGTTACGCAGACCGATGATACCATCAAACGGAGCGCGCAACTCGGTGAGTGCGATGTTCTGCTTTACGATGTCGATGTCGGCATTGAGTGTAGCCAACTCGGTGCGAGCCTGCTCGAAGGCCTCCTGGCTGACAGCATCCTTCTCCAAAAGTGTACTCTGGCGATATACGCGGTCCTGCGCCAACTTGAGCTGCGCCTCATAACGCGATAGTTGCGCCTGCAAAGGTTTGTCGTTTACTTTGGCCAGCAAATCGCCTTTGCGAACCATAGTACCCTCCTTGAAGTTAATTTCGACAATCTTACCCGAAGTCTCAAACGTCAAATCAACCTCCTCGTCGGGCAATAGGTTGCCGACCATTCTAATATCCTCGGTAAGGTCTTTGGGCGAAATGACAACGCCGTTTACGTTGAGAATGTTGTTACCGCGTGGGGCTGCGGCTTGTGGGGCATCGGCGCCACTCTTATGACTTTTGTAATACTTATATCCGCCCAACCCTATGCCAAAGATGGCAAGAACGACTGCGGTAATAATCCACTTTCTTTTCATATCGTAAAATCGCTTTATTGTAAACAAAAATAGTCACACAAAATTATAAAAATAATTCAATAAAGTATCTTGTATGGTTGAATTTATTGGGTGAAGTGACCAAAATAGGCGGTGAAATATTTGCGCAGGTTTATGAGCGCAGGGGATGAGTTTTGCCGTGCCTGTAAACGAAAAAAAACTGCCCGACATAAGTCGAGCAGTTATATATATTATATATAGGTATGTCGCTATTACAACTCCTTAATGCGGACATTGCGGAACTTCACGCCCTCGCCGTGACCACAGAAAGCGATGTTACCCTTCTTGTTGAACAAGCCGGGGTGGTTCAAACGGTCAACAGTGTAGGGGTTCTCGTTGCCACCCTTGGGGGCTACGTTGTGACCCTTGCAAGCAGTGCGGATGTTACCATCAACGATAACCTCGCCATCAACTGTTACAGTGATGCGGTCGCCCTTTACGCGAATCTCCTCGCTATGCCACTCGCCGAGAGGACCCCACTTGATGCGCTTTGCGGGGATGATACCATATACAGAGCCGTGTACCTGATACTCGCGCAAGTTAGCATACATAGGAGCGTCGTGGTGCAACACCTGAATCTCCATACCGTGATAAGCGGCATTCTCACCCTGTGTAGTGCGGATACCGATACCGTTGTTTGCGCCCTCAACTACGAAGCAGAACTCGAAACGAAGAACGAAGTCAGCATACTCCTCCTTTGTGTAGAGGTTGCCTGTTGAAGACAAATCGTCAGTTACATAGAAGCAACCATCAACAACCTGATAAGCATCAATGTTACCAGTCCAAGCATCTGTATTAACGCCGTCGAACAACATTACAAAGCCCTCTTTCTTCTCCTTGTCAGTAAGCTCTGACTTGATAGAGTGGCTCTCGCGAGCAGTGTTCTCAGAGATGAACTTCTCGATATCCTTGCGCTTGTAAACTGCGTCGCCGTCATTTACAGTTGCGCCTACCTTCTCCAACAAAGCCTTAACCTCTGCAGAGTAGAACTCGGGGTGCTTTGTAGCAATCTGGAGAACAGTGTTGGCAGCAGCCTGTGCAGTCTCTGCGTTGTCCATATACTCTGCTGCAAGCATCATACCCTGATAAGTCTGTGTTGCAGACAAAGCAGACAAAGCAGCGTTCTTAACCTTTACGCTGGGGTTAGCCTCCAATACGTTGCTGTAGTTCTTGTACTTGCGCAATGCGTTGAGGTCAGATGACTGTGTAACCTGAATGTAACGTGCCAAAGCGTCGTCCTTCAATGCTGCATCGTTTGTAGCAATCTCGAACAACGGAGCCAAGATAGCAGCGTCGTTGATGAGTTTCATACCCTCGTAAGCAGCCTTATCGCCAGCCTTGTAACCTGCAACCAATGTAGGAACAACCTTTGCAGAACCTGTTGCGCCCAACAAAGGATAGTAGAGTGCCTTCTTGTCGCCAGCCTTTGCGATGCGAGCCTCCAAAGCAGCCACCTTCTCATCTACTGACTTGTTGATAAGAGTCTTGTTGATAGCAGCAGTGTTAGCCTTACCAGCCTCGAACAAATCGCACATAGCGTTGAAATCGTTGTCACCAACTACGTTAGCCAAAACAGCAGTAGCCTTTGCGTTGCCACCCTTAGCCTCGGCTACAACCTTTGATGCAGCCTCGGGGATAGTACGACCCTGAAGTACGCCGTAAGCCAAATCCTTGCTTGCCTCGTTACCCTCCAAAGCCTTCACGATACCGCCATTCACCTTGCCGTTGAATGAGAGTAATACGCGACGTGCTGTCTCCATAATAGTCTTTGCATCATCTGAGTTAGTATCCTCGATAGTTGCAACCTTTGCCAAGATAGCCTCCAAAGCAGCATCACCACCGATGCGGCTTGCAGCCTCCATAGCCTCAACTGCTACCTCTACATCGGGGTTAGCGATTTGAGCGCAGATAGCACCTACCTGTGAAGCAGCGTGGTTAGCACCCAACCAGTTGATAACGTCAATCTTCGCAGCGTTGTCCAACTTGGGCATCATAGCAGCAACAGCAGCGTAAGTAGCGTCGTCAGCATAAGCCTCAGCCAAACGCATAGCGCCATAACGATACTCGTGGCAATCGTCAGCAACAGCCTTCAATACCAACGGAGTAGTAGCCTTGCCGTTCATCTGTACCAACAAATCCAAACCTGCAAGACGTACGTTAGGCTTCTCGAACTTCATCAGTTGCTTTGCAGCCTTTGCTACAGCCTTGGGGTTGTGCTTCATCAAGTGACCGTTCAAAAGGCCCAAGTATGCACCGTAAGCGTCTGTTGTCTCGAATGTGTAACCTGCAGCCTTTGCAGCAGCAGCCAAATACTTGGCAGCAGCCTCACCACCACACAATGCCAAAGCGTTGTTGATGTGTACTGCATCCTCGGCAGTAGCCTCCTTAGCCCAAGCCAAAAGGATAGGCTCGGCATCGTGGAGATGAGCCTTGTAAGATGCAATCTGTGCCAACAAAGCGCGGCTGATGCCGTTCTCTGCCTGTGCCTGCATCAAAGCAATAACAGTGGGCTCTGTACCCTTAACTGTTGCCAATGCGCGAGCAGCGAAGTTGCCGAAATACTCGTGCTTGAGTTGAGCAGCGTAGAAATCTGCATCCTCGGCAGTAGCACAAATCTGCAAAACAGTCATAACGAATGCCTGGTTAGGCTCGTCCTTAACCTTGGGGAATGCTGACTTCAAACCAGAGCGAACAGCGGCACGCTGTGCAGCACCCTCCTTTGTAACGTATGACGCAACACCGTTCAAGGCGTACTCGATAGTTGAGTTCTTAACACCCTCGGCTGCGGGCTTCAACATAGTGGCAAGCATCTCGACACCCTGAGCGCCTGTGCCAGCCAACTCTGCCATAATCTGATTGTACTGTGCGGGCTCTCCAGCAGGCAACTGCGCCAAAGCGTCGGCTACTACAGTAGCAACATCGCGGTTACGAGCATCCTGTGCGTTGATAGCCGCGAAGGGCATCAACATAAGAGCCAATAATATAAATATTCTTTTCATTCTATTCACGTTTTTGGGTTATGTTAGATTTTCCAAGGAGCACGCATTGGCTGGTCGATAAGCGCATTTGCGGCGTCGTCGTTTACGAACTGCAACTTCACGGGGTCGAACTCCAATGTACGGTTCAAGCGCAATGCGCAAAGACCCATATTTACGATTGTAGCCGAACGGAAACCGTTGATTTCGTTCAAGGCAAACTTCTCGCGAGTGTGGATACACTTGATGAAGTCTGTGTTCTGTGGCTCGGGGTCGGGGAGTTCGTTCAACTTCTCCATTACGTTGGGGATAGTGCAACGGAAGCCCTGATATACGCAACCCTTAGGACCTTCGATGTAAGGACCGTTGGGAGTCTCGTGACCCTCACCCTCGAGGATAATCTGGCAACCGTCCTCGTAAGTATAAACAACCTTACGCCAAGTACCGATTGCATCGGGGTGCTGCTGGGGAGCGTCAACCTCAACCTTCACGGGTGAAGTGTGGTCCTTACCCAAGATGTACTGTACGGGGTCGATGTAGTGCTGACCCATATCGCCAAGACCACCACCATCATAATCCCAGTAACCACGGAAAGTCTGGTGAGTACGGTGCTCGTTGTAAGGCTTATAAGGAGCCGGGCCTAACCACAAATCGTAGTCCAAATTCTTCGGGATGGGCTGCTCAACCAAATTCTCCTTACCTACCCAGAAGAACTTCCAAGCAAAACCTGTACCGCCTGAGATAGTAACCTTCAAAGGCCAGCCCAACATACCGCTGTCAACCAACTTCTTGAGCGGAGCAACCTTTGTACCCAAGCCGTAGAATGTATCCTGGAAACGGAACCAAGTGTTAAGACGGAAGATACGACCATTCTGGCGTACAGCCTCCATAACCTTCTTACCCTCGCCGATTGTACGAGTCATCGGCTTCTCACACCAAATATCCTTACCAGCCTTGGCAGCCTCAACGGCCATAATACCGTGCCAGTGGGGAGGTGTTGCGATGTGTACAACGTCCACGTTGGGGTCGTTGATAAGGTCACGATAGAGGTGATAAGCCTTTACAGTCTCACCCAACTCGCTCTTTGCGCGAGTAACACCAGTCTCGAGGTGCTTGCTATCGACGTCGCACATAGCCACCAAACGGCACTGCTCGTTGCTTGAGAAGTGGTTTGCGCTGAAACCGATACCACCCATACCGATAATACCCTTGGTCAATTGGTCGTTAGGAGCAATGTGACCGGGGCCTCCGAGGACGTGACGCGGAATGATAGTAAACGCGGCCAATCCTCCCAAAGATTTAAGGAAATCCTTTCTGTTAATAGCCATAAATTTATTATTTTAACGGTTAAATAATTGTCAAAAAAATAGCGATAGTTGCTTTTTCTCAAAAATCGGTATAAAATTACTACTTTATTTTTGTTCTGCCAAATAAATAAGGTATGATAATTGCCCCGACGATGGATTTTTTTATGTGGTATTATGTGGTAGATTGTTTTGTGAGCCGCGTGGTTTGCATTTCGCCGCAAAAAACATTATATTTGTTGTTGCCTAAATGCGTGAAACTACGTTTGAAAAGTAACGAACAAAATAATAACCAAATAAAACTATGAAAAATCTGTTTACAGTCGAGGGTAAGGTAATCGTGATTACCGGTGCGACAGGAATCTTGGGACAATCTATGGTTGCACATTTTGCCGAGCAGGGTGCCAAAGTTGTGATTTTGGGCCGTAATGCCGAGGTGGGCCGCCGTCAAGAGGCTGAGGCCAAAGAGGCAGGTGGTGAGGCTATGTTCTTGGAGTGTAATGTGCTGGATAAGGCGCAGTTGGAGGCGACTTATGAGGCTATTATGGCTGCCTATGGTCGTATCGATGTGCTGATTAACGGCGCTGGTGGCAATCAGGCTGCGGCAACCGTAGCCTCCGATAAGACCATTTTCGATTTGGATGTTGATGCCGTAAAGCAAGTGGTAGAATTGAATCTTTTTGGTACAATTCTCCCCACTATGGTATTCGTCAAGGCTATGGTCGAGCAGAAGTCGGGCTCGATTATCAACATCGCCTCGGAGGCTGCTCTGCGTCCGCTCACACGCGTTGCGGGCTATGGCGTTGCGAAGGCTGCCGTCATAAATTGGACGAAGTATATGTGCGGTGAGTTGGCGTTGAAATTTGGCGAGGGCTTGCGTGTTAATGCTGTTGCTCCTGGATTCTTGTTGACCAATCAGAATCGTGATTTGCTGACCAACCCCGATGGCTCGCTCACCCCGCGTGCCGAGACCATCATTGCCCACACTCCGTTTAAGCGCTTTGGTGAGCCTGAGGAGTTGCTCGGTACGTTGCAGTGGCTGGCGTCGGATGCCTCGAAGTTTGTGACGGGCACGCTGACCGTTGTGGATGGTGGATTTGATGCGTTTTCAATCTAAATTGTCGTGTCATTGCGAGGAGCGTAAGCGACGTGGCAATCTCATTAATGAATAAAAAACAAATAAAATGTATCTTTGTAAACAATCTTGGCGTTGGTACGGACCCAACGACCCCGTCTCGCTCGATAATATCCGTCAGGCGGGCGCTACCGACATAGTTCACGCCCTGCATCACATCCCCAATGGCGAGGTGTGGACAGTTGAGGAGATAAAGAAACGTCAGCAAATGATAGCCGAAAAAGGGCTTGTTTGGAGCGTTGTGGAGAGTGTTCCCGTGCACGAACATATCAAGACGCAAACGGGCGAATTTCAGCAATATATCGAGAATTATAAGGCCTCGATTCGCAATCTTGCGGCGTGTGGTATAAAGTGCATAACCTACAACTTTATGCCCGTGCTGGATTGGACTCGCACCGACCTTGCATATGAGGTTGAGGATGGCTCGCGTGCATTGCGTTTCGAGCGCGCAGCATTTATGGCTTTCGACCTCTATATCCTGCGCCGTCCCGCCGCCAACGAGGAATACACCGACGAGGAGAAGGCAAAGGCTAAAGCGCGTTACGAGCAGATGACGGCCGAGGAGCGAGAGCGCCTTACACGCAATATGATAGCAGGCCTGCCTGGCTCGGAGGAGAGTTTTACCGTGGAGCAGTTTCAGGAGGCGTTGGATAGGTATCGGGATATCGATGCCGAGCGTTTGCGCCAGAACCTGATATACTTCCTGCGTGAGATATGCCCTGTAGCCGACGAGTGCGGTGTCGAGATGGTTATTCACCCCGATGACCCGCCATATCCCATATTGGGTTTGCCCCGCATACTCTCGACGGCCGAAGATTTCCGCCGCTTGATTGAGGCTGTGCCCAACCGCTCGAATGGCTTGTGCTTGTGTACAGGCTCTTTCGGTGTTCGTGCCGACAACGACCTGCCTGCTATGATGCGTGAGTTTGGCGATAGGGTAGGCTTCGTGCATCTGCGCTCGACACGTCGTGATGCGGCGGGTAATTTCCAGGAGGATAACCACTTGGAGGGCGATGTGCCTATGTATGAGGTGATGAAGGCCTTCTTGGAGATTCAGCAGCGTCAGGGCCGTAGCATCCCGATGCGTCCCGACCACGGTCATCAGATGTGTGATGATTTGAATCGTAAGTCCAATCCTGGATATTCGTGCTATGGCCGTATGCGTGGTCTGGCCGAATTGCGCGGTTTGGAGTTGGGTATTGCAATGAGCCAGCAGGAGCGTGGCTAAGTTAGGCCGCCAAGTTGGTAGCCGTAGAAAACAAATTAGGGTATCGCACCAGCGATACCCTAATCTTTTATCCAATATCAAATCGGTCTGCTACTTGGCAGGTGTAATCTTCATAGCGAAGCCGCCGCCACGAGCCATCTTGACCTTCAATACCTTCTTGTTGTCAGCGGTCTGCTTAACGATGCGGTAGTCGCTGGCAATCTTGTTGGCATTCACGCCATCCTGAATGCTCTCGATGTCGTATGTGCCCTCGGGCAAGAAGTCGAGGTTAACCTCAATCTCGCGCTGTGACCAGTTGGTCAAACCACCAACATACCACTCCTCGCCTGCACGACGTGCCATAACTGCAAACTCGCCGACCTTACCATCGAGTGCTACTGTCTGGTCCCAAACTGTAGGAATCTCGGCAATAAACTCTGTGCACTCCTTCTCTTTCTCGTAGTTCGAAGGTGAGTCGCACAACATATTGAACGGAGCCTCAAAGATTACATACATAGCCAACTGACGGCAACGAGTACCCTGGCTCATAGGCTCCGAGTTGCTTGCACGATAACTTGACTTCTGGGCGTTGCGCATAGCACCCTGTGTATAATCCATCGGGCCTGCAACCATACGGATGAACGGAATCTGTACGTCGTAAGTAACCTGGTCCAACTCAAGGCCCGACCACTTCATCTGCTCCAAACCGTTCACACCCTCGTAGTTCACTACGTTAGGATACTTGCGTGAGAGTCCGCAGGGCTTGTATGCGCCGTGGAAATCTACAAACATCTTATACTTTGCAGCCGTTGCCGCAGCACGCTCGTAGAAATCTACCATCTGCTGGTCGTCGCGGTCCATAAAGTCAATCTTGAAGCCCTTAACGCCCAACTCCGAGTAGTGCTTGAATACGTTGTCCATATCGCGGTCAACAGCCCAGTAACCACCCCAAAGTACGATGCCTACACCACGCTTTGCACCATAGTCGCACAAGTGCTTGATGTCAATCTCGGGTACTACCTGCATCAAATCGGCCTTCTTGTTTACGCTCCAGCCCTCGTCCAAAATAACGTACTCGATGCCGTTGCGTGATGCGAAGTCGATATAATACTCATAAGTCTTGTTGTTTACGCCAGGAACGAAGTCAACGCCATAGAGGCCCCAATCGTTCCACCACTCCCAAGCAACCTTACCGGGCTTAATCCACGATGTGTCGCCGATAGCGTTAGGCTGGCTTAAGCGGAATACCATATCGTTGTCCAACAACTCTGCGTCGTTGTTTGCTACGATACATATACGCCAGGGGAATGAACGTGCGCCCTTAACCTCGGCGATGTAGGGCTTGCGAGTCTGTACCTCGCCCTGCAACATATTGTGGCCGCCCTGCTTAATCTCGTCGGGTACGGGAGCGAAGTTAGCGCCCAACTTGCTCTCACCCTGCGAGTGGAGATACATACCAGGATAACTGATAAGGTCAGTCTCGGTGATGCAGACCTTCTTGTCGCCCATATCTACCAATACGGGAAGGAACATCAAACGGTTCTGGCCCATCTGGCTCATCTTCTCGATGATGTAGGGCTGCTCGAATGAGTTGTAATACTGCTCCTCGAACTTCTTCTCCTTGTTGTTGCGAACGTAAGAGCAATAAACAGTCTTATCGCCATCGAACTTGTACTCCGAAATCTCGTTCTTTACGGTGTACTCGCCCGCACGAGTCGATACAAAACGGTAAGCCGCTGCATCGTTGTAGGCGCGGAACTCTACGGCATAGTCGCCCTTGAATGTGAGTGTCAAAGTCGAGCACTTATCCTCTACCTCCGACTTCTTGTAAAGCGGTGAAGGGATAACCTCGTCAATCTTGCCTGTTGTAGCCTTGCGCAGACGTGGAGCCACGCCCCAAGTCTCATTCTCGTTAATCTGCATAGCAATCTGCGAGGGTGCCAAAATTACCTCCTCACCCGATGTTACGCTCCAACGGATGTCGTTCTCGATAGTAACCGTCACCTTCAACTTGCCATCAGGCGAGGTGATGCTCTTTACTACGGGTTTGGCCTCGGCTGCGCAGAGCGTAACCATAGCCAACATAGATAAAATGAATCTTTTCATACTATTTTTTGTTAAACATTTTGTTCGTTTATGCTTTGCTGGGCCGCTTACCCCTGCAAAAGCCTCTTTTTTTGTGTTGCAAAGGTAATAAATTATGTTGATTACCAATCGGTAATCATCTCTTTTTCGTAGTCGTTCACCAATTTGTCGAAGGCATCTTCCAACTCCTTGCTAAGTTCGGCCTTTCTGCGCCACTCCTTCGAGCCATAGACGCCCGCTTTGGTGTAGTCGAACGGCTTGAATCCTATCTTCTTGAGCATAGCCTTGTTCTTGGGTGTGAAATTACCCTCTGCGACATCAGCAAATTGGGGGTCGGCGATAACTGAATTTATATCTTGTCCCTTCTTCTGCCACTCGTCGAAACCTATTCCCTGGAACTCTATCTTCTTCTCGCTATCGGTGCAGAAGTAGCAGTTGTAATCCGATTTGTGCCCCACGTTTGCCCAATTAATTCCGCACATCACGCCACTGCTGTAGTAGATGATGTTGTGCGAAAATTCAAACGAGAGGTGCTCCTCGACGCGCGAGGCCTCCAATTGTGTGCGAATCTGACCTGCAAAAATGTTGTTGCGCACGAGGTTGTCCTTGCCGTAATGTTGATGGAAACCGCCGCTCTTGCAGTTGTAGACAAGGTTGTTCTCGATGCGGATGCCCGTAGAGCCCTCGTCGGTGTAGAGTCCCCAACCGCCGTAGTAGAGCGAGTAGATGTCGTGCAGAACATTGTTGCTCACCGATGTGCCCTCCGACATACCGAGGGTATAGACTCCTCCCATATCCGAGAGTTGCGCCCAACCCAAGTGGTGGATATGGTTGTATTCGATGATGTTGCGTTTGGCGGGGCTGTAGCCATAACCCCAATTCCAACCTACCGATATTCCCGTATAGCGGAAGTCGGCAATATCGTTGTGCGTTACCTGATTGTCCGATGAGTGGAATATCGTAACACCCACGGCGCAGGGGAATACAAAACCTCCGTGCTGGATGATGCAGTTGTCAATCTTGATGTGATGCGTAATCTCGTCGCGGTTTTCACGAATCGAGGTCTCGCCAATCTTTACACCGCTTGCTCCCAGGTCGTAGATGTGGCATCGCTCCACCGAGCAGTCCGAGCAGCCGCGCTTAAACCATACGCCGCCCAGGCCCGTATGTGCTATGGTGCAATCTGTAAAATGTATGTTGCGGGCAAAGTCGGCCTCTACAACGGTGCCGATGCCTGCTGCCGCCTGCATCTGGGTGTTACCCTCGTCGGGTGTGAGATATGAGGCGTAAAGGAAATCTATATTGCTGAATTTCACCCCATCGACCTGTTTTTCGATGCTCTCGCCGTTGATTTTGACGAACTGCTTGGCTACGGGGATGTAGCACATAGTGTTCTCGATGGTCTCGCCTTGGCAGGGGATATAATACAACCAGCCATCCTCCGAGAGAATCCACTCGCCCTCGGCATCGAGGAAGTTGAAGTCATTCTCGGCAAAGAATCGTGTGCGAGTGTCGATAGTATTCCACGGATATACGCCACGCCCTGCGATGGTCATCACTCCGCAAGAATCGACGTGCAACAGCGGGCGGCGTGTGGTGTCCCACTTGTGGAATAGAGTAATCAGAGGTCGGCCCAGAGCCTCCTTCGCCTTGCTGTCGGCAGGGCCTTCGCCTATGTATGCAGTACGGCACTCGTTGCCAAATGGTAGCGGGTTGTTGGGGGTAATGTTTCTAACCTCCCAGCCGTATATGTCACGTCCGAGATTTGTCGAGTCGATGGGAATCTGCATAACCTGCTTGATGCCCGCAAACTCTCCACGGTTGGGGCTTTGTGCGCGGAAACGACGCTCGCCGTTGATGTAAATCTGCTCAAAACGCAGACCATAACGTACCACCTCGGGTATGCGTACTCGCCATAGGTTGTCCTCTACGGCAGTAAACTTTGCGGTCTGCATACCGCCTGAAATAGTGGTGCGTTCGGCTGAATCCGAGCCGCGAAACTCTATCGGCTTGCGCAGCGAGTTGTCGATTTCGAGCGCCTCATATTGGGCGTAGGTGCCCGCTGCGAGATTTACAATAAAACCATCTATCGCATCATCCTCCTGCAAAGCAATGGCACGCGCTACTGCACCCTGCATCGATGCGAGCGGCTCTGCTGCCGAACCTTTGTTGGAGTCGTTGCCCGATGGCGATACATACAATTCGTGTACAGCACCTATTGCCATAGCACTCTGCCAAAGCATCAAGGCGAGTGTCAAAATTAGAACTCTTATTTTCATATCGTTAAGATTGGTAATTATAGTACAAAGTTAGTCAATTTGCGCTAAAATGACAAGGAAAACTATTGACGCATAATGATATTAATCGTATTTTTGTAGTATAAAATGTTGTCCGTTATGAAAACCATATATTCGCTATTTGTTGCTACCATCTTGTCGTGCGTATGTGTTTCGTGCGACCAAATATTCAACCCTTCGCCAAAGCAGGCAGTTGTTGGCGGTTATTCCGAGTCGCGCAAATTGAGTGATGAGGAGCGAGCCCTGTTCGACAGCGTAGCCGCCGAGATTGCAGGCGTTAAGTATGAGCCTATAAATGTAGCAACGCAGATAGTGGCGGGAGTGAACTACCGCTTCTTGTGCAAAGGCAAGGAGCAGGAGCGTCGTGGCAAGAAGTTCTATGCCGTCATAGTGGTGCATAAGCCCCTGCCTAATGCGGGCGAGCCGCGTGTGCTTTCTATCGAGCGACAGAAACGATAGCCCCCTGTTTAATAAAGATTCTTAAAGAGCAATATTGTATGAATAACCAGGCTCTCATAGATAAATTCATTACCTATATCACCGCCGAGCGACGTTATTCGCCTCTTACGGCGCGTAACTATCTGTTTGATTTAACCACTTTCGAGGAGTGGGGGCGCAGTGCGTGTGGTAAGGATTTTTCGTTGCGCGAAGTTACGGCCGTCGATGTGGGTAATTGGGTAATGCATCTCTCGGATTCGGGCCGCCTGAAGAGTTCGTCGATTAATAGGGCTGTGGCTACGTTGCGCTCGTTTTATCGTTATCTGCGCCGCAAGGATATAATCCATCACGATATATTCGCCTCGGTGCAGAGTCTGCCTACGTCGCGACGCCTGCCCACGTTTGTTCCCGAGGGCAATATGGCCAATGTGGTGAATGTCGTTCTGCAACGGTTGGACGATGGCGCTTGGATTGAGAAGCGCGATGCGCTGATAGTGCTGATTCTCTATACTTGTGGTTTGCGTTTGGCCGAGTTGTGTAGTATCAATTTGTCTGATTTTGAGAGCGATTACACCTCGTTGCGTGTTCGAGGTAAGGGCGACAAGGTGCGTATCGTGCCGTTGGTCGAGCGTGTGAGCCGCGAAGTGAAGCGATATTTAATGCAAAATTTAGAGGGAAATATTTGCTTATCTGGAGAAAATGCACTATTTTTATCCAAGCGTGGTGGACGAATCTCGCGAAGTGACATTCAGCGAAGTGTGGCACGTCTTCTGCGGGAGTGTGGAGTGCAGGGTAAATGTTCGCCTCACGTTTTGCGACACACCTTTGCGACACATCTTTTGAACGATGGAGCCGACCTGCGCGAGATACAAGAGTTGATGGGCCACTCGTCGTTGAGTGCGACACAGGTCTATACGCATAACAACATTGCGCAGTTGCAACGCATATACGCTACGGCGCATCCCCGTTCCGTCGGCGAGTCGTCGGATAGGTTGTAAAAGAGTTGCGGGGCTGTAGAGAGTGGGGCTGTAGAGAGTGTGTGGCAGTTGAGCCGAGGGTTGCCGTGTAGGCCGTGACGGAGCGGCCGAAAGCCGCAACGTAGGCTTAAAGGAGCAAAACGCTTAATAATAGTGTAATATGCTATGTAAGCACCATATAATGTTTAACTTCTAAATTTTAGGGCTATGGATGTACAGATTCAATCAGTGAAATTCGATGCGAGTTCTAAATTAATTGAATTCATCGAGAAAAAGTTATCCAAGTTGGACCGTGTTGCCGAGAATGCTATCGGAGTAGATGTTGTTTTGAAACTCGAGAAGGATAGCGAAAAGGGAAACAAAGTTGCAGTGGTTACATTGCGTGTTCCTGGCGGTGACATTCGCGTGGAGGAGCAGGCCCACACATTCGAGGAGGCCATCGACAATGTAATGGATGTAATGAAGCGCCAGATTGAGAGGCGTAAAGAGAAATAAAACGAGCAATTGTCTAATAAGGTGTTTTCTGCGTTACGCTCGCCCTCAAAATCCTCATTTACGCCAAGTAAACTGCGGTTTCTCGGGCATCGCAAGCCTTGAAAACCCTCTTATTATACAATTCCTACAAAAAATAGGTTGCCCACTTCGGCAACCTATTTTTTTTGTAATTCAAATTATCTATTTAGCATCTTCCCACCATTTGGAATCATCCACTTTGCGGATATATAAAAATTTATGATACAAGTATTCTCCACGTTCTTTATATACTTCTTGAGGTGAGTTCATAGAATACTGTTCTATCAATATTTTGTCGTTATCGTATGCAATAATTTTCCACTTGGATACTTCTTTATCCTTATAATAAAACGTAATATTATTCTCATCAACAATCTTCGCGTCGTATTTACTGCATACTACATCAGCATTTCCTATGCCGTAATAATACAAAGTATTATCTACAAAGCGCATTATAGAGCCACCAACTATTAACTCACCCTCTGGTTGATGAACATATTCTTTTACCTCGCCATCTTTTTTATAAAAACTACTTTCTGCGTTTTGGTACCAAAGTTCATTTTCTTGCAACGAACTCAAAACCTCTGCAGCAGACATATCAGTTCGAGTCATTTCTGAAGCCACCTTGTCCCAATAAGACAACTCATTTATCTCGTTATCTTCATCTTTATTGCACGCCACCATTACCAATGACAGCGCAACCATCATAAATAACTTTTTCATAAGCAATAATATTTAGATTAAAATTGGTTTATTTCAATCGTAAAGTTATGGATTATTTATTAATCTGCAAAATTATAATGATAAAATTTTATTTAATAAAAATATTTATTTAATTCACTGCAAATCAATCTGTAAGAAAATTACGATTTGTTAGTTAATGGAGTGTAGTTTTTAGTGCTACATTTATGCCATATTTTTAGTTTAGTGGGGTGAAATATGACAAATAAAAATTCTCCCTCTAAGTTAGAGGGAGTCCCCTTTAGGTGGAGGGAGTGTGTAATTAATTCAAAATTTTAGTGATAAAAAACACCTCTCTTCTAAAAATCGAGCAACGGATAAATCTCGCGGGTGCGGGGCATCGAGATACGCTCCTGATAGTGCCACCACTCCTTGGCATAGGGGCGCAGACCGACAGCATCCATAACCTCCAGCAGCAGCGTGCGGTTGCGGGCCGCCTCGTCGGAGATGATACCCTCCTTGCGTTGCCATTCGACATAGGCCTTGTAACTCGCTAACGTGGTGTTCTTGTCGGTGCCAATCCACGCCTCACGACCAAAGTGGTCAAACGGCGCACCCATATCGAGCGGTTGTCCATTGCCGTCGATGATGGTCAAATCGACCGCTACACCATAGTTGTGACGTCCTCCGCGCGCGCCGTCGGCAACGTATGCCGTCAGGGGAGTACCCTCCACCGCTTTGCGCATACGTTTCTGTACACTTAACGGGCGAGCCGCATCGTAAATCAGCAGCGAATAATTGGGGTGACGCTCACGCAGGAGACGTTGTGCCTCGATAATCTTCTTTGCGAAGTGCGGGCGGAAAAAGGCCTTGCGCAGTGTGCCGTACATATTCTGCCCGACGAAATTATCCTCCGTAGCGTATTTGAGCAAAACCTCAATCTCATCGTCGAGCGATTGTATATCGACCAACCCCGCCTTGCGCATCCGCTCTTCATAGTCGGGCGCAGAGGTCTGTGCCGCAACATCCATCAGCGGCATCAGCAACACAGCAAGCAGTAGAATTGCTATTTTTCTTCCCATTGCGAATAGGGGTGTTTGAGCAGTTGCGAGTTGTAGTAACGCTTGTCGCCCGTCACTTCACGGCCCAACCACGCGGGGCGCAGAAACTCCTCGTCGGCCGATTGCAACTCCACCTCGGCAACAATAAGGCCCTCGTTTTGGCCGTAGAAGCAATCTATCTCGAATGTGTGGCCGTCAGCCATCGGGGCCAAGTGGCGCACCTTGCTGATTGTGCCTGCGCTGAACGAGAGCAGTTCGTGAGCCTCCTCAACAGGAATCTCATACTCCCACTCCTGACGTGTGGTGCCCTCGGCATTGGTACGGCCCTTGATGGTCAGAAAACCCCTCTCGTCGCGCGTGCGTATGCGCAGAGTCAGTTGCTCGGAACGAGCCACATATCCCTGCTCGATGCGCGAAGATGAGGTTACGTCGGGCATAAAATCGCCACAAACCAAGAATTTACGTTCTATCTCTTGTGCCATAATTCAGTCTGTTTTCGACAAAATTACACATTTTTATAGAAAACAATCGAGGCTGCCCTCGAAAATCTTCTTCGGCAGCCTCGTTTATTTTTATGCAATCATCAGCCTAATGCCTAAATTACGCCCTGCTCCAGCATCGCTTGTGCCACCTTCATAAAACCTGCAATGTTGGCGCCCTTGACGTAGTTGATGCTGCCGTCAGGCTGCTCGCCGTAGCGTACGCAGGCGTCGTGAATCTGCGACATAATGTAGTGCAACTTCTGGTCCACCTCCTCGGCCGACCACGAGAGGTGCTGAGCATTTTGCGTCATCTCCAAACCCGATGTTGCCACGCCTCCCGCATTGACGGCCTTGCCCGGAGCAAATAGGATACCTGCGCTCTGGAACGTCTCGATAGCCTCGGGTGTACATCCCATATTCGACACCTCGGCTACGCACCAAGTGCCACCTGCGAGCAGTTCGCGGGCATCATCGCCCGTGAGTTCGTTCTGGAAGGCGCACGGCAGAGCGATGTCGCACTTTATGCTCCACGCCTTCTTGCCAGCGATAAACTCCGCATCGGGGAATCGCTCGGCAAAGGGGGCTACGATGTCGCGGTTCGATGCTCGCAACTCCAGCATATAGTCAATCTTCTCGGCGGTCATTCCGTTGGGGTTGTAGATAACGCCATCGGGGCCCGAAATGGCTATCACCTTTGCTCCCAACTCCGTAGCCTTCTGTGCTGCACCCCACGCCACATTACCGAAGCCCGAGATAGCGACGGTTTTGCCCTTGATATCCTTGCCCGCCTGATGCAACATATGCTCCACGAAGTAGAGCGCACCAAAGCCCGTAGCCTCGGGGCGAATGAGTGAGCCACCCCACGTCAGGCCCTTGCCCGTAAGTACGCCTGTGTTGTATTCGCGTGCCAACTTTTTGTACATTCCGTACATATAACCAATCTCGCGAGCACCTACACCCACATCACCTGCCGGTACGTCGGTGTCGGGGCCTATGTTGTTCCATAGTTCGAGCATAAAGGCCTGGCAGAAACGCATAATCTCGGCATCCGACTTGCCCTTGGGGCTGAAATCGGAGCCACCCTTTGCACCGCCCATAGGCAGCGTTGTGAGGGCGTTCTTGAAGGTCTGCTCGAAGCCCAAGAACTTGAGCATTGATGTGTTTACCGCCGCGTGAAAACGTATGCCGCCCTTATATGGGCCTATGGCGCTATTGAACTGAACGCGATAACCGAGGTTGGTCTGAATCTCACCCTTGTCATCCACCCACGTTACGCGGAATGTGATTATGCGGTCGGGCTCGACCATACGCTCCACGATTTTAGCCTTCTCAAATTCGGGGTGGTCGTTGTAAACCTCCTCGATAGACTCCAATACCTCTTGTACAGCCTGTAAGTATTCGCTCTCGCCGTGGTGCTTACGCTCCAAATCGGCCATTATATTCTTTACGTTCATAGTAGTAGGTTTTAGGTTTACAAATTAAGTTTTTTGTTCTATACAAATATAGCATTAAATTCTGAAAAGATTTCGAAATTTGGCGGTAAAAAATTACAAATTGTCAAATTTTATATGCAAATATGTTGCAAAATGACGTTTCTTTTGTGTCGCGCGAAGCGGTTTGCGTGGCTAAAGTGAAATAATCGCGCCAAAAAAGTTGCATAGGTTGAAATTATATGCGAAATTTGTAGCGTTATATCTAAATATATTAGAGGTATCGTATGGATATGAAGTATAAAAACCCGTTTGTCGATGAGAGCGCTTTCGAGGGTGACGAGGGCCCGAAGAAGAGTGAGGACGAGGTGTTGATGGAGGAGGCCAAGCAACACACCGAGGTGAAGGTTGTGCGCACCTATATGACGCTGGGTATGTTGATAGGCCTGGCCGCGGGTGCTGTTGTCGGCCCGTTGTTGTTCGATAAGATTACGACAGGTATGGGCTTGGGTATGCTCGTGGGCTTTGTTGTCGGCGCCTGCATCCATAAGAAGGATAAGGAATAAAATTTTCGGGGAAGAGAAAACCGATGATAATAAAACTATTCATATTTCTATTGACCGCTTTTGTGAGTGGTGCTGACCCTACGTTGGATAAATTTATGGGTGGTGGAAATATGATGCGCACACCCTACGAATCATACGGCGGCTATGTCGAGGAGTTTATGTCGATGCAGTGCTATATGAAAGAGGGTAAGATATATGTAGATACAGATAGTGTTACTCGATATCCCGAAAACGAATATATTCGTCACGCAGGAATTGGCTATATGACAAGTGGTATAGCCAAGACGCGCGACAAACAGGTAAATGTAGATATTTACGAGCGGGTGGATACTTATGTAGCATTTATCCCGTTCATTAATAAGAAATTTGTAGTATTCTACACAGTCCCAAAGCCCGAACAAGGTGTATTCACGGTGAGGGTTGCCCGTAGAATATCGGGGGTTGAATACCGAGAATACCTTGATGCTTACAATCATCAAGAGAGGAGCGAAGATGTGATAGGCAAGGAGTTGAGAAGATTAAATTTGTTACCCTCAAAACATTAGGCTATGAAGATTCTTCTGTCATATTTGTTTCTATCGTTGGCAATGCTGATGCCTGTGGGGGATAAGTCGCCTTTGTTAGATGATTATTTGGGTGGTGGCAATGATATTCGTTCTTTGACGGTGGTGGGGCTTGAAGGAGAGACCTATGAGTTTGACCGCTCGGTAGTATGCCGTATTGTTGGTAATGAAATTCGCGTTGATACCAACAATGTAGTATATCCCGATGGGAATATGTGTGACAGAGTACAATATTACCCCTCGCGCAATAAGTCTTGCACGATAAACCGACGCTACGATGAGAGTACTAGGCGGTTTCACTATATGTCGCGTGAAGAAAATTTTTTTATGCGTAATGTGGTGATTTTTCATAGCGAAAAATATATGGCTCTGCGTACGTTGATAGTAAACGATAGTTTGGAATTTAAGGTGCATATAATGCGCCGCATTTCAAATGATGATTATAATGAATTTTGTACCGAACAAAGAAAGGAGTGGGCAAATATTCAATGGGAGGATTTTTAGTTGATAATAGTTGTATAATAAGTAACATAAATATATAGTTTAATGTCGTAAAGATGTTGTCATTGCGAACGAACGTTAGTGAGTGTGGCAATCTCCTATGGTCGAGGTAGGTGGGTGATTACCAGGTCGGACTAAAGTCCTCCACGTAATGACACAACTATACTAAAATAGATAATTACGATAAATAAAATTTTTCTTCCCGAAAAGTGTAGTTTTTTTAGGAAAAATGCGACTAATAATATTGTCGGGGGAGTGTGCTTAAGCAATAATTGTAAAAAGAGTATATTATGAAAAAACTTTTAGTTGTATTGTTTGCGGTGATTGGGTTGGGTGCAATGGCTCAGAACCCCAAGCCATTTATTATTCCCGAACTTACCGAGTGGACGGGTGCCGAGGGTGAACTTCAGCCTTCGGGCCGTGTAGCCGTAAAGGGCTCCGATAAGGAGTTGATGCGCATAGCGACGGTTTTTGCTGAGGATTATAAGTTGCTCACAGGTCGTGACCTTACTATTGTGAAGGGTAGCGGCAAGGCTGGCGATATAGTTTTCCAGTTGGACAAGAAGGCTACTTCGCTCGGAGCAGAGGGCTATGAGTTGGATATTACCGACAAGGCTACAGCGACGGCTACCACTACACAGGGTGTGTTCTGGGCTACACGCACATTGTTGCAGATGGCCGAGCAGTCAAAGAGCGGCCAGATGCCCAAGGGTAAGGCGATAGATATTCCGCAGTACCAGGTTCGCGGATTTATGATTGACTGCGCCCGTAAGTTCATCCCGATGGACTACCTCAACAAGTTGGTGAAGATTATGTCATACTACAAGATGAACACCTTGCAGGTGCATCTCAACGACAATGGTTTCAAGCAGTATTTCAACAACGATTGGTCGAAGACGCAGTCGGCTTTCCGTCTTGAGAGCGACACCTATCCTGGTTTGACGGCCAAAGATGGTCATTACACCAAGCAGGAGTTTATCGATATGCAGATTCGCGCCGAGCAGAGTTATGTCGAGATTATTCCCGAAATCGACGTTCCTGCCCATTCGTTGGCCTTTACCCACTATAAGCCCGAGATTGGCTCGAAGGAGTATGGTATGGACCACCTCGATTTGTTCAATCCCGAAACATATAAGTTCGTAGATGGCCTCTTCCGCGAGTACATCGAGGGTGAGAATCCCGTATTCCGTGGCAAGCGTGTGCATATAGGTACCGACGAGTACTCTAATGCCAAGAAGGATGTTGTCGAGAAGTTCCGCGAGTTTACCGACCACTACATCCGCTTTGTCGAGAGTTTTGGCAAGCAGGCTGTATGCTGGGGTGCATTGACTCACGCTGCGGGTGACACTCCCGTGAAGTCGGAGAATGTGATTATGAATTGCTGGTATAATGGTTACGCCAACCCTCGCCATATGAAGGAGCAGGGCTACCAACTCATCAGCATCCCCGACGGATTCCTCTATATCGTGCCTGCCGCAGGTTATTATTACGACTACCTGAATTGCCAATATCTCTATAATAATTGGACTCCTGCCCTAATCGGAGGTGAGCGTTTCGAGGAGCAGGACCCCTCAATCTTGGGAGGTATGTTTGCTGTATGGAATGACCATCCGGGTAACGGTATCGCCGTTAAGGATGTGCACCACCGTGTATTCCCTGCTATGCAGACTCTGGCCGTTAAGTGCTGGACAGGCGCTCTCACGCAGTTGCCCTATGAGCTGTTCGACAAGCAGCGTAAGGAGTTGAGCGAGGCCCCGGGCATTAATGAGTTGGCTCTGTATGGTACCGAGCAGCGCGAGGTGTTTGCTGCTGGCGAGGTTAAGGCCACAGAGGAGTTGCCTTTGGAGGAGATAGGTTACGATTATACAATCTGCTTTACGCTTGAGGGCGTAGCCGAGCAGAAGGGTACGGAGTTGTTCCGTTCGGCCAATGCCGTGTTCTATCTTGCCGACCCCGAGAGCGGTCAGTTTGGCTTTATGCGTGATGGCTATCTCAATAAGTTTAATTACCGAGTGCGCCCCAACGCCAAGGTGGAAATCAAGATTCAGGGAACTAACAAAGTTACCCGTCTGTATGTCAATGGTCGCTTGCAGCAGGAGTTGGCACCCCTCACATTATACGGAACAATGACGGCGGTAGATTATACCTACGACCCCAATCAGAATGGTTTTGCACCTATCGTCTATAACCCCAGCAGCAAGATGTATTATCAGCCCACGCTGGTATTCCCGCTTAAGAAGGCTGGCGAGTTCAAGAGCCGTATCACCGACCTTAAGGTGTATAACTACCTGAAGCAGTAAGATAATGTATTGTGTGATAGATTAGTGAAAATGAGTAATATACATTAAACACAAAGAAGATGAAAAAATTGTTATTTGCAGTTGTGGCCCTTCTGTTGGGCGCAACTTCGGTGCAGGCGCAGATGGATGCATCACAGCCCCTGCCTGTTGACAAGGAGATTCGTCAGGGTGTATTGCCCAACGGATTGACCTATTTTGTCCGTCATAACGAGAAGCCCAAGGGTATGGCTAACTTCTACATCGTACACGACGTAGGTGCTATTCAGGAGGATGACAACCAGCAGGGTTTGGCTCACTTCCTCGAGCATATGGCCTTCAACGGTACGAAGACCTATCCGGGTAAGTCGATGATTGAGTATCTGGAGAAGATTGGTGTTAAGTTTGGTGCTAACCTCAATGCCTTTACTTCGTGGGATTTGACACAGTACTATATGGAGGATGTGCCTGTAGCCCGCGAGAGCGTTATCGACTCTACACTTATGGTGTTGCACGATTGGTCGCACTTCATCAACCTCGACCCCAAGGAGATTGACTCGGAGCGCGGTGTGATTAAGGAGGAGTTGCGTACTCGTGACGGAGCCTCTTGGCGTGCGCAGATTAAGATGCTTCAGGCTTTGGGTAAGGGTACACTCTATGCCGAGCGTAACCTCATCGGTTACCTCGAGGGTTTGGAGAGTTTTACTTACGACGACATCCGTGCCTTCTATGACAAGTGGTATCGTCCCGACTATCAGGCTGTTGTCGTAGTTGGTGATATCGACGTCGATAAGGTTGAGCAGAAGATTAAGTCAATGATGGCCGACATCCCCGCTCCTGCAGCCGATGCAGCGAAGAAGGATGTGATTGTTGTGCCAGACAACGACGAGCCTATCGTAAGCATCAATATTGACCCCGAGATGCAGCAGTCTAACCTGATGATGTTATACAAGTCGCAGGCTATGCCCAAGCAGATGAACAACACGCTTACTTATGAGATGATTAGCATCTTGAAATCCTACATCTCGTCTATGTTTAACGAGCGTTTGAGCGACATCGCGCGTAAGCCCGATGCACCGTTCATCTCGGCAGGCTTCAGCCCCGCAAGCAGTTTCGGTATCTGTCCTACGCTGGAGACAACAGTTGGTCAGGTGATGACACAGGACGGTAAGTTGATGGATGGTTACAAGGCCCTTTTGGTGGAGATGGAGCGTATGCGCCGCTATGGCTTTACAGAGGGTGAGTACGAGCGTGCCAAGAACAATATGCTCTCTGCTTTGGACAATCAGTATCAGAGCCGCGATGACCGCGAGCATACTCACTTTGCTGAGCGTTGCATCGACCACTTCCGCTTGGGTACTCCTCTGTACGATATCGAGACAGAGTATCAGTTGGACAAGCAGTTGGCTGAGGCTATCACACTTGATGCAATCAACCAGACTGTAAAGCAGATGTACGACCCGTTGAAGAATGCCGTTATCATTGTAAACTCTCCTGCAAAGGATGGCGTGGCTGTTCCTACAGAGACAGAGTTGGTTGAGGCTTTGAAGGCTGCCGTAGCCGCAGAGATTGAGCCATTCAAGGATAATGTAGTTAAGGTTCCCCTTATCGAGGATGAGGCTGCATTGAAGGGCTCGCCCGTCAAGAAGGAGGCCTTCAACGAGGCTATGGGTACAACCGAGTGGACGTTGAAGAACGGTATCAAGGTTGTAGTTAAGCAGACTCCTTACGAGGCCGATGCTATCTATCTCCAGGCTGTATCGGAGGGTGGTGCTGCCATCTTCGCTGACGAGGACTACTACTCGGCACAGATGTTGGGTGGTGTGATGTCTACATCGGGTATCTCGAAGTTCTCGGCTTCAGATTTGCGTAAGCAACTCTCAGGTAAGCAGGCACGCGTAGCAGCGAGCGCAGGTAGTTACTTGCACGCTGTTGAGGGCTCTGCTGCCTTGAAGGATGTGGAGACTATGTTCCAGTTGATGTACCTCCACTTCACTGCTCCCCGCTTCTCGGAGGATGACTTCCAGACTTTGATGAACCGCTATAACGCTATGTTGGCTAACCAGATGACCAACCCCGACTTCATCTTCTCACAGCAGTTGCAGAAGACGCTTTATGGTGACAACTACCGTCGTCAGCAGCTCACTCCCGAGTTGTTGGGTACAATCAAGTTGGAGCGTATGGCCGATATCCACTCACGTCTGTTTGGCAACGCGAAGGACTTCCGCTTCACTATCTACGGTAATATGAGCCCCGAGGAGTTGAAGCCCCTCGTTGAGAAGTATGTAGGTTCGTTGCCCGTAGCGAAGAAGGTTACTAACAAGTTTACTGACGACAAGGTGCGCGAGGTTAAGGGAGTAGAGAATGACTTTACAGCCAAGATGGAGCAGCCGAAGGTATCGGTATTTGTAGGTTTCAGCGGCGATTACAAGTATGATGTCAAGAACTCTGTTGCGCTCACCTACCTCTCGCAGGCGTTGAGCAACCGCTACCTTAAGTCAATCCGCGAGGAGAAGGGTGGTACTTATGGCGTGAGTGTTCGTGGCTCACACTACACTCGTCCCGCACAGAGTTTCTTGATGCAGATTTCATTTGATACCAACGAGCAGATGGCCGACGAACTCACCGCTATCGTTATCGCCGAGATTGAGAAGATTGCAGCCGAGGGCCCGCTCAAGGAGGATATGGATAAGACTCGCGAGTTCTTGTTGAAGGATTACAAGAAGAATGTGGAGTTGAACGGCTGGTGGTCACGTACATTGACCGCTTACTACGACTACGGTGTGGATATGTTGAACGACTACGAGGCTGCCGTTAATGGCGTAACCGCTGACGATGTTAAGGCGTTGGCAAAGCGTATGCTCGACGAGAAGTCTATGGTTAAGGTTGTTATGCGTCCCGAGAAATAGTGGGGGTGCAATTATATTGAAATTAATGGCGAGAAAAATTCATTTCTCGCCATTTTTTTTGGGAATATATATTTTAGTGTCGTTGTGTCATTACGAGGAGGACTTTAGTCCGACGTGGTAATCTTCTACCCCTATCCCCTCCATACACAAAAAACAAGAGGGAATCGCGTCCGATTCCCTCTTATTTTTTCGACTATGTCGAAAAATTAAGCATACTTGAAAGTTGACTCATCCGATACGGTCAACTTCTTGCGTCCCTTTGCGCGACGCGCTGCCAAAACCTTGCGGCCGTTAGCAGTTGCCATTCTCTGACGGAATCCGTGCTTGTTGATTCTCTTGCGACGAGAAGGCTGATAAGTTCTTTTCATTGCCATAACGATATCGTTTTTGTGTTTGTGTCAATTAATTTTTGCAGAGTTCTACCAAAAGTACTCTTCTGCGAGGTGCAAAGGTAAAACCTTTTTTCTTATTAAACAAAAATTTTTAATATAAAAACGCTACAATAGCCGCTATTTTGCTCTTTTGTTAATGTTATAAGGCGTTGTAGGTGGCGTTTTGTAGGCTATTTTAGTCTGCGATATGCCTTTACATATCTTGAAACAGGTCCACTTCGCCACGCTCGACCTTGCCATACATAGCGGCCAATTCACTTACGACGGGCGATATGAGTTCGATGGTATCCTTTATAGCCTCGCCACCTTTGTTGCCACCCTTGATGCGATAGAGCATCGTGGCATACAGAGCACGGAAGGCCAATTCGGTGTCCGAAATATCATCTTTTTTGACCATCACTCTCAGGTTTGGCAACTGCGGAGCTAGCGTAGCAAACGTCTTGCGGTAGTGCTCGCCTACGGGGTGCTGCATAAGTTGCAGATGCAGATTGTGCATATCGGCAATAAGATGCAGGGTGTGGTCCAGGTGGCCACTCTCCTCCTTGCCCTCCTTGCGTAGCAGATTTACAATATCCATATACCACAACAGATAGATATGCTTCTGCTCCTCGTCAATCTCTCGTGGTGCCACAAGTTGCGAATATATCGCCTCGGGGCTGAACTGCAATGCTCGCAACAAATCCTCCAACTGCCACAGGTAGAGTATATATTCTGCAATATTTTCCTTGCGTTTTGACTGCGCTATATCCATTTTTCTTATCAGTTTTATTCTTTTTACTTCAAGTTCAATAAAAACTTTGCCGAGAGGTTGTAGGTGATAATGAGTTGCTCAAACTCCACTTCGGGCATAGCCTCCTCGATGGCGGCATCCGCTGTAACACCTACGCTTTTGGTCATCATTGTGCGTGCCGCATTTATGGGCTGTACCGAAGTGTTGTAGTCGTTAATCTCGTAGCAAGCACCTATCGTCTGGCCCAGAGCCTCTGCCAATTCGCGAGCGCGAGATTGAGCGTTGAGTATCGCCATCTTGCGGGCTTCGGCACGATGCTCCTCCATCTTTGAGCAGGTGGCGCGAGTGATATTCACATTTGCGATTCCATTCTTGTCCAACTCCTCGAATACCTTGCGGGCCTCGTCAGCCGATGCCACCTTGAGTTCGTAGTTCGATGCCGCCAACGAGCCACGTTTGCGGAAGAATGATGATGACATATCGGTTACCGACAACTGCTTCTCGATATCTATGCCGCACTTCTTGAGCGCCGAGAACATATCCTTGCGTTGTTCGTCTAACGTAACCTTGCCTTTGGTGTCGGTCTCATCGAGTTTTATGGCGATGTATATCTCGTCGGGTGTAACTTTCAATTGAGCCGAGCCGTTTACCGAAACCGTAGGAATAGTCTGTCCCAAATCTTGAGCCGATGCTGTTGGCAGGTATGCCGCAGTGAGCATAATTACAGCCAAATAAACAAAAATCTTTTTCATAGAATCTTTAATTTGTGTTTGCAATACGTTTCTGTAAACCAAACGTAGCGTGGCTTCGAAATCGTGTGTGAGGCTTGAAAAATGTTTTATTTCTTTTGGTCGGCTTATCGCTTAATCAGTTTTACCACATTCTCAACGTGATGCGTGTGGGGGAACATATCGACGGGCTGAACATCCACGACCTTGTACATCGAATCCATCAACTGCAAATCTCGAGCCTGTGTGGCGGGGTTGCAACTAACATAAACGATGCGCTCGGGTGCGGCACGAAGGATAACCTCAATCACTCTTTCGTCTACTCCTGCGCGTGGCGGGTCCAAGATGATTACATCGGGATGACCATTTTGCGCTACGAACTCGTCGGACAAAACATCCTTCATATCGCCTGCGAAGAATGTAGTGTTGTCGATGCCGTTGATGGCAGAGTTTATCTTTGCATCCTCTATGGCTTCGGGTACATACTCCACACCCACAACCTTCTTCGCACGGCGGGCGCAGAAGTTGGCGATTGTGCCTGTTCCCGTATAGAGGTCATACAGCACCTCGTCACCCTTCAGGTCGGCGGCTTCGCGTGCCACCTTGTAGAGTTCGTATGCTTGCTCCGAGTTGGTCTGATAGAACGATTTTGGTCCAACCTTGAACTGCAAACCCTCCATCTGCTCGATGATGTGGTCCTTGCCATAGTAGCAGATGTGTTCCAGGTCGCCTATCGAGTCGTTCCACTTGGTGTTTACCACATAGAATAACGATGTAATCTGCGTGAACTGTTCCTTCAGGAACTCCATCAGGGCTGCGATGCGCTCCTGGTCGTTCTCGTTGAATACTACTATGACCATCACCTCGCCTGTCGAGGCCGTGCGGATTATGATGTTGCGCATCAGACCTGCGTGTTCACGGCAGTTGTGGAACGAGTAACTGTTGTCGATGCAGAACTGCTTTACGGCCTTGCGGATAGAGTTCGATGGCTCGGCTTGCAAGAAGCAATCGTTGATATCCAGCACCTTGTCAAAACAGTTGGGTATGTGGAATCCCAATGCTGGCTGACGCTCTATGTCGCCTGCGGCGGCAATCTCCTCATAGGTGAGCCAACGCTTGTCGGCAAACGTGAACTCCAACTTGTTGCGGTAGAACTTCTGCTTTGCCGACCCCAGGCAGGGCTTTATTTCGGGGAGTTCAATCTTGCCGATGCGCGAAAGTTGGTCGTGCACCTGCTCGGTCTTGAATCTTAACTGCTCCTCGTAGGGCAGATTCTGCCACTTGCAGCCACCACAAACTCCGAAGTGAGGGCAGAAAGGCTCCTCGCGCAGAGGCGAGCGCTTCACATAGTTTACAACAACGCCCTCCATAAAGCGACGGCGCTTGTTGCGTATCTGTACATCTACCACATCACCCGGCACGGTCATCGGTACGAATACCACCTGTTCGTTGTAGCGGCCCATAGCCTTACCCTCGGCGGCCAACGTGGTAATCTCCAACGCCTCGATAAGAGGGTAGTTCTGTTTTTTGCGTCTTGCCATATATGTTGTTTTGTATTTGCGTGTTTTACGCCTCAAAGATAGTGAAAAATCTACTACCGACCATAAATATTCGCTTTGTTGCAGTTCTTTTGTTGTATGATTTTGAATCTTGCGCCGAATATTGTATTTTTGTAGATTATAAACGTAATAATTTTGCTATGCAGGGAGAGATTACATTACGCTACGAGCATTATGCCACTATTGGTGAGATGTCGGAAGCCGACCGCGAGTTGGTCGAAGCCGCCCAGAAGGCTTGCCAGCGGGCTAATGCGCCATACTCCAATTTCCACGTTGGGGCTGCTGCTCGATTGGCTGATGGGCGGATAATTGCGGCTGCCAACAGCGAGAGTGAGGTCTTTCCGTCGGGTATGTGTGCCGAGCGTTCGTTACTCTATTTCTATCAGTCGAACTATGCCGATGAGCCTATCGAGTCGTTGGCCATAGCATCCGATACGTCGGATGGGGAGTGCTATCCCTGTGGCGGTTGTCGTCAGACTCTGCTCGATGTCGAGCGTCGTCAATCGTCGCCGATGCGTATTATTATGTCGGGTGGCGGTAGCGCAAGTGTAGTGGGCTCGGCTGCCGATTTGATGCCTTTTTCGTTCAAACTAAAATAAATAGAACAGATGTTTAATCCCAAAGATATACTCTACGAGGACAACCATTTGATAGTTGTCAATAAGCGATGTGGCGATTTGGTACAACCCGACCGCGATACGGACGATGCGCTGGAGACCGAAATCAAGGCTATGATTAAGGTGCGCGACCACAAGGCTGGCGACGTCTTTTTGGGTGTTGTGCATCGCATCGACCGCCCTGTAAGTGGCGCGGTGCTCTTTGCCAAGACTTCGAAGGCTCTTGTGCGCCTTAACGAGATGATTCGTACGGGCCAAATCCATAAGCGCTATTGGGCCATAACCGAGGCTACACCCAACCCCGAGGAGGGTAGTCTCAAACACTATATCGTTCGTGACGGACGCACCAACCGTTCTCGTGCCTACGACAAACCCAAGCCCGATGGCAAACTTGCCCAACTCAATTACACGGTGCTGGGCTGCTCTACCCGTTATACATTGGTCGAGGTGGAGTTGCTTACGGGCCGCCATCATCAAATCCGCGCCCAACTATCGAAGGTGGGTTGCCCCATCAAGGGCGATTTGAAGTATGGCGCCAAACGCTCGAATCCCGATGGCGGCATCTCGTTGCACTCGCGTAGCGTGGAGTTTGTGCATCCTGTTCGCAAGGAGCCTTTGAAGGTTGTGGCACCTACGCCCGCCAAGGATAATCTGTGGCAATATTTTGAAACGATATAAACTTTGCGTCAATGAGATTGTTAATTCAGCGTGTCAAACGGGCTTCGGTCACTATTGCTGGCGAGGAGTTTTCGCGTATAGGTCAAGGTCTTTTGGTCTTTGTGGGCATTGAGGAGGCCGATACCGCTGCCGATATAGAGTGGCTCACGGGAAAGTTGTTGCGCCTGCGTATCTTTGACGATGAGCAGGGAGTGATGAATCTCGATGTGCAGCAGGTTGCGGGCGAGGTGATGATTGTAAGCCAATTTACACTGCACGCCTCGACCAAGAAGGGTAATCGCCCATCCTATTTTCGTGCGGCTGGGGAGGCTATATCGCGCCCTATGTACGAAAAGTTTGTTGCCTCGGTTGAGGCGGCTTTGGGAAGGAGTGTCGCAACGGGCAGTTTCGGTGCAGATATGGCCGTAGAGTTGGTAAACGATGGCCCAGTAACCATTTGGATTGATTCGCAGAACAGAGAATAAAGAAGAGTTATGATAAATCAACGTACATCACGCAGTAGGACTCGCCGTAAGGGCCGCCGCAGTCAATCGCCTCGCGGCGGTAAGAGGCAGTTGCTCTATCTGGGCATAGTGCTTATTCTGCTCGGGTGTAAATATATCTACGAGGAGAGATTAGCCAGCAAGGAGGAGTCGTTGGATAGTGTCGAGCAGGTTGCCGAGCCGATGTTGCCTGCTGCTCCCGCTGTTTCCAACGAGGAGAAACCTGCAACAGAAAAACCTGCTACGGAAAAAACCTCTAAAGCCTCGACCGCTGCCGCAAAATCGCAGTATAAGACTCTGCGCGAGGGTTGGGCCGAGTTGCCAGCAGAAGTGGAGAGAGAGGATTTTTATACGACCTACCATATGTGCGACGATAGCCGTCGTAACTATACCGTTTGCTACAGTAGCGAGCACCGTTGCCCTGTGTGGGTTGCATCACCTATGCACCCAAGTTATAAGGGAGAGGCCTCTCGCAGTGATGCCTTCATCTTTGACCCCACGTTGCCGATGGATATCCAACCATTGTTGCGCCGCTCCTATGGAGAATATACGCGTGGCCATTTGGTGGGCTCTGCCGAGCGTACAACGAGCGAGCAGGCCAATCGCCAAACCTTCTACGCGAGCAATATCGCGCCGCAGTTGCAGGTGGGATTCAACGCCGCGAATGGTGCGTGGAATAATTGGGAACGCTTTGCCGACAAGCAGTCGTGTGCTGATACATTGTATGTTGTGACGGGTTGCTTATTCGATGACTATGCCGATGCTTCGGGTTTGGAGGTCAAGGCTACGACTACCGTTAATAAGAACGATGGCGAGAAGGTCGGCGTGCCGACAGCCTATTATAAGGTCCTACTGCGAACTCGTAGTGGTAAGACGGGCCGTAGTGTCAGAGAGTGCAAGGCCGATGAGTTGAAGTGTGCAGCATTTGTCGTTGGTCACTACTCGGCCAAAGGGCGCAAGCCTACGGCTGCCGATATGATGTCGGTCGAGGAGTTGGAGCGCCTGACAGGCTTCACATTCTTCGCCAATGTCCCCAATGCCCCCAAGGGCAAGGCCACAGCCGCAGATTGGGGATTGTAACGGAGAAAGATATTGATAAGCAAATCTTAGTGTTAAGTATATGTACAAAGCCAATCCAAATCGTTATGCAGAGATGACCTACCGCCGTTGTGGGCAATCTGGAGTAATGCTACCTGCATTATCTCTTGGTTTTTGGCATAATTTCGGCACTATTACCCCTGAAGAGCAGAGTAGGGACATCGTGCGTGCAGCATTTGATGCAGGTATCACCCACTTTGATTTGGCTAATAACTATGGACCCAATCCGGGTGCCGCTGAGATGCGACTCGGTAAGTTCCTGCACGATGATTTTGCTTCTCACCGTGATGAACTGTTCATTGCGACCAAAGCAGCCTACGATATGTGGGAGGGGCCTTATGGCTCGTGGGCTTCGCGTAAACATCTTATAGCAAGTTTGGACCAGAGCCTTGGTCGTTTGCGACTTGATTATGTGGACCTTTTCTATTGTCATCGCTACGACCCACTGACTCCTCTGGAGGAGACGCTACAAGCATTGGTCGATATCGTGCGTGCTGGCAAGGCTCTCTATGTCGGATTGTCTCGCTGGCCCAAGGAGGCTGCAGAGAAGGGATATGAATATTTGCGAAATCATAATGTCCCGTGCCTGATATATCAAGGGCGATATAATCTTTTTGACCAATCTCTGCAAAGCGATGGCGTAATTGATTCCGCAGCAGAGAATGGCGTTGGTTTTATAGGTTTTTCTCCGTTGGCTCAAGGCCTGCTCACAGACCGATATCTGGGCGGAATACCATCCGATAGTCGTATGGCTAAGGACCCGCGTTATCTGCATTCGGATATGCTTACGCCTCAAGTCTATAAACGTATAAGCCGCCTTAACGATTTGGCAGAGCAACGAGGAGAGTCACTCTCGTCTATGGCTCTTGGCTGGATTTTGCAGAATCAGAAGGTTACAAGTGTTATTGTTGGAGCAAGTTCTCCTGGACAGTTGAGCCAGAATCTTTCGGCCTTGCATAGTCCAAAATTTTCCGATGAGGAGTGTTCTATGATAGATGAAATACTCAATATAGTTGAATAAAATAGTTATCTTTGACAGATAAGTAAAAGAGATAAAACGTAAAATAAAATATTATGAAAATAGCACGTCTTATATTCAATCCCTTGCAGGAGAATACCTATGTCGTTTGGGACGATACTTTGCAAGCGGCAATCATCGACGCTGGCAATATGTCGGAGCGCGAGAACGATGTTTTAGAGAAATTTATCGCCGACAATAGCCTTAAGCCCGTTGTGGCAATCAATACTCACGGCCACTTCGACCACTTGCTGGGTGTGGCACACGTCTGCGAGCGATATGGTGCCGAGTTTGCACTCTCGTCGAAGGATGAGTTCCTGCTGAAAAATGCCGTAACAAGTGCCGAACTGTTTGGTGTGCGTAGCGGTGCTATGCCCGAGAAGATTGATATCGACCTCGATGGCCGTGAGAGCATCACCTTCGGTGATACCACACTCCAGATAATCTCTACTCCGGGCCATACGCCGGGCCACGTTGCTCTGTATGAGCCGCAGTCGAAGGTGCTGTTTACGGGCGATACCCTCTTCCGCGAGAGCATAGGCCGTACCGATTTGCCTGGTGGTGACTATTCGTGGATTATGCGTTCGATTATCGACAAGTTGTTGCCGTTGGGCGATGAGGTGAAGATTTACCCTGGTCACGGCGAGGAGAGTAATATCGGCCACGAGTCGATGTATAATCCCTTTGTTGTAGAGGTGCTGAACAACGAGATTAATTATCGTAACTAATTCATTATACCCTTAATATGCGAATCCTATCAACCTTAATCCTCGTATTGTGCGCTACCGTTGGTGTGTATGCGCAACAACCCTCTGCGGACAATGCCAATGCTCGCGTTGGGGAGTTGATAAACACCTCGGAGTATATTACGCTGAGTCGGGAGTTGCCCTCGTTGCGCGACAAACTCTCGAAGCCTCTTTTGGCGTTGGCCGATGCGATTACGGCCTATCACGAGGGCCGTTTCGAGGATAGCAACCGAGCAATAGACAAGGTTGGTGAATTTGCTCCCGAATTGGGTGGCGAGGTAATCTTCGGTATGCAGAATTTGGCACTTGTCAACTTTTTGTCGTTGGAGGATTATAAGTCGGCTCTTGGCATTGTGCAACTTCTTCTGTTGTCGTTGCCCGAGGATGATTTGGCTCACGACAGCCGTCGAAATTTGGAGTCTATGTCGCGTTGGTTCTCGGCTATGGCTACTCGTCCGACGGTTGAGGTGGAACGCCCGAAAAGTGATGTGGAGATTCCTGTCGAGATTCGCAAGATGGGTGAGGGTGAACACCTTGTTGTTGATGTGAAGGTGGGCGATAATGTGGAGGATTTTATTTTCGATACGGGTTGTATGAATGCCAACTTTATCTCGACTACCGCAGCAGAGCGATTGGGCGTTGAGATTATTGCCGATGATATATTGATTCGAGGCGTTGAGGAGGGTTATGCCAAATTGGGTGTTCTGCCAGAGATGCGAATCGGTGATGTGGTGATACACAATACAACCTTCTTTGTGGTCGATAATATCGTGCCTGAAAATGTAGAGGTTGAGGGCCTATGCGAGGCTGTGTTGGGTACGCACGTCATTAGAAAGTTGGGCGAGGTGCGTTTTGAGCGTGATGGCGAGCGTTTGGTTTTGCCCGCCGAAGAGAGTGCAGCCCCTGCCGAGCGAAATATGTTTTTTGATTCGCAATATTATATCTGCTGTCAAGATGGGCAGGAGCGAGTTGTGATGCAGTTCGATACGGGAAATACCAAAACCATCCTATCATCACGATACTATAATCGCTTTCAGCAACGTGTCGAGCAGAGTGGTGGTGAGGTTGAGCGTTCACGCAGTGGAGGATTTGGAGGTGTCGAGTGGCGCGATACACGCACTATGCCCGAGGTTGAATTTGTGGTTGGAACAACGGCAGTGCAACTTAAAAAGGTGGCTGTAAATATGCCTATAAAGTATGAAGACGGCGAGCCGTTCATTGAGCAATACGATGGTGTGGCAGGCGTTGATTTGTTGAGTGCCACCGATGTCGTGACGTTCGACTTAAAGAGAATGTTTTATAGAATAGATAAGTAAGACAAATAAAATGGGAAAACTTTTTCATCGCATATTGTATCGCCTGCTCTCGCTGGAGAATTATCTGCGTGTGGTGAGCCGTATGTTCTTTGTTTATCGAGCATTGGGGCTTGGCCGCAAGGGGCGTGCGCTGGAGTATGTCTATCATCTGCCGCAGTTAGTCGCAAAGGGCGATACGGCTATCGATATAGGAGCCAATCTGGGTTATTATGCCCGCCCGATAGCCGACATAGTGGGGGCTGAAGGGCATCTGTATGCCGTTGAGCCTGTGCCCGTAATTTTCAGCGTTTTGCAACGTAATATGCGTGGCTGCGACAACGCCACCCTGCTCAATTATGCATTGGGCGAGGAGGAACGAGCGATAGAGATGGCTAACGACTCGGTTGCGGCGGCCGGATATTTCGGCACGGGACGTAACTTCGTGAGTGAAGGTGAATTGTCAAAGGATGCAGTGCGTTTTACTGCACAAATGAAGCGTGGCAGCCAACTATTTGCTGACCTCAAGCGCATAGATTTTATTAAATGTGACATCGAGGGCTATGAGCGAGTTGTCATCCCCGAACTGAAGCCCATTTTGGAGCGTCACCATCCGACTTTGCTGATTGAAACCGATGGCGCGACACGCCGCGATATTGTGTCGTTGATGGTGGATTTGGGCTATCAGGCCTATATGCTTCAGGCGGGAGTTGAAGTGCCGCTTGAGGTGGAGAGTGATAAGGATATAATTTTCAGGTTTGAATAGACGAAATCACTTCTGACGCCCGACACGGAGCCATTTATGGCGACCAAAGTCCCTGCCTGAGGCGGGGATTTAGGGGTGGGTCAGATTTGTAAATGCGGCTGGAAGCCGCAATCGGGCCTAATGAGAACTGATAGTTAGAAATTACCCAACAAAATAGATTAGAAAAATATAACTGTTAAGGTATTATGCGAATAGATATTATTACCGTTGTTCCCGAGTTGGTTGCCTCGCCTTTGAGCGAGTCTATCTTAAAACGTGCGCAGGAGAAGGGCCTGGTCGAGATTGTGGTGCATAATCTGCACGATTATGCTCACGATAAGCGCAAGACTACCGACGACTATCCCTTTGGTGGCGAGGCTGGTATGGTGATGAAGTGCGAGCCCGTGTTCGAACTCATCGAGAAGTTGCAGTCGGAGCGCACCTACGACGAGATAATCTACACCTCGCCCGATGGCATCACCTACAACCAGCACGAGGCCAACCGCCTCTCGATGTGCGAGAATATCATCATCCTCTGTGGTCATTATAAGGGTATCGACCACCGCATCCGCGAGCACCTTATCACGCGAGAGATTTCCATTGGCGACTATGTCCTGACGGGTGGCGAGTTGGCGGCCTGCGTTATTGCCGACTCTGTTGTACGATTGATTCCTGGCGCTATTGGCGACGAGGCGTCGGCCCTGACCGACTGTTTTCAGGATGACTTGCTTGCCCCGCCCGTCTATACCCGCCCTGCGGAGTTTCGTGGCTGGCGTGTCCCCGACGTGCTTCTGTCGGGCAACTTTGCCGAGATAGAGAAGTGGCAGGAGGAGCAGTCGTATGAGCGCACCAAGCAGTTACGTCCAGACCTTCTTGAAATTGATTTATAATAGAATATGAAATATTATATCATAGCAGGAGAACCATCAGGAGACCTTCACGGTTCGAATTTGATGAAGGGCATCGTTAAGGCCGACCCCGAGGCGGAGTTTCGTTTCTGGGGTGGCGATATGATGGCCGAGGTGGGTGGCAAGGATAATCTTGTAAAGCACTATCGTGCAATGTCGTTTTTCGGTTTTGTGCAGGTGGCGATGAATATCCGTACCATCCTTTCGCAGATGAAGGATTGCTGTCGTGACATCAAGGCCTATGCCCCCGATGTGGTGATTTTGATTGACTACCCAGGCTTTAACATCAAGGTGGCGGAGTTTGCTCACAACAACGGCATCCCCGTACATTATTATATTGCCCCCAAGGTGTGGGCGTGGAAGGAGCATCGTGTGAAGGCTCTCAAAAAGTTTGTCGATAAACTCTATATTATCTTCCCTTTCGAGAAGGAGTATTTTCGAGAGAAGGGCATCGAGCCTCACTTCGAGGGTAATCCCCTGATGGATGCCATTGCCCAGCGTTGTGCCGCAGCCCCCGAAGAGAGTCTGTTCCGCAAGGAGAACGGTTTGGATGAGAGGCCTATTGTGGCGTTGTTGGCTGGTAGTCGCGTGAGCGAGATTAAGGCCAATCTGCGATTTATGGCCGAGTTGGCCGAACGTATGCCCGAACGACAGTTTGTAGTTGCGGGCGTGGGGTGGATTGCCAAAGAGCAGTATGAGGTCTTCACGAAGGATATGCCCGTAAAGTTTGTTTGTGATAAGACTTATGAGTTGTTGCAAATATCGGAGGCAGCGGTGGTTACATCGGGTACGGCAACGCTCGAAACGGCCTTGATTGGCATCCCCGAGTTGGTGGTTTACGGTATTCCGTGGCTCTATGAAAAGTGCAAGCCCTACCTCTTGAAGATACCCTATGTGTCGCTTGTGAACCTGAATTTGCAACGCGAGGCGGTGCGCGAGATGGTGGTTTATCATCCCTCGGTTGATGAAGCCGAGAAGGAGTTGCGCTCGATATTGCCTGGTGGAGCGAAGCGAGAGAAGATGCTCTCGGACTTTGATGAGTTGCGCGAGATTATCGGCGGCGCGGGTGCGAGTGAGAGGTTTGCCGCCGACATCGTGCAAACAATTCAAAATTCAAAATTCAAAATTCAAAATTAATCTACCTTTGTGTGGTGGCGTAAATAGAGTCTGTATCAGCAAAACATACTCAACAAAGGTAGATTCCAATCATTTCCGCAAGGAGGCTTGTCTGTATCAGGTTGCAACTTATGTGCGGAAATGTGGGATGACGTAATTTTATTGTAAGGAAAAGAATAAACTAAAATAAACTATGCAAAACGCCCAACTATTACTCAATCCACTGCTGCATCTGGCAGTAATCGTCCCGCTTCTGCTTATCTTTATGAAGGAGCGCACGCGCGAAAACTATTTGCGTGTGTTGAGCATTGTCGTGTGCTATTGTCTATATAGCATTGCTCTCGTTTTACCGTACCTTTTAGATTCTCTACACTTTATTAATGGTAGTTGGAATTGGAATGGCAAGTTGTTTGGCATAGCGTGTGGTGTTGCGATGTATCTCCTCTTTCGCCGTCAGTTCGCCGACAACAACTTCTTTACCCTCAAACAGGATAAGGAGGGACTTCGCTCGGCATTAAAGGTTGCTATCGGGCTTCTATCTGTCTCCATTCTTGCAGGCCTTTTGGGAGAAGCGGAATTTGACGCTGAAACACTACTTTTTCAGATCTCTATGCCGGGCATCGACGAGGAGATTATCTGCCGCGGTGTAATGCTCGGATTAATGTGTAGCGCCTTGCGTGAGGGAGGCAGACCGTCGCTGAATCCCGCCATCATAATCAATGGTATTTGGTTTGGGCTGGTACACTCGTTGGCATTCCAGAATGGCGAGGTGGCATTC